>JALHPN010000005.1 GCA_022842465.1 Polyangiaceae bacterium | reverse complement strand
GCCGCCCCCGGCGCGGGCGACGGCGGCGGCGCGGGCGACGGCGGCGGCGCGCGCGACGCGGGCATCCCCGACGGAGAGATCGTCCACCAGACCGATTTCGAGTCGACGTCGTCGACGTGCGCAGGGTGGAACGTGATCGGCGGAACCGCGAGGCCCGTCGCGGGCGCGCACAGCGGCGAGAAGGCCTGCCTCCTCTGCGCGAGCGTCGGCAACGGGAACGCGAGCGCGTTTCTCGAGCAGCGGCTCGCGTCGTCGATCGGCGGGACCTTCACGCTCGTCGCCTGGGCGAGGAACCCGACGCCGCCGACGCCTTCCGCGCCAGGCTTCAGCGCGGGCATCGTCGACGAGAGCGACGTCGGGGTGAAGGTCGAGAACCTCCCGCTCGGGACCGAGTTCCAACGTTTCGAGCTCACGAAGGCGTTTCCGCCGAACCGCGAGCTCTCCGTCTACTTCGCCGCGCGCACGGTCGCCGGCGAATGTGTGGTGCTCGACGACGTCACGTTCGTCCGCGCGAGCCCGTGACGTCGAGCCGGCGGGGGGTGATCCGGCATCGGTTGCTCCCAGCGCAACGCCTGTTTTCCTTCGTGTGGTTGAGTTGTCGACGATCCACGCACATGTGGGGATCCCGCGTACCACCCGTGATCTCGTATCGAGAAATCCGCCGCGCGCGGTGACGTGGTTCCGTGGGCTTCGCGCGAGCTCGGGCGTCGGCACGAGGGTTGAGTGCGGAGTCGACCACGATGCGTTCTCTTCGCCACCTCGCGTTCCTCTCCCTGGTCGTCGCGTCGACGGCGACCGCCGCGTGCGCCACCGAGACGGAGGACGTGGGGGACGACGACAGCGCCGTGTCCGTCGCGGCCCGGCGCTTCGAGCCGCGCGCCGAGGAGAGCGGCCAGTTCAGCCTCGCCAACGCGGCGTGGCTCGCCCGCGCGTCGGACGTGGTCTACGAGAGCCGCACGACGCACGGCAGCCTGAAGGAGATCCTCGCGAGCGAGCTCCGGCGCCTCGGCGGTCCCGAGACCAAGGTGGAGACCTACCGCTTCTTCGAGGCCAAGAACGACACGCAGGCCGTCTACCTCGCCACGGACCGCGTCGCGATCCTCGCGTTCCGCGGGACCGAGAGCAAGACGGACATCCGCACCGATCTCAAGTTCCGCAAGGTCCCGTTCGGCAAGGGCGACGTGCACCGCGGATTCTACGGCGTCTTCAGCCCGGTCTGGGACGGCAGCGGCATCCTCGGCGAGGACAAGAAGAGCCTCTCGGCGTACCTGAAGGAGCAAGAGGCGATCCGGCCGAACATCCCGCTCTACGTCACGGGGCACAGCCTCGGTGGCGCGCTCAGCACCCTCGCCGTCGCCGCCGCGCTGAACGAGGGCCGAAAGGTCTACGCCCACTACACGTTCGGATCGCCGCGCGTCGGTAACCGCGACTTCGCGACCGAGCTCGCCGAGAAGGAGAAGGCGGCGGGCACGAAGGTGTTCCGCGTCGTGAACTACGGCGACCCCGTCACGGTCTCGCCGCCGAGCTGGCTCGGCTACAGCCACGTGGCCGCGGAGGGGCAGCGCGAGGACGACGGCAACGAGCGCTTCGTGTTCCTGTCGAAGACGACGGGCGTGCATCGCATCGGCGCTCACGCCGGCGAGCACGACTTCGCCGACCGCGTCTCGGCCTACTGGGCGAGCTTCCAGGCGAAGGCGCCCCTGCACCACCCGTCGCGCTTCTACGTGTGCAAGCTCGACAAGATCCTCGATCCGAAC
Source organism: Polyangiaceae bacterium (assembly GCA_022842465.1). GTDB lineage: Bacteria > Myxococcota_A > Polyangia > Polyangiales > Polyangiaceae > Labilithrix. The sequence goes on along the minus strand of JALHPN010000005.1, from coordinate 111,991 downwards.
GCGAAGTGCCTCGAGGTCCTCAAGAACGACGCGCATCCGGACTGCGTGTCGCTCGCGAACGCGCTCGCGCAGGTCGCCGCGAAGCCGGTCGCGCAGGGCGGCTGCGGCGAGACCTACGACGAGAGCGTGCGCGCCTACCTGGAGGCTGCGTCGTGCGTCACCGTGAAGCGCGCGACGAACGACGTGCGCCTCAAGGGCGAGTGCATCCCGGCGATCCAGAAGCTGACGTGCGAGGGGCTGAAGTCGGGCAACCTCGGCAGCGAGGCGTGCCGCGACCCGTTCGTCTACTGAGCGTCGTCAGCGCACCTCTCTGCAGGACTCGGTGACCTCGATCGCGCAGGAGCGGCGGAGGAAATCCTTCGCCTTCGCCTCGTCCTTCGGGACTCCCTCGCCCTTGTCGTAGGCGAAGTACGCGAGGCGACATCCGAGCGCGACGCCCTCACGGCAGGCGCGCTCGGCGATCGTCGCGGCGCGCCTGGGGTCCTTCTTCGTCCCGATGCCGAGGGAGAGGAACGACGCGAGCCCGGCGCAGCCGACCGCGTTCTTCGCCTGACATGCCTTCTCCGCCGCGCCGAAGGCGAGCGACGGGTCGGCCTTCACGTCCTCGTGGTCGGTCTGCACGACGGACGCGAGCGCCGCGCAGGCTTCCGCGTTGCCTCTCTCGCACGCAGCGCCGAGGACGCGGACGACCGGAGCGGCGAGCGGCCTCGTCCGCGCGAGGAGGAGCGCCGTGTACCCGTTGCACGCCTCCTCGACGTCGTCGGCGCACGCCTTCTCGAGGATCATGGCGGCGCGCGGCGCGTCGCGGGGGACCTCGAGCGCGTGCTCGAACAGGTAGGCCGCCGCGGTGCACGCCCGGCCGTCGCGGAGCGCGCACCCTCGCTGGAAGAGCCTCTCGGCGGCCTCCCCGCGGTGCTCGCGGTCCGCGCCGCAGAGGTACGCCTTCGCCGCCTCGCTGCAGGCCAGTGCCTCACCCTTCGTGCAGTCGTCCTCGTTCTTCGCGCGCGCCTCGGCGAGCCCTTCGCCGTTCGCGCAGTCCTTCAGCAGGCGCTTCCGGGCGGCCTTCGTGTCGTCTGCCTCCTCCGGCGCGATCCGTATCGCCGGCGGTGAGGGCCCAGCGTCGAGCTCGACCAGAGCGGGCTCCTTGGGGGGTGCGTTCCCGCCGCACGCCAGCGCCGAGGTGGCGAGAGCGACGGCGCATGCGACGAGGATGCGGGCCATCACGAGCGCGAGGGTATCACCGAGCGGAAAGCGGATCTCGTCGTGAGGGCTGTAAGGACGGGCCGGCACGCGCGTTGAGGCCACCGATGGCACGCTCTCGCGGTCTCTCGCTCGTGTTGGTGCTGCTCGGCGGCGCGGCGGAGGGGTGCGGCACGGCACGCTCGGTCGAGGCCCCCTCCGCGGCCTATGCGGCCCCGCAGGGGATCATGAAGAGCAGCGCTCCGCCCGCGCCTCCCGAGCGCTCGTCGTCGAAGAAGGACGAAATCGCGTCGGAGGAGCCGGCCGCGACCGGCGCGTCGGCTCCCGCGGTACCCCCGCCGCCGGCGACGACCACGCCCGTCGCGGTGGCGAAGGGCGATCCGGCCGCGGAGGTGGCGCGCGATCCGACGCTGATGGTGTACGCGGCGCAGCTCTCGCTGGCGGTCTACAAGGTCGAGGAGAGCCTCGGCGCCGTCGAGAAGATCGCGCGCGATCACGGCGGCTTCGTCGCGAAGAGGCAGGATCGCGAGATCGTCGTCCGCGTCCCGCGCGCGAGGTTCCAGGCGGTCGTCTCGGGGATCGACAAGATCGGAGACGTCCTCCACCGGTCCGTGGAGGCCGTCGACGTCACCGAGGAGCACGTGGACCTCGAGATCCGGATCAAGAACGCGCGCGCGATGCAGACGCGTCTGAAGGAGCTCCTCGCGAAGGCCAACGTGAAGGAGGCCCTCGAGATCGAGAAGGAGATGCATCGCGTGACCGGCGAGCTCGAGCTCCTCGAAGGCAAGCTGAAGGTCCTCCGGGACAAGATCGCCTATTCGACCGTCGCCGTGTCGTTCGAGGAGCGCGCGCCGAGCGGCGTGGCGCGGACGCCGCGCCTCCCCTTCGCCTGGCTCACCGACCTCGGGCTCCCCAGCCTGCTCTCGCTCACGGAGGAGAAGAAGTGAACCGATCGCCGTCGTTCCTCGTCGCGCTCGCGGTCCTCGCGCTCGGCGCCGTCGCGTGTGGCCGCCCGTTCGACGTGAAGACCGCCCCCGGCTTCGTCGAGCTCGTCGACCAGGAGCAGTACGCCTACCGCGCGACGAGCCCCGAGGGCGTCGTCACCGCCGTCCGCGTCGTCGAGGACGAGGAGCGCGGGGATCTCGCCTTCTGGACCCATGCCCTCACGCTCCAGCTGCGGGAAGGGTCCGGCTACGCCCTCTACGGTACGGCCGACGTGACGTCGAAGGACGGGACCAAGGGCAAGCTCCTACGCTTCGGCCGCGATCAGGACGGGAAGCCGTTCACCTACTGGGTCGCGGTCTACCCGGCGCAGAACAGGCTCTTCGTCGTCGAGGCGGGCGGCGCGAAGGAGCCGTTCGAGCGCGCGCAGAAGAGCGTCGAGCTCGCCATGGCGAGCGTGCGCGTGCGCTGCGACAGCGTCGTCGCGCCGGTGCTCGCGTCGCGTACGTGCAATCGGTGGTGACACCGGGCCCCCTCGATGGGGCTCGGGGCAGCGCGATCCCGATCGGTGCACCCTTGGGTCTGTGGTAGTCGAGGGGTCGCGATGTCTCCTCGCCTCCGCTTCGCTCCGTCCCCCACCGGCTACCTCCACATCGGCGGGGTACGCACGGCCCTCTTCAACTGGCTCTGGGCGAGGAAGACCGGCGGGTCGTTCGTCCTCCGCATCGAGGACACGGACCAGGAGCGCTCCACGGAGGCGAGCCGTCAGGTCATCCTCGACTCGCTGCGCTGGCTCGGGATCGACTGGGACGAGGGCCCCGAGGTCGGCGGCCCGCACGGCCCCTACGCGCAGATGGAACGCCTCGCGGTTTACAAGGAGCACGCGTCGCGCCTCATCGCCGAGAGGAAGGCCTTCCGGTGCTACTGCACGAAGGAGATCCTCGACGCGCAGCGCGAGGCGCTCAAGAAGGCGAACCCGAAGGCGCAGTTCAAGTACCCGGGCACGTGCCGGAACCGCACGGACGAGCCCGACCTGCCCCACGTCGTCCGCTTCATGGTCGATCGGGAAGGCTCGATCACCTACACGGACAAGGTCTTCGGCGAGGTGAAGACGCCGAACGTCGAGCAGCAGGACTTCGTTCTCCTCCGCTCGGACGGCGTGCCGCTCTACAACTTCGGCGCCGTCGTCGACGACATCACGATGGGCATCACGCTCGTCGCGCGCGGGCGCGATCACATGATCAACACGCCGCCGCAGATCATGCTCTACCAGGCGTTCGGCGCGAAGGTGCCCGACTTCGCGCACCTGCCGATGATGCTGAACCAGAAGGGCGAGAAGCTCTCCAAGCGGGACGGCGCGGTCGGCGTCTTCGAGTACCGGGACCAGGGGTACGCGCCGGAGGCGGTCCTGAACTACCTCGCGCGGTTCGGGTGGTCTCACGGGGACCAGGAGATCTTCTCGAAGGAGGACCTCGTCTCTGCCTTCAGCTGGGAGGCGTGCGGCCGCGGCGACGGCAAGTTCGACGCGAAGAAGTTCCTCGCCATCCAGCACGAGCACCTGAAGACGGAGCGGCTCCTCTCCGCAGATGACTACGCGACGCGGGTGCTCCCCTTCCTCGCCCAGCGGGGCCTCCGCGACGTGACGAAGGAGGACGTTCTCCGTGCACTCTACACGGTTCGGGATCGCGCCCGCACGTTCGTCGAGGCCGCCGACATGCTCGACTACTTCTTCCGCGAGCCCCCGGTGATGGACGAGAAGGCCGTGGAGAAGTTCTTCGTGAAGGACGCCGCTCCGCGCCTCCGCGGGTTCCGCGATGCGATCGCGTCGAGCGCCGAGTGGACGGAGGCGGACCTCGAGGCGAAAGTGCAGGCGTACCTCGAGAAGGAGGGCCTCCAGATCAAGGACGTCGCCCAGCCCGCGCGGGTCGCCCTCTCGGGCCGGACCGCGAGCCCGGGCCTCTACCAGGTGCTCTTCGTCCTCGGACGGGAAGTGTCGCTCGCGCGCCTGACGAGGGCCGTCGAGATCGCCGACGCGCGCTGAGCCGTGTTCCGTCCCTTCGTCACGCCTCCCACGAAGGAGCTGACCGGCTTCGCCGGCTTCATCGAGACGGTGAAGCCCGTGCTGCCGATCCCGGCGCTCCTCGTCATCTTGCCGCTCGTCTACCTCTTCTTCCGGAAGACGTGGCGCGAGCTCGACGAGGACGCGCAGCGCTCACGCGCGGAGATCCTCGCGCGCGGGGAGATCGACAAGCGACCGTTCGTGGCGCTCGTGCTCTGCGCGCTCATCCTCACGATGCAGGAGTACTACGGCGGTCGGACGTACTTCGATCAGGTCGTCTCGCCGTGGCTCGCGAAGGCGGACGCGGGGCATCCGTGGATCAAGTGGCAGCGCTACGACGAGCTCTGGGGGTACGCCTGGTGGGCCGGCACCCGCATCTTCGGGTACACGCTCCCGTTCCTCGTCTGGAAGATCGCGTTTCCGAAGGACAGCCTCCGGGACCTCGGGCTCCGCCTGAAGGGGTTCTTCGAGCACGCGTGGATCTACGGGCTCTTCCTCGCCGTCGTGCTGCCCGCGATGCTCGTCGTGAGCCGGAGCCCGGATTTCGGCACGTACTACCCGTTCTACAAGACGGCGTCGCGGAGCTGGCCGGACTTCCTCATGTGGGAGGCGATGTACTTCGCCCAGTTCCTCGCGCTCGAGATGTTCTTCCGGGGGTTCTGGCTCGGCGTCCTGCGAAAGAGCTTCGGGTCGGGCGCCATCTTCGCGATGGCGGTCCCGTACTGCATGATTCACTACGGAAAGCCGTATCTCGAGGCGATCGGCGCGGTCATCGCGGGGATCGCGCTCGGCTCCTTGTCGATGAAGACGAAGAGCATCTACCAGGGCTTCCTCGTCCACATCACGGTGGCGGCGCTGATGGACTGGCTCGCGCTCCGGCACCGGCACTGCACGCCCCTCGTGTGGAACGCGCCGGTCGCCTTCAGCTCGTGTGCGGTCGACGCGCTCGAGCGGGACGCCCTGGCGCGGAAGGTGGAGACCGTGGGGGGCGCGATCGTCGCGGCCTGTGCGGTGATCGTGGTCGTGCTCGTCGTGCGGGCGCGGAGGAAGAAGAAGAAGGCCGCGAAGCCGCCCGAATCAGGCGAAGCCCATCGCGCGGAAGTCGACGGCAACTTGTGACGGCATCCCGGGGTTGAACCGGACGGGCACGGTCGCGCCCGGCTGGACGCGCCCCATGGCGTAGACCGGGACGAGCGCCTGGACCGTCGCCGTGAACGCCGCGGGGGACCCGCGGTAGCCGGGCGTCGGCGGGGGGTACACCTCGAGGACGAGGTTCATCTGCGGGGCGCCGTTGATCGTCATCCCGGTCGGGCCCATCTGGACGACGCGCGCCTGCGCCGGGACGCCCGTCATGAGGAGCTGCTGGTTCGCTCCGTTCATCTTCGCGATGTAGCGGAAGACGAGCACGATCGGGACGACCGTGACGACGAGCGAGAACACGATGATGAGGAGCGTGAAGACGATCGTGCCGCCTGCGATCAGCGAGCCGTGGTCATCCATGTCCGCCAGGGTACCGCGCGACGCTCCCCGTGCCGAGAAACCGAGCGCGACCTGTGCCACGCGGGGGGCCGGCGGCATGGGGGCATGACCGCGGTGTCCCGCGACGGATCGCGGCGCCAGGGGCGGAGTCGGATGAATCACCGCGTTTTCCCGCAGAGCACGCGTGGCGCGACGCTTGCTGAGAGGGATCGCCATGAGCTTGTCCCGCTTCTTCCAGGCGTCCGCGGTCCTCGGCACCCTCGTCACGATCGGCTCCGCCGGCGCGGCGCTCACGGGATGTGGCCTCCTGTGTACGAGCAGCGTCTCGGACGAGGCGGCGGCGCCGTCGTCGGGCGGGAGGGACTTCCAGAACGCGGGGGCCGCGGCGCCGAACGAGCCGTCGACCCGGACGGACGCGACCCGCCTCGTCGCCGAGGCCGACATCGTCCAGCTCGATGCGGAGCGGAACTGGCTCTACACGATCTCGCGCTCGGGTACGCTCGCGGTGGTCGACGGCTCGCAGCCGAGCGCGCTCACGCTCCTCGGCAAGTTCGCGCTCCGCGGCGAGCCGTTCGAGATGTACCGCCGGGAGGGCGCGCTCCTCGTGCTCGCGAACCAGGGCGTCCGCTTCGACGGCGGCCTCGCCGATCCGCTCCCCGAGGACGCGACGCCGACGCCGCCCGTCGCGACGTCGAGCTCGCTCCTCCAGGCGATCGACCTCGCCGACCCGGCGAGCCCGAAGGCCGTCGGCACCTTGAGCATCCCGGGGGAGATCGCCGATTCGCGCATCGTCGGCGACGTCCTCTACGTCGCCTCGTGGGAGAACGGCGCGTGCTACGGGTGCGGCCCCAAGGCGCGCACGGTCGTGACGACGTTCGACGTCGCGAGCCCGTCCTCGCCGAAGCAGATCGACCAGATCGTCTTCGAGAGCGCCGCGACGTACGCGAACGTCACGACGACGACGACGCCGTGGAAGCGCAGCATCATCGCGACGAAGGACCGACTCTACGTCGGCGGCATCGGCGCGGAGGCGACGTCGACGAACGAGGGCGTGATCGAGGTGCTCGACATCTCGGACCCCACCGGGCACCTCGTCCACGGCGCGACGCTCGCCGTCGCCGGGCCGATCCTGAGCCGGTGGCAGATGGACGAGTACGACGGCGTCCTCCGCGTCGTCAGCCAGCGCGGCGCGACCCGCAACCCGAACGGCGAGCAGTACCCGGACGTCGACACGTTCCGGATCGAGAGCTCGGCGTCGCTCGTGCGCGTCGGGCACACCACCTTGCAGCTCCCGCGGCAGGAGGGCCTCAAGTCGGTACGGTTCGACGGCAAGCGCGCCTACGCGATCACCTTCGAGACGGTGACGCGGCGCGACCCGCTCTTCACCATCGACCTCTCGGACCCGGCCAAGCCCACGCAGAAGGGCGATCTGGACATGCCGGGCTGGGTCTTCCACATCGTTCCGCGCGGAGATCGTCTCATCGGCCTCGGCCTCGATCGCGAGCAGACGACGGCCTCCGGCGGCGCGCTCAACGTCTCGCTCTTCGACGTCGCCGATCTCTCGCGGCCGGCGCTGCTGAGCCGCGTCGCGTTCGGACCCCAGTGGGCGTCGAGCGACGCCGAGCTCACGCAGCTGTCGATGGCAGAAGACCAGGATCGGATCCAGAAGGCGTTCCGCCTCTTCGACGACGGCCTCATCACGATCCCGTTCTCGGATCCGGCCACCGCGAGCTCCTGCCGAGGCGGTCAGTCGGGTGTACAGCTCGTGGAGTGGACCAGGGAGGGCCTCACGAAGCGCGCGATGCTCCCCGTCGACGGCAACCCGCGCCGCGCGTTGCGCCGTGACAGCTCGAGCACCCGCGAGGTGATCGCGGTGTCCGACTCGCACGTCGTCGCGTTCGACATCCGGAGCCGCGACGCGGTGGTTCCGACCGCGAAGGTGGAGATCGGCCGCTGCGTTCCGCGGCCGGTGAGCCCGCAGAGCTCGATGCCCGGCGGCGGTGGCGGCGGGCCGTGGATGGGCGGCGAGGGCTCGGGCTGGGAAGGCGGCGAGGGCATCGGCGGATCGTCGAGCTGCCGCTGACGCGTGAATCAGGCGCGGAGCACGAGCGCGGCCCAGTACGCCGGATCGGCGGGATGGGGGATGGGGTTGCTGCGGTGAGCGAGGGCGGAGCCCGCGACGCGATGCGGGCCGCCACCGAGCGCGGCGCTCGCGCGGCTCGTCGCGTCGGCGTGGAGGCCCTCGGCGAGCGCGCGCTCGTGGGGTGCGAGGAGATGACCGATCGCCGCACGCTCGCGATCGAGCAGCGTCGCGGCCTCGGCGAAGCGGCCGCGCCGATGGGCGACCAGCGCCTGGGCGAGGACGACGAGCGGACGGGGCTCGCGGCGGTTCTCTACCTCGACGAGGAGCGCGTTCACGCCGATCGCGCCCATCGCGGAGTCGTCGAGGAGCACGTCGAGCGCGCCCGCCGGGCGACCGTGACCGGCGAGGAGGCGGTGACAGTCGCCGACGAGGAGGTCGGCGCGGTGAAGGCCGTGCGGGTCGCCCAGAGCGGCGAGACACAGCGCTGCGTGCGAGGAGAGGAGCGTGCGCGCGCGGGCGCCGGGGCCCGCGGCGGCGAAGACGGGGACGTGCCCGAGCGCGGCGAGCCAGAGGTCGGCGGCCTCGCGCACGGCGCCGAGGCGCTCGGCGGTCAGCGCCAGCGTGTAGAGTGCACCGAGCTGGTAGTCGGCGCGGAAGACCCAGCGCTTGACCGAGCTCGCGGCCGCGACGGCGGCCGCGAAATCGCCGGCGTAGAGGCGCTGCTCGGCGAGCGACAGCCGACTCTTCGCGCGGACGATGAGCCAGAAGACGACCGCGGCGCCGACGACGAACGCGAGGACGGAGACGATGGCGAGGAGGGCGAAGGCTTCGGGGGAGCCGAGGCTCGCGGCGAGCGCGGCGAGGACGGCGGCGAGGCCGGGCGCGCCGAGCAGCGCGCCGAAGGTGAGGACCGCGGCGGAGGCGCGAGAGGGGACGTCACGGAGGCGCGCGAGGACCGCCGCGGGGACGTGAGACGCGGGTGCGGGTGCGGGTGCGGCCAGCATCGCGGCCGTCGACGGTATCACTTCATGAGGGAGAGGACGTGCTCCAGGGCTTGCTGGCGGACGCGCGTGCGCGGGCGGCGCCCGTAGAGCTGGATGAGCGTCTCGAGCGCGGCGCGCGTGGCGGCGCGACGGGCATCCCCCTCCCCCGGGCCGAGGGCGAGGTGCCGCCACATCAGCTTCTCCAGCGACCCGGGGCGTCGCGCGAGGGCGGCGGCGGCCCGCGCGACGAGCTCGGCAGACTCGGGATCGGCCCGGAAGGCGCGGAGATAGAGGCCGACCGCGCCGTCGACGCGGCCGAGGCTCGCGGACGCATCGGCCGCGTCGGCGAGGGCGACGGCGCGGGCCGGGTCGTCGTTCGCGACCTCGAGGCGCTTCTTCGCCTCGTCGAGGGCAGCGGCTTTCGCGCGGCCGCCCGTCCCGAGCGCCGGCCGGAACTTGAAGGCGAGGAACGCCGCGAAGATGATCGCCGAGACGAGGAGCGGGATCTCGTAGGTCACGGAAGCGAGGCGCACTCTAGCCGGAATAACCGCGATGTCGGGGCGGTAAGTTGACAGGATGGGGGGTTCCGGCAGTATCGACGATCGGATGAGGCTCGCCGGATACGCCCTGATCGCCGCAGTCGTCGCGGCGCCGGTGACGGCCGCGGCCGACATCTACAAGTACGTCGACGCCGACGGCGTCGTGCACTTCACCACGACGAAGCCGGCCGTCCCGAACGCGCAGGTCTACGCGCGAGGCACCGGGTCGTCCTCCGGGTCGGGGACGACGCCGCGGCCGGGGGTCGTTCCGTTCGCGCCGCAGGATCGCGATCTCTCGCGGTACACCCGCTACGACGATCACATCCGGCAGGCGGCCGCGCTCTACCAGATCCCCGAGGCGCTGATCCGCGCGGTGATCAAGGTCGAGAGCGACTACGACGCGCGCGCGGTGAGCTACGCCGGCGCGCGGGGGCTCATGCAGCTGATGCCGGAGACGGCCGAGCGCATGCAGGTGAAGGACATCCACGATCCGCGCGAGAACATCTTCGGCGGCGTCCGGTACCTCCGCGTGCTCGCCAACATGTTCAACGGCAACCTCGAGCTCACATGCGCGGGGTACAACGCGGGGGAGAACGCGGTCGTGACCCACGGGGGGATCCCGCCGTACGCGCAGACGCGGGACTACGTCGTGAAGGTGACGAAGTTCTATCGGCGCTACCGCTCGATCACGGACGTCGTCGAGGCGAGCCTGGCGCCGCCGGAGCCCGCCGTGGTCGCGGTCGTGGCGCCGGCGAGCGCGACGTGGACGCAAGTGAACGGGAGCGCGGCGGCCGGCGCGGCGGCCTCGGCGCTTCCGCCCGGACCGTGGAACGGCGGGGGTGCGGCTGGGCTCCCGCCGGGGCCGTGGAGCCCACCGGCTCCTCCGTCGCCGCGCTAGGCTGGGGCCGCGCGATGCGGCTCGTCTACACGGAGAACGTGCATGCGTTGATGCTGCCGGCAGGGCACAAGTTCCCGCTCGGCAAGTACGACCGCATCCTCGGAACGTTGCGGCGGGAGCACGGCGAGCTCGTGATGCTCGGCGCCCCCGCGACGCGCGAGGACCTCGAGCTCGTGCACGACGCGGCGTACGTGAGCGCGGTGCGGGACGGGACGCTCGGGACGTCGGCGGTGCGTCGGCTCGGCTTCCCGTGGTCGGAGTCGCTCGTGACCCGCGCGACGCGCAGCGTCGGGGGCACGCTCGCGGCGCTGTCCTGGGCGGCGTCGCACGGGGCGGCGGGCCACCTCGCCGGCGGGACGCACCACGCGTTCCGTGATCGCGGAGAGGGGTTCTGCGTGTTCAACGACATCGCGGTGGCCATCGCGGTGGCGCGGAGAGACCACGGGCTCCGCCGCGCCGCGGTCGTGGATCTCGACGTTCACCAGGGCAACGGCACCGCCGCGATCTTCGAAGGCGACCCGGACGTCTTCACCCTCAGCTTGCATGCATCCCACAACTATCCGTTCCACAAGGAGCGAAGCTCGCGCGACGTCGGGCTCCCGGACGGGTGCGACGACGACTCGTATCTGGAGGCGCTGGCGGCGTCCCTGGAGGAGGTGGAGGGCTTCGCGCCCGACGTCGTCTTCTACCAGGCGGGCGTGGACACGCTGCGCGGCGACCGCCTCGGGAGGATGGCGCTCACGCACGGCGGGCTCGCGCGCCGCGACGCGCTCGTGTTCGCGGTCGCGGCTCGCCTTCGCGTGCCGATCGTGGTCACCCTCGGCGGTGGCTACGGGAGGGACATCGACGAGAGCGTGAAGGCGCACACAGGAGTCTACCTGCGGCTCGTGGAGAGGTTTCGAAGCCGCGCGAGCTGACGAGGCGCTCAGCGCACCATCATGCGGAAGTAGCCGCGCCCCGTGGCGGCGTTCGGTGCCGCGGAGAAGCCGTCGACGACGAACCACGTCGTCTCGCCCGCGGCCATCGGGAAGGTCTTCACCTCGAGCTTTCCGGTCGTCTCCTCGTCGATCACCTGCGCGCACTTGCTCGCGTCGCACGTTCCCGTCAGTCGGACGACGCTCACGTCGTACCCGAGGCTCGGCGCGATCCAGAGGGTGTAGTCGCGCGCGGTGGGAGCGGTGAAGCTGAAGACGAGGTCACCGCCGCCGACCTTGGCGTCGGAGGCGATGCAGCCTGCGCCGAGGGAGGTCACGTCGTTCGAGGCGAGCATCGTGCTCTCGACGATGGAGTTGTCGACCTGCGCCGTCGAGAGCTCGATGGGCCGTGCCGTCCCGCAGGTCTCGTTCGTGGGCTTCCCGAGGCGGGCATCGAGCCGATACGAGCCGCTGGTCACGGCGCCGTCGACGATCGCCGTGTACGTCCCTGGCGCGAGGTCTCCCGTGGAGACGCCCACGGGCCTCGCGAGCGAGAGGAGGCCGAGCGAGCCGAGGTTGCCCGTCGAGCACGCGAGGGTGGCGTCGTTCGGGCACGACGAGGTGATGCTGACCGTGGGAACGTAGGCGAGCCCGTCGTCCGGCGTGACGACGACGGTGAGCGGCTGGGCAGACCCCGGCGGGACCGTCACCGCGTACGAGCGCTCCGGGGCCGCCGCAGCGGCCGCCGTGCACGCTGCGCCGACCTGGTTCGGCTGGCCGACGGTCGTGCTCCGAAGCATCACGGTCGAGGACGTGAAGGTCAGCGTCTCGACGGGCGGAAGGCACGCGACGCACGTCTTGGTCGCCGCCGAGCACCACGCGTCCAGAGGGCAGTCGAGCGGCTCTGCGCACCCGGCCGACGCGTCGGGTCCCGCGTCCGAGACGCCCCCGCTGCTCGAGGTGCCGCCGTCGGTCATCGCGCCGCCGTCCGTCGTCGTGCCGCCGCTCGTGCCCTCGGTGCCCGTCGCTTCGCCGACCTCGCCTCCCGTGGTCCCGGAGCGCGGGCCGCACGCGCCGCTCGTGCACTGCTCGGCCGAGGCGCACACGCTGCACGCCGCCCCCGCGGCGCCGCACGCGCCCTCGGCGATCCCTGGCTCGCATACGCCGCGCTCGGAGCAGCACCCGGCGCAGTTCGCGGGCGAGCAGCTCGGTACGCCCTCCGAGGGGGTCGCGCAGGCCGCCGCGAGGGCGAGCGCTGCACAAGAAGCGAAGACGAGCGATTTCCACAGGCGCATGGGCGGGGATGCTGCACGAGTGATGCCGCCTCCGCAGGCGAGCCTTCCTGCTCCTCCGCGCGCCGTGACTTCCCCGTTCGTGATCGCCATTCGACGCCGAGCCGCCAGCGGCGTGAACGAGACGCCGAAGACGCCGCGCCCGGCCTTGCGTACGTTGGAGGCATGCGCGTCTCGGTTCGGGCCCGCTCGGTCGTCGTCGTCGCGTGTCTCCTCGGCCTCGCGGGCTGCCGGAGGAGCGAGAGCATCTCCGCGAGCGATCACGAGGGTGGTGTCCCTTCCGCGGGCCCCGACGCCGCCCCTTCCGCGACCTCCACCGGTCCCGCCGGCGACGCGGCCGCCGACGGTGCTCTGCTCGGCCGCACGGACGCCTCGACCAGTCCCACGGCGACCGGCACGGTGCGCCTCGTCGTGCAGCACGTGGAGGCCACGTGCATGGTCGCTCCAGGCGAGCCACCGCGCAGCTTCAAGGTCGGGGTCGATCTCCTCGTCGAGATGGCCCTCGGCGAGGACGGGGGCGCGGGCACGCGCGAGCACGTCTTCTGCCCGAAGGCGCTCGCCGACGGCGGCAAGGCGAAGCCTCGCCTCGACATGTGGGAGAACTGCCGGCGTGATGCCGCCTGCGTGATCACGCGCGATGGCGGCGTCGACGCCAACGGCACGGGCCCGATCGCGGTGACATGCGGGAAAGACGCCGTCGAGCTCGTCGTCGAAGACGGCAAGACCCTCCTCCGTGGATCGTTCGGAGAGCGTGTCGTCGCGCCCCACCCGATGCGCCTCCTCCCCGTCGTGAAGGTGCGCCGAGAGGCCTATGTCGACTGCTGACGCCGCCCCGACGACGGAGCCGCGCTGGATCGAGCGTGAGGAGGGAGGCACCTTCTCCGTGGAGGTGAACGGGCAGGATCGCGAGAAGCGGGAGGCCGCCGAGCTGGCGGCCTTCGCGGTGGACGCGAAGCTGAGCGTCGATGTCGACTCGCCGCGAGGACGGAGGGCGTCGAACCTGGCCGATTTCATCCTCGTCCTCCTGGGGAGCCTTCCGGCCCTCTTCGTCGCGGATCTCGTCGCACGCCTCTCGATGAGCACCAGCCCCTATCCGTTCGTCGCGAGCTTCCTCGCCGCCTGGCTCCTCCCCGTCGCCGCGCTCACCCTGCTCTCCCGCCGCGCGAGGGCAAAGCGGAAGGCGAAGGCGAAGCGGTTCTCGGATCGCTTCACGTTCACCCTCGCCGAGGGCGCGTTCTCCTTCCGCGGCAGCGCACGCGACGAGATCCGTGCGCCGATCGAGGCGCTCCAGGCCGTCGAGGGACGGCGCCGCGGCCTCGTGCTCGTGAGGCTCGACGGAACGCGAACGGAGCTCCCGTGCGACCTCGGCTCCGAGGACCTCCACCGCGAGCTCGCCGCGCGCCTGACGAGCGAGCTCGCGCGCGCCCGCGCGGATGCGCGAGGCTACCGTGGCCGACTACGCGTCGCCGAGGAGCCGAGCCCTTCGGAGTCCGAGGCCGCCGAGGAGACCGACGAAGCCGACGCCGACCGTCACGCGTCGGGATCGTAGTCCGCGATCTTCTCCCACCGCGCGTCGACGCTCTCCCGCTTGTACGCGCTCCCGACGCGCTTCTTCGCGAGCGGCTCGAGCGTGCCGTCCATCGCGAACACGAGATCGAGCGGGCACACGAGGCAGTTCTTCGGATCGCCGAGGAAGGTCTCCGACTCGTCGCCGTGGAGGAAACGCCAGCCGGAGTCTGCGTCGTTGTCGGGCTCCTGCCGGTAGGCGAAGAGGATGTCCTTCCGCTTGGGCCCGACGACGCGCGACGAGCAGAGCGCGGCGCCGTTCGGCGGCACCGCCAAGACGGCCTCGGCGGCCGCCCCCTTCTTGGTCCGCGTCGCGGCGGCCTTCGCCGTGGACCGCGGCGTCGCCTTCGGGGTCGCTCGCTTCGTCTTCGTCTTCGTCTTCTTCTTCGTCGCGCCCATGGTGCGAAGAGAGCCTGAATCCCCCGCCCCACGCAAGGAGACGGAGGTCGCCGCGCGGCCCCCTGATCTGAGTCGTCGAGGCTCCGGCCTCGGGCGCTCGCGTCCGGGGCGGGTCCTCGCCGGTCCATCCGCCGACACGAGCCAAGCTGCTGTATTTGCTCAGCCGGATTCCGACATAGCCGGATTTTTCCAACTGGACCACCCTTTGCTCCTCTCGCCGGCGATGCTCCGCTTCGCGCGCTCGTTCGCGGTCCCGTCGCTCGACCTCGCCTACCAGAGCCTCGACATCGCGCACGGCGACTTCCGGATCCGCGTCGAGCGATGTCGCGGCATCGTCTTCGACGAGGCGCTCGTCTACCCGGCCACTCCCTGGTCGGGGTACGGCGACCGCCCGCGCGTCGACGTCGTGCTCGACGGCCGCGTGCGCGACTCGGAGAACGGTCAGGTTCGATGGCTCGAGGCAGGGGGCTTCGCCGTCGGCCGGGCGCTCGACTCCCTCTACGCGCGCAACGACGCGGACTCGTTCGTCCTCGCGATCGAGTACCAGCTCGGGTCCCTCGGCACGAGCGCGCCCGTCGGACTCCCGACCGGCGCCCTCTCCCCCGGGGATCTCGCGCGCCTCCGCGATCGCGCCGACCAGCTCCTCTCCCCCGCGCCCGAGAGGCTCGCCGCGACCCCGAGCCTCGTCGCCGACGTCCTCTCCTGCCTCCGCTCCGCGGGCCTCCCGTTCGACGCGTTCCGCGCCCGTGATCTCGTCGCCCCCGTCCCAGCTCCCTTCCAGCGCGTCGCCGACGCGCTGGGCCAGGCGCTGTCCACGCTCGAGGAGCAGCCCGGCACCGATCGCCTGGCGCTCGCGCTCGATCTCTCGCGCCGTCGGGTCGCCGATCTCGTGTCCGCCGTCGTCACGCGCTACGGCCTCAACGGCCAGGACTGGCGCACGATGCGGGATCGCTTTCGCACCTTCACCGCCCTCATGGCGGCGAGCCACCCGCGCGCCACGACCGAGCTCGTCGCGCGCGCCGTCGGCTACGGGTCCCCGAACGCGCTCTGTCATGCCTTTCGCGCCGCCGGCTTCCCCTCCCCTGGCAACGTGCGCGCCGCCCTCGCGCGGCTCTCCTGAGGCGACCGCCAAATAGAGTAGTTGACACTCTATCTTCCGTCCCCATCTTGTCCTGTAGGATGGGAGGTCTGGAAATGACGCTCGCGACGCTCGGCATCGACGCCTACCAGCTGACGACGCTCCTCACGCACGACGCGGAGGGCCGCCTCGGGCAGGACGTCTCCATGGCGTTCTTCTTCCGGCGCATGCCGAAGCGGCGCGCCTTCGTCGTGTTCGCCGGGCTCCGGCGCATCCTCGAGCACGCGCGCGGGATGAAGCTCGACGCGAGCGACCTCGACGCGCTCCTCGAGCACCCCGCGATCGGCCCCGTCCTCCACCGCCGGCCCGGAGTCCTCGCCGCGCTCCGCGAGCTCGACGGCTTCCGCGGCTCGATCGACGCGATGCCGGAGGGCTCCGTGGCCTTCGCGGGGCCGGCCTGCCGGACCGACGGCGCTCCCCTCCTCGTCGGCGGTCGCCCGCTCACGATCTACACCCCGCTCCTCCAGGTCCGCACCGACATGGTCCGTGCGAAGCTGATCGAGACCCCATGGCTCGGCTTCGTGAACCATCTCTCGATGGTCGCGTCCAAGGCCGCGCGCGTCGTCCTGGCGGCGAAGGGGAAGCCGGTCATGGAGTTCGGTCAGCGGCGCACCCATCCCGAGGCCGCGATCGACGCCACGTACGCCGCGTGGGTGGCCGGCATCGCCGCGTCGTCGAACGTCGCCGCCTGGGCGAAATGGCGGATCCCCGCGACGGGCACCATGGACCACTTCGCGGTCCAGGCCTCCGAGCGCCCCGGCCTCTCGCGCGAGGCGGCCGAGCGCGGCTTCTTCGAGGCGTACGCGCGCACCTTCGCCGGCGCCCCCGTGACGATGCTCGTCGACACCTACGACACCGAGCGCGGGATCAGGAACGCGGTGGCCGCCGCGACCGCCACGAACGTCCCGCTCTTCGGCATTCGCATCGACTCGAACGTCACCCTCGCCTCGATCGCCCGCGCCCGCGAGCTCCTCGCCGAGCTCGGCTCCCCGGCGACGCGCATCTACGTGTCCGACGCCCTCGACGAGCACCGCGTCGCCGAGCTCGCCGACGTCGCGGACGGCTTCGGCGTCGGCGAGAACATCGTCGCCTCGCCGGACGCCGCCACCGGCGTCGGCGCCGTCGCGAAGCTCGTCGTGAACGGCTACGGAAGGACGACGATGAAGGTCGCCAAGGGCACCGGCAAGGCGACCCTCCCGGGAGAGCTCCAGGTCTACCGCTTCTCCGATCACGACCTCGTCGCCCTCTCGTCGGAGCCCGCGCCCGGCAGCGGCGGAGGCGCCTCGCGCCCGCTGCTCGAGCCCGTCTGGCGCGGCGACGGCCCCGTGAAGCCGCTCGCCGATCCGAACCAGGCCCGCGCGCGGTGCAAGGAGGAGATCGCGGCGCTCCCCGCCGAGCTCCGCGACCTCACGGCCGGAGAGGCGCCCCCGCCACGGAAGCTCGTCGCGTCCGACGCCCTCGTCGCCGAGATCACGCGGCTTGTCGCCGAGGCCGGCTGACCGTAGACGTGAGGCACCCATGAGGCTCCTTCGCGTCGCCATCGTGAACGTGAACACGACCGTGGGCGCCGTGCGCTCGAACGTCGACCGCGCCGTCCGCCTCGTGCGGGAGGCCGCGAACGACGGCGCGACGCTCATCGCGCTCCCGGAGCAGTGCATCGCCGGCTACACCCCGGAGGATCTCGTCCAGTGGCGCACGTTCGTCGAGGCGCAGTGGACGGAGCTCGAGCGCTTCGCGGACGAGACGAAGGACCTCGCCGCCGTCTCCGTGGTCGGGCTCGTCGTCCTTCGCGGCTCGCACCTCTACAACGTCGGCGCCGTCGTCCACGCAGGGCGCATCCTCGGGCTCGTGCCGAAGGAGAAGCTCCCTCTCTACAACGTGTTCTACGAGGCCCGCGTCTTCGCGCGCGGCGTCGCCGGGCTCGTCGACACGGTCCACGGCGTGCCGTTCGGAGACCTCGTCTTCGACTTCGACTTCGGCTGCGTCGCGATCGAGGTCTGCGAAGATCTCTGGTCGCCCGACGGCCCGATGCGCCGCCGCTCGTACGCGGGCGCCGAGGTCATCGTGAACCTCTCCGCCTCGCCCTTCCGCCTCGGCGTCGTCGCGACGCGCGCCGAGATGATCTCGACGCGCGCGAACGACAACCAGTGCACGGTGGTGTACGCCGGCCTCGTCGGCGCGAACGACGGCCTCCTCTTCGACGGCGGCGGCTTCGTCGCCCAGAACGGGCGCATGCTCCTCGTCGCGCCGCGTTTCCGGGAGGGCTTCTCCGCGACGACGATCGACCTCGATCGCACCCATCGCCTTCGGAACGAGAACACGACGTGGCGCGCCGACCAGGAGGCGTGGGCCGGGACTTCGCCCGGCGTCACGCGCGTGCGCGCCGAGAAGCCGACCGCGAGCCGCGCCGGCCTCACCTACCCGATCCCGCCGAACCGGAGCTTCTTCCTCCCCGGTGACCCGCCGAAGTCGACGCCGCGCGAGGACTTCTGCGAGGACCTCCTCGACGCGCTCGCGATGGGGATCGGCGATTACTTCGAGAAGACGGGCGCGTTCAAGACGATCGGCGTCGCGCTCTCGGGCGGACGAGACAGCCTCCTCTGCTTGATCCTCGCGCGGCGCTGGATCACGCGGCGCTTCGGCGACCTCGGCCCCGAGGCCGAGCGGACCAAGGCCTCCGAGATCCTCCGCGCGTTCTTCATGCCCTCGCGTTACTCGTCGGCCGAGACCCGCGCCGCGGCCGAGATCGCGGCGAGAGATCTCGACGTCCCGCTCGCGATCGTCCCGATCGACGACGCCTTCGAGCGCGAGCTCCTCGAGATCGAGAAGATGCTCCAGCCTGGCGAGAAGCTGGGGGTCATGGCGCGCCAGAACGTCCAGGCACGCATCCGCGCCGAGCGCATGTGGACGTGGACGAACTCGGCCGCCGGTCTCTTCCTCCAGACGAGCAACATGAGCGAGAAGGCCGTCGGCTACACGACGATCGGCGGCGACATGGAGGGCGCGCTCTCGGTCATCGCGAACGTGCCGAAGACCGTGGTGAACTACCTCCTCGACTATCTCCTCGAGAAGACGGGCTGGGAAGGGATCCGCCGCACCCTCGTGAAGCCGGCCTCCGCCGAGCTCGCCGACGACCAGGAGGACGAGAAGGATCTCATGCCCTTCCCCGTCCTCGACGCGTGCTTCGCGCTCTACGCCGGCGAGAAGATGTCGCCCGCCGAGGTGCGCGAGGCGCTCGTGGTCATGTTCCCCGAGCACGCCGCCGAGACGATCGACGCGTGGACCACCCGCTTCGCGCGGCTCTTCACGCAGTCGATCTACAAGTGGGTCCAGACGCCCCTGGCGCTCCACGTCGGCAACCTCGATCTCGATCGCGAGCGGGCTCTCCAGCTGCCGGTCGTCCAGAAGACCGAGTGGTGCTGATCGTTTCCTGACGGCGCGTTGGCACAGATCGCGACAGCCGGATCGTGCCGCGGGCTTCGGTCCGAGTGCGATCTCGCGTGGATAGACGGAGGGCACGCTCGTTGCTCGGGGCCGCGCGACATGGCGCTCCCCCGACTCTTCGCGCTCACGCCCGCCGTGACCTGCCTCGCCCTCCTCACCGCGTGCAGCGGCGCGAGCGATCCGCCGATCGAGACGCCGACGCCGCAGACGGCCGCCGAGGAGCCCGGCGCGACGACCGAGCCGGAGCAGCCCGCGCCTCGGCCGGAGATCACGCTGACGTGGGCCGCGTGCGTGATCCCGTACCAGGGCGAGCGGATCCCGGCCGACTGCGCGACCGTCGACTTTCCCGCGCGGAGGAGCGCCCCGAATGACGGCACCCTCGGCGTCGCCGTCTACCGGCTCGCGGCGAAGCGGCCGGCGACGAAGCAGCTCTGGATGCTCAACGGCGGCCCCGGCGGCGCCGGCTTCGAGCTCGCCCCCTACGCGCTCTACGCGCAGCAGATCCAGGACGACGTCGACGTCTACCTGGTCGACCACCGGGGGACCGGCGAGTCGACCTTCCTCGCCTGCGACGAGGTCGAGGAGGCGGGCGAGCGCCACGCGTACGCGCGCGCCTGCTCCGCGTCGCTGCGAAAGCAGCACGGCGGAAACCTCGACGGCTTCACGGCGACGGAGTCCGCGAACGACGTGAAGGAGCTCATCGCGAAGGTCAAGAACCCCGCCCAGAAGGTCTTCGTGTACGGCGGATCGTACGGATCGTACTGGGCGCACCGGCTCCTCCAGCTCCCCGACGTGCAGCTCGACGGCGTCGTCACGGACGGCAACTGCCTCGGCGCGACATGCACCTTCGACACGCCGCAGGCGTTCGGGGTGGACGAGGTGATGCAGAACATCGCCGACGTGTGCAAGGACCAGCCCGCGTGCTTGTCGAGGATCGGCGGCGACCCGTGGACGTTCGCCAGGGGCGTCGCCGCGAAGCTGAACGCCGGTCATTGCTCGCAGTCGTACGTGGGCTCGGTCGCGCCGGCCCACCTCGTCCAGTACGTCGGGATGCTCTCCCCCGCCGCGGTCCTCCCTCTCCTCAAGAAGATCGACCGCTGCAACGCCGCCGACGTGACCGCCATCGACGATCTCGTCGCGAGGCTCTTCCAGGTCTTCGGCGGCATGAGCGTGATCAAGTCCGGCATGCCTATGCTCGGGCCGACGCCGCGCCCGAGCGAGGCGAGGTCGACCTCGAACGCCCTCTACCACCACGTCGTGGCGTCCGAGCTCGTGTCGCGCCCTCCGCCCTCCGTCGCGGCGCTGCAGGCGAAGAACCAGGCGCTCTTCTTCCGCGCGGATCCCGAGACGTACGACCTCTCGCACCACGCGGCGTGGTCCGTGCACCCGGCGGACTCGCTCCGCTCGGGCTGGGTGTCGCGCGACGTGCCGTGGCTCGTCATGCAGGGCACCTTCGACTTCCAGACGCTCCCCTCGTGGTCGCAGGCGGCGCTCCCGAAGATCGCGGATCCGAGCCTCCAGTTCGTTCGCGTGGACGGCGGCGGTCACGGCGTCGTCTTCGCGTCGGCGTGCAGCCTCGAGATCCTCGGTCGGTTC
The DNA here is from genome assembly GCA_022842465.1 of Polyangiaceae bacterium. Classification (GTDB taxonomy): domain Bacteria; phylum Myxococcota_A; class Polyangia; order Polyangiales; family Polyangiaceae; genus Labilithrix. Next base: position 91,459 of record JALHPN010000005.1, on the reverse strand, counting down.
ATGGAAGATCCGAAAGCCAAGGTCGACGCGCGCTGCACGAGCGAGATCAAGGACGCGGCGCTCGACACGACAGACCCCTACGTCGAGTACTTGTTCGACGGCGCCGATCCCTGGAACTGAGGATCACGCGCCGGTGGAGAGATCGCCGCGCTTCGTGAAGCTCGCGACGAGCGCGATCGGCGCCCAGAGCGGAAAGAGGACGGGCAGGCACCGCGCCAGCATCGCGACGGCGCGGATGCTGGTCACCGTCGTCCCGTCGCGGCGGACGATCACGAACGAGTGACCGCGCTGATCGTCGGGCTCCCACGGGCGGAGCTCGAAGCGCGAGAGCCAGTCGAAGAGGAGGACGGCCGACGCCGCGAGCCGGCCGCGCGTCTTCGACGGATCGAAGCGGAGCGTGCGCGCGCCCCGATCTGGCACTGCGAAGATGCCGTACATCGCCACCGTGAGGATCGAGAACGTCTCGACCTTCGCGGTGAGCTGGATGATGGCGTGGAACCAGATCCCACACCACAGGACGGCGACGCGCGTGGAGCGGAGCCAAGGCCCGACCACGAGCACGAGCTCCGTCGTGATCGCCGCCTTCGCGAGCGCGCTGGACACGTCTTGCCGCGCGAGCACCTCGATGATCCTCGCGGGCACGCCGGCCTGGACGGCGAGATGGGCATGCCGCGCGATCCGGTCGGCGACGACGAGGCCGCTCCGCCAGTCCGCATCGAGGAGCTTCGAGCCGCCCGAGGCGAGATACACGATGGACAGCTGCACCTGCGCGAGGCGCACGCCCCAGAACGGCCCTTCACGGAGCGCAGGCCCGCTCGCGTCCAGCGCGCGCCAGCTCCGATCACAAGGCGTGAGGGAGAGGAGGAGCGCGTAGCACGCGAGGGAATACCGGTTGTGGTGGAACTGTAGACGGTCGCAGAGGAGCGCCCACCCGAGTAGGAGCGCGCTCGCCGCGAGCGCAGGGCGAGCCCAGATCCCGAGGGCCACCATCACCGAGAGGCAGACGCGGAGTGCGAGCGAGAGCGCGTAGACCCGATCGGACGGGACGAAGACCTCCGGCAGGATGGGCATGTGGAACGCGTCGCCGAAGTAGCCGACGCGCGAGAGCTCCGCAGCCGCGACGAGCGCGTGCCATCCGAGGAGGAGCCCGATGACGGCGCGCACCGGACCTAGCACGGTGCCGTCCGCGATCTCGTCCCGGAACCGGCGGAGCCCGTCGATCATCGGCGCGCGATCTCCGCGCTCTCGAGCTGGACGACGCGCGGCTCCTGGCCGTTACGGCGGACTTTGACCTCGAGATGAAGGCGGCGGGTCTCGGCGTCTCGGGTGACGTGGTGCGCGACGTCGTCGAGGGCGGCTTGCCATCGCGCGAGCTGCGCGGCGGCGCCGTACGAGGCGCTCATCTCGACGTCGAACGTCGTGAGCTCGGGGCGGCGCACGCGCTCCCTCCAGGAGAAGACGTGAGGGACCCCCGCCTCGTCGTGCGCGCTCCACGTGCCGTCGTGGACGGGGAGCCGCAGAGGAGCGCCCAGAGGGCCCCTGACGCTGCGCGTGAGCGACACGGAGATCGTGCTCGACTCCGGGAACATGCGGAAACCGAACGCCGCGTCGGGGCGCCGCGAGGCCGTGAGCACGAGCGTGAGCTGCGCCGCGATCCATGCGATCGCCGCGACGGTGCGCAGGTTCGAGGAGAGCGGCGCGCGCGGCCCGTACGACACGGGGGCACCGTACCAAACAAACTTCCGCGAGCCCCGTTCCCGTGCCAGGATTCTGGGGTGTCGCCTCGCGTGCGAAGCCTCGCCGCCGTCCTTCCGTTCGCCTTCGGACTGTCGGCGTGCGGCGAAGGGGTGAACAAGCAGCCCGCGGTGATCGGCGCCGCCGCGTCGAGCGCGAAGCCGTCGCCGCGCAACGCGATCGCGACGGAGCCGGCCGAGATCGTGAGGGCAGCGCGTCCGGGCAGCGTCGGCGCGCTCGATCAGCCCGCTGCGCTCCGTCGGTTCTTCGAGGCTCTCGCGGCGATCGAGTCGGGCCGCGCGTCGTCCGACGTGCGCATCGTCCAGTTCGGGGATTCGCACACGGCCGCCGACGTCGGCACGTCGGTCGTTCGGCGCGCGCTCCAGTCACGCTTCGGTGACGGCGGGCGCGGGCTCGTCGCGATCGGAAGGCCGTGGCGAGGCTACTACCAGGAGGGTGTCCGCTTCGGTATGTCGGGCGCCTTCGCGCCCGAGCGCGGACGATGGGAGAAGGGCAAGCTCGCGGGAGACGGCATGTACGGCCTCGCCGGCGTCTCCCTCGCGACGCCGCGCGGCGGGCGCGCGTGGATCGACCTGCCCGCGGCGAGCTCCGCGACGGCGACGGCGTACGCGAAGACGACGCACGCGGAGATCTCCTACCTCGAGCAGCCGGGCGGCGGGTCGTTCGACGTGCTCGTCGACGGCGTCCGCGTCGTCCGCATCGGCACGCGAAGCGATCGCGTGTCGTCCGCGTTCCGCACCTTCTCCGTCGCGGAGTCCTCCGCCCACCAGCTCGAGGTGCGGAGCGCCTCGGACGGCGACGTCCGCGTCTTCGGTGTCGCCCTCGATCGGGCCGACCACGGCGTCGTCCTCGACGCGCTGGGCATCAACGGGGCGCGCGTGACCACGGCGCTCTCATGGAACGAGGAGCACTGGGCCGAGCAACTCCGCCATCGCGCGCCCTCCCTCGTCATCCTCGCCTACGGAACGAACGAGTCGACCGACGAGGCCATGCCGGCACAGACGTACGAGCGAACGCTCGTCGACCTGCTCGGTCGCGTCGCGAGGGCCGTTCCCTCGTCGTCGTGCCTCCTCCTCGGGCCGCCCGATCGCGCCGTCCCCTCCGCGGGCGGCTGGGCGACGTCTCGCAAGCTGCTCGAGGTCATCGAGGTCCAGCGCCGCGTCGCGGCGGCCGCCGGCTGCGCGTTCTACGACCAGCTCGCCGCGATGGGCGGCGAGGGGGCGATCGCGGCGTGGTCGGTGGAGGCTCCGCCGCGCGCGCAGAGGGATCGCGTGCATCTTACACGTGAAGGCTACGCCCAGCTCGGGAGCAGCTTCGCGTCCGATCTCATGCGCGCGTACGTCGGCTACCGGAAGGACGCAGGGCTGCCGCCCTCGGCGACGAGGGTCGAGGTCGCGATTCCCGCGGCGAGCTCGCTGCCGGCGGCCCCCACGATCGACCCGATCGCCGAGTGAGGGCCGACGCGCCATGCAGGTCGAGCGGTTGAAGAGCCCGCTGTGGGTCGACGTCGCAGTCGTCGTGTCGATGGGCGCAGTGCTGGCGTCGGACTCCATGACGCCGCTCGGGACCGCGGACTGGGTCCTCTTCCTCGTGCCGATCGGGCTCGCCGCCCTCTCGCGCCGCCCGTGGATGCCCGCGGTCACCAACGTGATCGTCCTCGGTCTCCTCGTCGCCGGCTACTACCTGTCGCCGCCCTCACCGATTCCCTCCACGCTCGCCGTGCTGAACCGGTGGCTCGGCGCCATCGCGATGTCCTGCTTCGCCGTCATGTCCCACTACATCGTCCGCTCGCGGATCGCGGAGATCCGGCGGAGCTGGGTGCGTGACACGATCGCGTCCGTGCGAAACGTCCTCGTCGGCGAGAAGAGCGTCTCCGGGCTCGCGACCGACACCCTGAACGAGCTCACGGCCCGCCTCGGCGCCCCGGCGGGCGCGATGTGGACGTTCGACGACGCCGGTCGACCGACGCGGAGCGCGACGACGGGCATCGTGACGGACGCTCCGGCGTCCGCCGACGGCCTCGTGGCGACCGCAGCGCGCGCGCGCGACGTGGTGACGGTCACGAACGTGCCGCCCGCGTACATGAAGGTGGGGTCCGGCCTCGGCGAGCACGACGTCGCCTCGCTCCTCCTCGCCCCCGCCCGCGCCGACGACCGGCTCGAGGCGGTGATCGAGCTCGGCTTCTTCGGCGCGCGCGACGAGGCGATCGCCGAGGTCCTTTCCGGCGTCGCCGAGCCGGTCGCCGTCGCGATGCGCACGGCGACCTACCGCGCGCGCCAGCAGGCGCTCCTCGAGGAGACGGTCCGGCAGACCGAGGAGCTCCAGAGCCAGCAAGAGGAGCTGGCGACCACGAACGAGGAGCTCAGGAGTCAGGGCGAGACGCTCCGCGAGGCGCAGGCGGAGCTCGAGGCCACCAACGCGGAGCTCGAGCAGCAGCAGAACGCGCTCGCGGAGCAGAACAGCGAGCTCGCGCGCATGAAGGACGCGGTCCAGTCCCGAGCCGACGAGGTCCAGACCGCGAGCCGGTACAAGTCCGAGTTCCTCGCGAACATGTCGCACGAGCTCAGGACGCCGCTGAACAGCGCCCTCATCCTCGCCAAGCTCCTCGCCGACAACAAGGAGGGCAACCTCACCGAGGAACAGATCCGCTTCGCGCGCACGATCCACGACGCAGGCAGCGATCTCCTCGTCCTCATCAACGACATCCTCGACCTCTCGCGCATCGAGGCCGGGCGCCTCGAGGTGCGTCGGGAGACCGTCGTCGTGAAGCGCCTCGTCGCGTCGCTCGAAGCCACGTTCCGCCCTCTCGCGGACGAGAAAGGCCTCACCCTCGCGCTCGACGTCGACTCCGACGTCGCCGACGCGATCGAGACCGACGGGCTGCGCGCCGGGCAGATCCTGAAGAACCTGCTCTCGAACGCGATCAAGTTCACCGAGCGTGGAGGCGTCCGGCTCCACGTCGCGAAGAGCGGCCCGAACGTCCGCTTCGACGTCACCGACACCGGTGTCGGCATCGCGGTCGAGCATCGGGACGCCGTCTTCGAGGTCTTCCGGCAGGTGGACGGCGGCTCGACCCGTCGCCACGGCGGCTCCGGTCTCGGCCTCGCGATCTCGCGCGACCTCGCGCGCCTGCTCGGCGGCGACGTCTCGCTGGAGAGCGCCCCCGGCAAGGGCTCGACGTTCACGGTGGTCCTGCCCGTCGCGTGGCCGAACGGGGCCGCGAGCGCGACGCCGCGTCGCGAGGGGGCGCGCTCGTCCGCGCCGAAGCTTCGTGAGTCGTCGCCAGGTGTGCGGAGCGGCGACGTCTCCGGAGGAGCGCGCCCTCGGACCGCCCTCGTCGTCGAGGACGACGAGACCTTCGCCGAGCTGCTCGCCGACGTCGCGCGCGAGCGCGGGTTCGAGCCACGGATCGCGGCCACCGCCGACGCGGCGATCGCGGCGTGCGAGGCGTCGGTTCCGGACGCCGTCCTCCTCGACATCGGCCTCCCCGATCACACGGGGCTCACGGTCCTCGACCGGCTGAAGCACGGGGCTCGGACGCGGCATGTCCCCGTGCACGTCGTCTCCGGCGAGCCGGACGCCGAGGCGAGCCTCGAGATGGGCGCGGTCGGATGGCTCGCGAAGCCCGTGACGCGGACGGATCTGCTCGCCGCCTTCGAGAAGCTCGAGCGGCGACTCGCGAACCGCGTGAAGCGCGTGCTCGTCGTGGAGGACGACGCCGTCCAGCAGGAGGCGATCCTCGCCCTCCTCGCGGGGGACGACGTCGAGAACGTCCCAGTCGGCACCGTGGCGGCCGCGCTCGACGCCCTCGCGAAGGAGACCTTCGACTGCGTCGTGATGGACCTCTCGCTCCCGGACGGCAGCGGCTTCGATCTCCTCGAGCGCCTCTCGGAACGGGACGGCTCGTTTCCCCCCGTGATCGTCTACACGGGCCGCGCGCTCTCCCTCGAGGAGGAGGACCGCCTCTCACGGTTCTCTCGATCGATCATCGTCAAGGGCGCGCGCTCGCCCGAGCGCCTCCTCGACGAGGTGACGCTGTTCCTCCACCGGGTGGAGTCCACGCTCCCGCGGGCGCGGCAGGCCATGCTCCGGGACGCGCGGAACCGCGAGGATGCCTTCGACGGGAAGAAGATCCTCGTCGCGGAGGACGACGTGCGGAACGTCTTCGCGTTGACCAGCATCTTCGAGCCGAAGGGCGCGAAGGTCCTCATCGCCCGGAACGGCAAGCAGGCGCTCGACCTCCTCGAGAGAGAGGACGTCGATCTCGTGCTCATGGACATCATGATGCCGGAGATGGACGGCCTGGAGGCCACCCGCCGGATCCGACAGAACCCGAAGTGGAGCCGGCTCCCCGTCATCGCGCTCACGGCGAAGGCGATGAAGGACGACCGCGAGCGTTGCCGCGAGGCGGGCGCGAACGACTACGTCGCCAAGCCGCTCGACGTGGACAAGCTGGTGTCCCTCGTCCGCGTGTGGCTGCGTCGATGAGCGCGGCCGAGGTCGCAGACGACGACCTCGATCGTCTCCTCGAGATCGTGCTCGAGCGCTACCAGTACGACTTCCGCCAGTACGCGCGGACGTCGGTCCGGCGCCGCGTCCAGCGCGCGCTCGAGGCGATGCGGCTCGTGAGCGTGGATGAGATCGTCGCGACCCTCGACCGGGATCCGCGTCGCTTCACGGAGCTCCTCGGCTACCTCACGGTGCAGGTCACTTCGATGTTCCGGGACCCGCCGTTCTGGGCTGCCCTGCGGTCGAAGGTGCTCCCCTACCTCGCGACCTACCCTTCGCCGCGGATCTGGTCCGCCGGGGTCGGGACCGGGGAGGAGGCCTACTCGCTCGCGATCCTCCTCGACGAGGCGGGCCTGCTCGACCGCTCGATCGTGTACGCGACGGACATCGAGCCCGCCGCGCTGGCGGCGGCGACCGCCGGGATCTACTCCCTGAAGAAGATGCGCGAGTACGGGGAGAGCTACGCCGCGGCCGGCGGCGCCGGATCGCTCGCCGATCACTACACGGCCGCGTACGGCGGCGCGGTCCTCTCGCCGCGGCTTCGCAAGGCGGTCGTCTTCAGCGACCACAGCCTGTCGACGGACTCCGTCTTCGCCGAGGTGCAGCTGATCGTCTGCCGCAACGTCTTCATCTACTTCGAGAGGCCGCTCCAGGCTCGCGTGCTCCAGCTCTTCGCCGACGGGCTGAGCCGCGGGGGCTACCTCGCGCTCGGCTCGAAGGAGATCGTCCTCCCCTCGTTCGTCCCCGACGTCTTCACGGAGGTCGATCGCGACGCGCGCATCTACCGGAGGAAGGGCGGATGAGCGACACGCCGCGCACCGTCGTCCTCGGCGGCTCGGCCGGCAGCCTGGAGGTCCTCTTCGAGGTCCTCGCGCGGATCCCGGCCGACACGCCGCTCGCGTTCGTCGTCGTCGTGCATCTCCTCGCGAGCGCGCCGAGTCGCCTCGCGAGCGTCCTCGGGTCGAAGACCCGCCTCCGCGTGCGCGAGATCGAGGACGGCGTCGCGCTCGCCCCTGGGGTCGTCACCGTCGCTGCGCCTGGCTATCACGTCCTCTTCGAGCGGGATCGCTCGCTCCGCGTGAGCGACGAGCCCCCGGTCCACCATGCCCGACCGTCGATCGACCTCGCGTTCGAATCCGCCGCGGACGCGCTCGGACCCGAGGTCGTCGCCGTCCTCCTCTCCGGCGCGAGCGAGGACGGGGCGGCCGGGCTCGCCCGCCTGCACGCCCACGGCGCGAGGACCGTCGTCCAGGACGCCAGCACGGCGCGCGTGCGGCTCATGCCCGAGAGCGGTCTCGCGAAGACCCCGAACGCCGAGGTTGCAACTCCCCGAGAGATCGCCGAGCTTCTCCTGGAGCTCGACGCCGCCGCCCGAGAGACATCATGAAGCTCACCACGCGCGAGCCCGTTCGTTTCCTCCTCGTCGACGACCTCGACGAGAACCTCGTCGCGCTCGAAGCGCTGCTCCGTCGTGACGGCCTCGAGTGCATCCGGGCCCGTTCGGGGGAGGAGGCGCTCGAAGCGCTCCTCACGCACGACGTCGCGCTCGCGATCGTCGACGTGCAGATGCCCGGCATGGACGGCTACGAGCTCGCCGAGATCATGCGGAACACGCCGCGTACGAAGACGATCCCGATCATCCTCGTGACCGCCGACGCGTACGAGGCGCTCCGGCCCTTCCAGGGATACGACGCGGGCGCGGTCGACTTCCTCGTCAAGCCGATCGAGCCGCGCATCCTGCAGTCGAAGGCGAACACGTTCTTCGAGCTCGCGGTCCAGAGGCGGAGGCTCGAGGAGAGCATCGCGCTCAACGACATGTTCGTCGCCGCGTTGAGCCACGACCTCAGGAATCCCCTGAGCGCGATCGTGAGCGGCGCCGCGATCCTCGCGCACACGAGCGACGAACCGACGAGGCGCGTCGTCGAACGCGTGCGGTCTGCGGCGAACCGGATGACGCGGATGATCGAGCAGCTCTTCGACCTCAGCCGAGTCCGCGTGGGCGGCGGGCTCGAGCTCGTGACCCAGCACGCGGATCTCGGGGAGATCGCGAGACGGATCGCCGCCGAGCAGCAGCTCGGTGGCGCGTCGATCGCGGTCGAGACCGCCGGTGACACGACGGGGCAGTGGGACGACGTGAGGCTCGGCCAGGTGGTCGCGAACCTCGTCGGCAACGCGCGAAAGCACGGGACGCCTCCCGTCACCGTGCGCGTCGACGGGAGCGCTGCGCCGCGCGTCGTTTTGTCCGTCACGAACGCCGGCGCGATCTCGGACGAGGTGCGCCCCTACGTCTTCGACCCGTTCCGGTCGGGGCGGGTCCGGTCGACCGACGGGCTCGGTCTCGGGCTCTTCATCGTGAAGGAGATCGTGAACGCGCACGGCGGCGACCTCCGCATCGCGAGCGCTCCCGGCGCGGCGGAGACGACGTTCGAGGCCGTGCTGCCCCGTCGATCGTGATCGGGCGCGACCTCCGGGAACGCCACGACGCCGCGTCCCCATCCGAGAAGCGGCTTCTCGATTCGAGATCGCGCTTCGCGCGCCTCGGGCATCCCGCGCGGGCCGAACAACTGGCAGGCGGTGGGTACCGCGATTGCATGTGGGCAAGTATGCGCCTGTCCCCCACCAGCGTCCGGGCCGCAGTCCTCGCCACGCTCGCCCTCGTCGTGGGCGCCTGCGCGGCGCCTGCCCTCCCCTCCGATCCCGGCACCAACACGATGCCGGTCGAAGAGGTGAAAGAGCCCGCCGAGGCGGCGCCCGCGCCTTCGGGGCCGGGCTGCGACGCGGCGGCGGTGAACGCGCCGGTGACGCTCCTCGCGAGCGCGCCGCTCGGGATCAGCGAGAGCCACCTCGGACGCCCCGTCGACGCGCGCTTCGAGTCCTTCGCGGGCGAGAGCGGAAGGACCCTCTTCCCGGAGGGAGCGATCCGGAAGCAGGGGCTGCACCGGATGGAGCACAGCCTCGTCGCGATGGAGTCGCGCCGTTCGACCGACGCGAACATCGGAGCCTCGGCCAAGTCGTGGGGCTTCAGCGCCAGCGGAGACAAGGGCAGCGAGTCGCGCTTCGCGAGCTATCGCGCGTCGCAGCTCGTGAACTTCGCCGAGGTCGACGACGCGACGCAGATCCGGAAGGACATGCCCAAGGGCGCCATCTGGTACATCGCGCGGATCTACTACGGGCGCTCGTACGAGCTCGTGCTCCACGCGGACAAGAAGCGCTTCACGGCGAGCGTGAAGGCGCGCCTCTTCTTCGCCAAGGGTGGCGTGAAGAAGTTCGCGGAGGAGAACGGCCTCTCGGTGGCATCGCAGGGCCGCGGCCTCGAGCCGGTCGACGGCGAGGCGATCTTCGCGCAGGGCGAGGAGGAGATCTCGAAGGCGTATCGCCAGAGCGGCGACCCGGTGCCCGTGTTCGTGGAGTACCGGAGCATCCCGCGCGCGTGCGTCCCCACCGACGAGACCATCGAGTGGGTCGCGCCGTGGCGCGCACGCGTGGCCTTCGACCGCATCGACATCTACCGCCACGCGGACGGCGTCTGGAACCTCGGCGCGCGGTGCTCCGTGAACGACCGCGAGATCGCGCTCGAGAACCCGCTCATGTGGTCCGGTCGCTCCGGGATCTCGTCGCAGTGCACGCGCGGCGCGCTCGGACCGCAGGGGAACCCCGACTTCTGCTCCTACAAGCTCTACTGGGCGGAGGACATCGAGCTCGTCGAAGGCGACCGGCTCCGCTGCGGCGTCACGGGCAGCCTCGGGTCGTCGACGACGCCGATCGTGCCCTCCGAGTTCAGCGAGGTCGTCACGCGCACGACCCCGCAGGCGGCGACGAGCTTCGGGGACGGCGACGCACGCGTCGAGTACCGCGTCCACTACGGGATCACGGCCGGCGACTAGCTAGCTAGGGAGCGGTGGGCCGCGCCGGCGTCGCGCGGGAGAGCACGACGAGCTCGGGGTCGAACGCGAAGACGACGCTCCCGCCGTCCGTGGCGAGGCGCCCGCGGCCCCCGAAATAGAGCTCGAGCGCCCGCGCGACCCCGTCGACGGCGATCGTGCCGCTGCACCAGGGCGCATAGCTCCAGCCGTCGTTCGGATCGGCGACGACGACCGCGGACGCGACGAAACGCCGGGCATCGGCCACGCGCATGGTGCCGTCGCCGCCGCCCGAGCCGGAGCATGCGAGGTTCGCCGCGCCGAAGCGCGCGGCCTCCGGGAGCGTCGCGACCGGGCGAGGCGCGGGTTCTGGGGTCGCGATCGCGGAGGACGACGGGGTAGCGGCGACGGCCGCTCGGCGCGTCTCGCACGCGGCGACACCGACCCCGAGGGCCGCGACGACGGGGAGCACGGAGCGGCTGAGCGGACGGCGAGCGACCATTTTCCTGATGTTAGCCAGGGGCTTGTCTCGATTCCACGCACGTGCGGCATCGAAGGATTCGTACCACGCGGTCCCAAGGCATCAGAAAAGCGGCCGGGTGGCTCCACGAAGGGGGCATGCGCGCCACCACTCGCTCGGTCCCGCTGTCCGTCTCGTTCGTCCTGCTCGCCGCCTGCGGGGGCTCGGCGGCGACGGGGCTGGACGCTCCGGCCGCGGGCCCGGCGGGAACGCTGCCCTCCGGCAGCGCCGAGGGCCAGACGTCCGGGAGCGCCGGCGGCCAGACCTGCGGGAGCGGCGGCAGCAGCTACGTGGCCGGCGCCGACGCCGCGCGGACAGCCGCGAGATGTCCCGTCGAGGTGGCGTGCGCTCGTCTCCACGGCGGCGACTGCGCGTCCACGTGCGCGAGCCCGTTCGCGGCGTGCGGCACGAGTTACGCCGACTGCATGCGGCATTACGAAGCGAAGTACGCCGAGGATGCGGATGCGCCGTTCGTGAACGAGGCCCTCGCCGCGGTCTGCGCCAGCCAGATCGCGTCTGGCTCGTGTCTCGATCTGACGCCCGACACGATCGCCTGCACGTACGCCATCGTCGAAGGCTGCGCCGACGACGACGACGGGTACGGCGCGAACTACGGCCCGACGACACCTCACGAGCTCGGCGCGCTCCCACGGACGATCACGCCGACCCTGTGCCGCTCCGTGTCCGAGTGGTACTCCGTCGACGTGCCGCCTGGGGCCGACAAGCTCCGCATCACGGTCGCCCAGGCAGAGGAGCGTCACGTCCTCCGAGTTCAGGCGTATGCGCCCGTACTCCCCACGGACAAGCGCCTCCCCGACGCCGAGACCGTCTTCGTTCGCCCGGGGAGCACGGTCGTGCTCTCGCTCCCGAGCGCGGGGCGCGTCCTCGTGCGCGTCGAGCTCGGCCTCGCCAGAGACCGTCGCGCGATCACGTTCGCCGCCGAGTGAGCGGGACGTTCAGGGCATGCCGTGGGCGGCGCGCCAGGTGTCGAAGCCCGCCGAGAGCGAGCGGTAGAGGAGGTCGCCGATGATCTCCGCGCCCTGCGGCGAGGGGTGCGTGAGATCGCTCCCCGCGAGCCCCTTCTTCACCCAGGTCGCCATCGAGCCCTCGCCGCCCATCGCCTCGAAGGTGTTCCAGAACGCGACGCCCGTGTCGCGCGCCACGTTCCGTTGAGCGGCGACGAGCTTCTTGATCACGGGCTTGGTCCGCATCCCGCCCTCGGTGTTCTCGGCGCGGTCGAGCGGGGCGAGGACGAGGATCGACGCGTTCGGCGCTGCGGCCTTGAGCTTGTCGACGACGGCCTTCAGCGTCGCCTCGTAGTTGCCCGCGATGCCCGGGGCTTCGCTCTCGTTCGTGCCGAACTGGAGGACGACGAGCGACGGCTTCCGGAGCTGCATCTGCTCGCCCCAGTGCGCGCCATCCATCCCGTTCCAGAGCTCCGCGCGCGCGCCGTTGATCCCGATCGCGTCGTAGACGACGCCGGGCACGTCGCGCTCGAGCGCGACCCCGAAGAGGCGCGGCGTCCCCGACGCGACCTTGAGCTGGAGCTTCGCCTCGCCGTCCGGGACGGGGATCGACTTCACCCGCGAGACCTTGCCCCCCTCCCCCTTCGTCGAGAAGCGTTCGTTCAGGCTCGCGCTCGCGACCTTGACCTCGACCTCGCCCCCGGACGCCGTCTCGAGGTAGTAGACGTCGAAGCGCGACACCTTCTTCCCGAAGGACGTCCGATCGGACGTGCTGAACCACGCCGTCGCGCCTGGCTGTCCCGTGAAGGTGACGCCGCCGAGGCCGTACATGCCGTCCTTCACGAGCGGCCCGACGATGCGGCTCGAGCTCCAGCCCTCCCCCGCTCCGTGCCCGACGTCGTTGTGGAAGTACCACTCCCAGGGGTTCGCCACGAGGAGGAAGCCGTGCCCCGCATCCCCCCACTCGGCCTGCATCTTCCGGCGGAGCGTGCCGGAGATGTAGTCGCTCGTGATCACGCTGTCGCCGTGGTGCATGACGCGGGTGACGGCGCCCGGCTGCTTCGCGCGTGTCTTGGCGAGCTGCGCGTAGAACGCATCGAGCGCCTTGCCCGACGGATCCTCGACGGCGAGCGCGGCTTTCCCCTTCGCAGGCAGAAGAGCGGCAGGTGCGGGCGCCGGCGCCCCGCCGGCCGGCTTGTCGGGGAGCGCGTTCGTGACGGTGGCCTCGTTCTTCGACGCCTCGAGCTTCGTCTCCCCGTGGGTGAGGACGGGCGTGCTCGTCGGCGCTTCGGGCTCCGCGACCGCGGTGACGGGCGGGGGCTCCCAGGGCGCGCGGACCACGCGGAGGGGAGCGAGCTTCGGGTGGGCGTACGGAACGGCGAGCAAGGCGAGCATCACGGCGGCGGTCGCGCTCGTCTTGCCGAGGAGAGGATGGCTCACGGCAGGGAGGCGCAGGCTAGCACCGCCGGTGGGCCCTCGCACTCCCCCGCGAACGCGGTAGGATGCGCCGGATTTCTCGTCCCGCCGAGCCCGGCCGATGCTCTTCAACAGCCCTCTCTACGGCCTCTTCCTGCTCGTCACGTACGTCGGGTTCTGGTCGCTCCGCCGTCACCCGCTCCGGCCGCTCTTCCTCCTCGTCGCCAGCTACGTCTTCTACGTCGTCGGGACGTACGACGCCGCGCTCGATCAGCGGGACATCCTGCCGCTCGGGCCGGTCCCGTGGACGGTGCTCTGCGTGGCGATCATCTTCTGCGGCAGCACGCTCGACTTCTGGATCGGCCGCACGCTCGGTCGCACGGAGGATCCGCGCAAGCGGAAGCTCCTCCTCCTCGCGTCCGTCGTCTACTACCTGGGCGTCCTCGCGCTCTTCAAGTACTTCAACTTCGCCGTCGACTCCGTCGTCGAGGTGCTCCGCTGGGCGGGCCTGACCGTGAGCCCCGTGCACGTGCGGCTCGTGCTCCCGTTCGGGATCTCGTTCTTCACGTTCGAGACGATGAGCTACACGATCGACGTGTACCGCCGCGAGATCCCGCCCGCGGATCGGTACATGGACTACCTCCTCTTCGTCGCGTTCTTCCCGCACCTCGTCGCGGGGCCGATCGTCCGGCCGAAGACGATGCTCCCGCAGCTCGCGAGAGAGCCCGTCGCCTCCGACGCGATGAGGACGGAGGGGCTCTTCCTCATCGCGCAGGGCCTCTTCAAGAAGATCGTCATCGGCGACACGCTCTCGATCAACCTCGTGAACCGCGTCTTCGAGAGCCCGGAGCGCTACTCGTCGCTCGAGGTGCTCGTCGGCGTCTACGCCTACGCGATCAAGATCTACGCCGATTTCTCGGGCTACAGCGACGTCGCGATCGGGAGCGCGAAGCTCTTCGGCTACGAGCTGCCGAAGAACTTCGACGCGCCCTACACCTCGGCGAGCCTGCAGGAGTTCTGGCGCCGCTGGCACATCTCGCTCTCCTCCTGGCTACGCGACTACCTCTACGTGCCGCTCGGCGGCAACCGCACGAGCACGTGGTTCACGTACCGGAACCTGATGCTCACGATGGTGCTCGGCGGCCTATGGCACGGCGCCTCGTGGAACTTCGTCATCTGGGGCGCGCTCCACGGCGGGGCGCTCGCGGTGAATCGCGCGTGGTCGCGGCGCGGCGGGACGGCGGCCGTGACGAGGCGCGCGGCGGAGGAGGACGCCCACGGTCCCTCGCCGCTCCGGCACGCCTTGTCCGTCTTCGCGACCTTCCAGTTCGTGTGCTTCGCGTGGGTCTTCTTCCGAGCGCCGACGTTCGCGCACGCGAGCCTGATCCTCGGCCGCCTCGCGAAGCTCACCGCGGGGACGACGAACCTCGCCCCGAAGGTGCTCGCCGTCCTCGCGTTCGGAATGGTCGTGCACTTCGTCCCGCGCCGGACGTACGAGCGCGTCCGCGACGCCTTCGTCGTGAGCCCGGCGGTCGTCCAGGGCACCGTCCTCGCCGTCTGCGCCTGGATCCTCCACGCCGCCGCAGGCGCGAAGGCCGAGCCCTTCATCTACGGACAGTTCTAGGGCCCTTCGTGCTCAGCGCGCCCAGAGCGCGGCGAGCTCGAGCGGCACGGCGTCGAAGGGCGGGGCCGAGACCGCGCCGCTCCCCTCGAAGATGTCGAGGAGGCGGTAGCTGGACCCCTCCAGCAGGAGGACTTCGACCGTCTTCGCGTCGGGATCGACGAGCCAGTCCCTCGCTCGCCCCTCCGTCGACGCAGCGGCGCCGTCCCGACGTGTCGGGAGCGAGTCGACGTCTCCTAAACGCTTGCCCCCGCGTCCCCGCGGGGGGACAACGCCGCCCATGGAAGAGAAGCGCGGGCGCGTCTTCTTCGGCGTGGTGAACGTCCTCGTCGCGGGCCTCGTCGCGTGGGGCGTCTTCCGCGGCCTGCCGACGCGGTGGTGGCCGGTGGACGCCGGCGGCGCGCTCGTGAGCGCGCTCCTCGCCGCGTCCGGAACGTCGCTCCTCGTCGCCCACCGCCTCGCCGAGACGCTGACGCGGGCGGCCGGCTTCGTCGTCCTCGCGCTGGGGATGATCGCCGTCGTCCTCCTCGTCGCGACCGCGGGCTGGCTGGGCGGCGTCTACGGCCCCGTCGGCAAGGGCGGGGCGGCGATCTTCGGTCTCGTCGCGGCGCTCGTGTTCCCGTACCTGGTCGTGCTCCCCGCCGTGGAGCTCGCGTGGGTGGGCCCTCGCGCGCGAGACGTGGACCCGTGAGCGAACGCGCGCTCTCGCGCCTCTTCGCCGCGTACGCGGTGGTGCTCTTCACCGTGCTCGTCGGCGTGCGCGGGTGGGCGTCTCTCACGTTCGTCCCCGAGGCGGAGGCTACCGTCGTCGAGAGCGCGTGGCGTTCGGGAGAGCGCGTCGCCAGGAGAATCCGACGCCCACGGGAGGCCGGCGCCGCGCCGCTCGTCTCGGACGTCACGATCGTCGACGAGCGTGTCGTGGGTCGCGGGCCGCTCGTGGAGGACGGCCCGTTCTTCGCGCTCGGCCTCGTCGCAGGGCGCGAGGGCGTGATGGCCACGTTCGACGGACGGGAGGCGTTCGCGACGGTCGACGATCTGCTCCACGCGCAGGCCTACGACCACGGGGCGAGCTTCCTGGATCCGAGCCTCGGTCTCGGCGTGCACCGCGCGACGGTGATGTGGCTGCTCGCGAAGGATCTCGGCGTCCCGGTCTCGGAGCTCGAGAAGCGCGGCTCGTTCGAGCGGGTGCGCTTCGAACGTCGTGTCGTGGGCGCGCGGCCACCCGACGAGCGCATCACGAAAGAGTCCCTCGGGCGCGAGGACGTGCTCACGGGCGTCCGCGAGGCCGCCCACTACCTCGCGCGCATCGTCGACGACGCCGGCGCCTACCGCTACCTCGTCGACGCGCCGACGAACAAGACGATCCCCGGGTACAACTGGCCTCGCCACGCGGGCGCCACGTTCTTCCTGGCGCAAGCCGCGGCCGTCCTCGACGATCCCGTCGTCCGGTATGCCGCCATCCGCGCGGCGTCCCACATGCGCGACGACGTGCTCGTCGCCTGCGGGAAGGAGCGCTGCATCACGGACTGGGAGCAGGCGGACGTCGGCTCGAACGCGCTCGCCCTCATCGCCTTCACGGAGCTCGCGCGTACGGGCGCGGACGCGTCGTACCTCCCGACGGTGAAGGCCCTCGCCGCGTTCCTCCGCGCGCAGCAGCGCGAGGACGGCGAGCTCATGCACATGTTCGATCGCGCGAGCGGCAAGCCGATCGACGTCCAGTACCTGTACTTCACCGGCGAGGCGGCGCTCGCCCTCGCGCGGGCCCACGCGGTGACGCACGATCCGAAGGACCTCGACGCCGCCCAGCGTGCGCTCCGCCATCTCGTCACGAAGGGCTGGTCGTTCTTCGGGAGCCGCTACTACTGGAGCGAGGAGCACTGGACGTGTCAGGCCCTCGACGAGCTGTGGGACCGCGCGCCCGACCCGGAGGCCCTCGCCTTCTGCTCTCACTGGCACGCGTACCAGCGCGCGCTCCAGCAGGGGGAGGACGACTCGCCGTTCGACGGTGACGGCTCGTTCGGCGTCGGGCCCGTCATCACGCCCCGGCTGACGCCAGCCGCGAGCCGGGGCGAGGCGGCCGGGGCGACGCTCGCCGTCGTGCGCCGACAGCGGGTGGCGAGCGCCGCACCTTCGACGGAAGAGCTCGCGCTGGACGACGAGCTCTCGCGGGCGATCGCGTTCCTGCTGCGGCACCAGCTCCTACCCGGCAAGGCCCCGATGCACGTCTTCGCGGCGCCGGAGGTCGTACGCGGCGCGCTCCCCGGGAGCTCCGTGGACCTGCAGCTCCGCATCGACTACGGCCAGCACGCCGGCTCGGCGATGGTCCGCTGGCTCGAGCTCCACCCGGCGAGCCCGAGCGAGAACGCCGCACCTGTGCCGTTCTGAGCGTCCCGATCGAGCGCAGCGCGCCACAGTGGCGCGAGCGCGACCCGTGCCCGCGGCGCGCGAAGGGGGCATTTCCCGCGGGCGCCGCGGCGCAGCCACGCGATGTCGCGAGCGGCACCTGGGTTGCACTCCCCTCTCGCGAGCCCCGTGACGTTGCCGCCGCCTACATGGTCCGCCAAAACTTCGCAAGAAAAGTGGTCCACCATGAAGGACGGCTGTAGCTTACATAAAGCGCGGCGGGGCACTCCGTCTCGACGCGCCTGTGGGAGGGGAATGCCGAAGACGTACGGCACGCGACCCGGGACACTCTTGTGGGGCGACCCAAGGAGCCTCGAACTCACGAACTTCGTGGGGCTCGGGGAGGAATACCGGAGCGCGGGCGGCAGTCGTACGGACGGAGGCCCTCGGCGGCGGGACCCGCGGGGAACCCTTCACGCGCACGGCGAGGGCTGGGGCGCGACATTCGACGATCATGTTCGAGAGCGCCTCCGCGACGGGCAGCTCTCGGACTTCGAGCAGGCGCTCCGCGAAGAGCGCCGCGACTGGGCTCCACGCGCCAATCCTGGTGCACGGCGCCCGCGAAGCGTGCTCGTGCGGACGCACGAACGCGCATACGAACCCGTGCAGCGAGCGAGCTCTCGCGCGCTGCCCACAACCACCGTCGGACGCCCCGGGGGGGCTACCGACGATGAACCGAGAACGGCTGCACTCTGCAGCCAAGAGGTAAACGGATGACCACGAACATCGCGTCCCTCGAGAACGTGTCGCTCGAGGAAGCTCTCACCTATCTGGATGCCGCGAACGGCGACGAGATCATGGCGGCTTACGAGCTCGCCAGGCATCGAAACGCCCTCGACGGTGACCACGAAGAGCCTGACGACGCGGAGGTGCATCATGCCCTCTTCCTCCTGCGCCGTGCACGAGGCCTGTCCGCGCCCAGCTTCGACCTGATGCGCGTCCAGCTTCGCTCACGAATCGCAGCCTGACGTGAGGTAAGGGGGCCCTCTTCACGAAAGGGCCCTCTCGTTCACGCCAGGGTCCCGGGCCGAGAAGGACTCCCTTTCCGGCCCGGGGCGCGGGATCCCCCTTTGCGACCGAGCGAAGCTCCAGCCTCGCATCGTGCCGAAGCTCCCCGGGAGCGCCCCCTGATCGACGCGAGGCGCGGGCCGGGGCATCATCCCGAAGGCAGCGCCGGGTTCCGCGACACCTCGCGTACGTTCGAGGTCGGCGTCAAGACCTGCGCCCGATGGATCCCGAGTGGTGAACACCAACTGGGGTGGGGGTTGGCCTGTCCCCGCGCACGCACCTCGTTGCCGGGCGATTCTCGCGCATGACTCGATGGCACCGTCCGTGCTCCCCCTGCCGCATGGCCCGCACGCCGCTCCTCGTCGTCCTCGCGCTCGCCAGCTCCATGTGTGGGTGTGTGGCCGAAGCGGACGACGGTGCCGGGGAGGTCTCCGGCGCTGCCGCCGAGGACCGCCACGGCCGCGTGCAGCGCTCCGCAGCGGAGATCCAGACACGGCTCCAGGGGGCCGAGCTGACGTTCACGATCCCCGTGACGCTGGGCGAGACGGTGAGTGAGTTCGACGTGGGAGGCCGAGAGGGGTCGTGCGTGGTCTCCGTCGCTCGGACGACGGTCTACCAGAAGCGGCCCGTCCTCCCCGCCGACGACGTCTACGCGGTCCGGGACGTGACCGGAAAGGTGATGCTGGACGCGTCCCTGTTCGGGGGTGCGAGGCGCTTCGCTCGGTACGTCTTCAGGCTCGAGGAGAAGAAGGTGGCCGCGTCCACCGGGACGGACATCGTGCTTCGCTGCGACCTGGCGCCTGACGACTTCGCGCTCCTCGGAGCCGACCTCGTCCTCGACGCCGTGAACCAATCCCGAAGCCTGAGGCTGGCTGCGCCGACGGCCGCTCGCTGAGCGGACTGTGGGCTCCGGAAACGCCGAGCGGTCGCGCTTCGGTGTCGTTCATGGCGATAGGCGCGAGGGACGGCGCTGACACGTTCTGCGAGGTCGCGCCCCGTTCTCGACGCGGATGACGCGATCGTCTCGATGGTGGAGCGAATTGCGGCCGCGAGACTGGCGTAGCGCGCCCTCCTCGCTCAGTCGTCCCCCTGCCGCAGGAAGCTGCGCAGCGCCTCCTTGTCGACGACGGCGATCGCCGTCAGCGGAATCTTGGCCGGGCACACTCGGGCGCATTCCCCATAGAGAGAGCAGGGACCGAAGTCCTGCTCCATCTCGGCGAGCATCGCGCGCGCGCGCTTGCCCCGTTCCTGCTTGCCCGTGGGCAGCAAGGACAGGTGCGCGAGCTTGGAGCCGACGAAGAGGTGTGCCGCGCCGTTCGGGCACGCGGCGACGCAGGCTCCGCATCCGATGCAGGCGGCCATGTCCAGAGCCCGCTCGGCCTGCTCGTGCGATACGAGCAGCGAGTCGGCACCGGGGGCGCCACCGGCCGGGATCGCCACGTGGCCTCCGGCGGTGATGATCTGATCGAGCGCGGAGCGGTCCACGATCAGGTCCCGGATCACCGGAAAGGCGGCCGAGCGCAGCGGCTCGAGGCGGATGCGCCGTCCATCCTGGTAGCCCGCGAGCCGCTGGTGGCAAGACGCCGTGTTCGGCTGCGGTCCGTGAGGGATGCCGTCCACCGTGACCCCGCAGGAGCCACAGATCCCCTCGCGGCAGTCCGACTCGAAGGCCACGGGCTCACGGCCCTCCTCGACGAGCTGATCGTTGAGGCGGTCGAGAAGCTCGACGATCGACATCTCGGGGGTCGCATCGTCGACCTCGTGGATCTCGTAGCGGCCCTGGTCCCGCGGGTCGTCCTGGCGCCAGACCTCGAGGACGAGCCTCATGCGTACCCTCGGGTCTGCAGCGGGACCGCCTCGAAGGCGAGCGGTTCGTGGTGCCGCACGAAGTCCGCGTCACCGCCGAGCTGCCACGCGGACACGAACGCCCAGTGCTCGTCGTCACGGGCGGCCTCACCGTCGATCTGGTGCTCGACCCGGAAGTGGGCCCCGCACGACTCCGAGCGATCCAAGGCGTCGATGCACATGAGCTCCGCGAGCTCGAGGTAGTCGGCGACGCGGCCGGCCCGCTCCAGCTCCTGGTTGAGCCGCTCCCCCGCGCCGACGACGCGCAGCTCTCTCCAGAACCGGTCCCGGAGCTCGCGGACGCGCGCGATCGACGTCGTCAACGACCCCGCGTCGCGGGTGACCCCGCACCCCTCGTAGAGGATGCCGCCCAGGATGCGATGGAAATGGTCAGGTCCGTGGCTACCGTCGACGGAGAGCAAGCTGTTCACCCGAGCGCGGGCCCGGGCGACGGCTTCGCGGACCGGCGGTGAGTCTCGGTCGGGCGGGGCTTTGCCGAGCAGCGGCGCGAGGTAGTGCGGCACCGAGTAGGGCAGCGTGAACCAGCCATCCACGCAGGCCGACAGGAGCGAATTGGCGCCGAGCCGGTTGGCGCCGTGGTAACCCCAGCCGCACTCTCCGCCGACGAACAACCCAGGGAGCGACGTCATCATGTCGTAGTCGCTCCACAGGCCGCCCATCGTGAAGTGAGCACCGGGCGCGATGCGCATCGGCACTGCATACGGGTCCTCCGACGTCGCGTGCTGGTACATGCGGAAGAGATTGCCGTAGCGCTCGTCGATGACGTCGCGCCCCAGCCGAGCGATGGCGTCACGGAAGTCGAGGTAGACACCGTTTCGAAGCGGGCCGACGCCGTGACCGGAGCGAATCTGCTCCATCGCGCTGCGGGAAGCGACGTCGCGCGGGGTCAGGTTGCCGAAGGCGGGATACTTCCGCTCCAGGAAATAGTCGCGTTCGTCGTCGGGGATGCAGCTCGCCGCCCGCTCGTCGTTCGGCGCGGCTGGGACCCAGATGCGCCCGTCGTTGCGCAGCGACTCGCTCATCAAGATGGTCTTCGACTGCCACGCCGAGCTCACCGGCAGCGCCGTGGGGTGGAACTGGATGAAGGACGGCGAGGCGAGGTGTGCTCCGCGCTGCACGGCACGCCACACCGCCGACGCGTTGGAGTTCTTCGCGAGCGTGGAGAAGTAGAAGATGTTGCCGTAGCCGCCGGTGGCCAGCACGACGGCGTGGGCGGTGTGCGCGCTGATCTCCCCGGAGACGAGGTTGCGCATGACGACGCCGGCCACCCGGCCGCCGTCCACGATCAAGTCGAGCATCTCGTGGCGAGTCCGCAAGGTGACGGTACCCGCGTCGACCTGACGAAGGAGCGCCTGGGCCGACGCGACCTGCAGCTGCTGACCGGTCTGGCCGCGCGCGTAGTAGGTGCGGGAGACCTGGACCCCTCCGAAGGACCGGGTGGCTAGCGTGCCGCCGTATTCGCGGGCGAAGGGAGCGCCGATGGCGTTCAGGTGATCGATGACACGCATCGACTCCTCGCCGAGACGAAACGCATCGGCCTCTCGCCCTCGGAAGTCGCCGCCCTTCACGGTGTCCTTGACGAAACGCTGGAGCGAGTCGTTGTCGACCGAGCCCTCGCGGGCCGCGTTGATCCCGCCTTGCGCAGCCACGGAGTGCGCCCGGCGCGGGGAGTCGTGGTAGGTGAAGGCCTCGACTTCGTAGCCGAGCTCGCCCAGCGCGGCACCCACCCCCGAGCCCGCAAGGCCGGTGCCGACCACGATGACCTTGAGCCGACGGCGGTTGGCCGGGTTGACGAGCCGGTAGCCGAGCTTGCGTCGCCTCCAGGCCGTCGCCAGAGGCCCCTCCGGAACCCCTGGGGCAAGGACACCGCCGACACGCGTCCGGTCTACCGTGCACGGGGGCGCGGTCCACGGCGTTCTCATGACAACACCCCGGTCAGCACGGCGATGAGGATGAGGATGTTGCCGAGCATCACCGAAAGGGCCACTCCCCCCGCGAGGCCATACCCGACCGCGCGTAGCCGTCGCCCCGTGACGCCGAGGTCGCTGACCACCGTCCATAGCCCGTGTGCCAAGTGCAAGAACAGCGCGAGCATCGTGAGCATGTAGAACGCGGCGACGGCGGGCCGCGCGAAGCTGGCGATGAGGTTCTCGTACGCGAAGGCTTGCTCGGTCGTCGCGCGGCGGAACGTCTCCGGCGCCACGCCGCCGGTGCCCACGGTCAGGTCGAGGACGTGGAAGACGATGAAGCCCAGCAGCACGACGCCCGTCACGGGCATGGTGCGCGCGGTGAAGGACCGGAGCCCCATGGCCGTTCGCGCGTGCGGTCCGCGGGACGCGCGCGCGCGCGCCCAGAGCACCGGGGCGGCGCCCACGTGCGCCAGGAGAGAGACGACCAGCACCCCGCGCACGATCCACAGCAAGCCCTCGTAGGGCAGGAACGGCTCCATGACCACGCGCAGTCCGTGCGCGTACGCGTTGAAGTGCTCGGCCCCCGTGAAAATCTTGAGATTGCCGATCATGTGGACCACGACGTAGAGGGCGAAGACGCAGCCGGTGACGGCCATGACCACCTTCAGAGCCCAGCTGGGCACCCTGGGCCGCGGGCGCACCCGCCCCCTGCGAACACCGCCGAGCACCACGGCGCTCATCCCGTCGTGCGGAGCCCGGCCGCGATCGCATTGACCGTCGCCAGGAGCGAGAGGCGGAGTGTCTCGTCCGACCGCGACGACGCGCGCCATCGAGCAAGGAGCTCGATCTGGCGGCGATGAAGGGGGACGAGGCCACCGGCGCGGAGCGCGAGCAGCGAGCTGATCCGGTCACGCGCGCGCTCGAGCGGCTTACCGTAGATGCGCTCGAGCGCCGTGCGGGTGTGCGCGAGCTCGACCTCGATGTCGTTCAGGATCGCGGTCGCCTCGGGCACGTCGTGCGCGAGCTCGGCGTACGCCCGCGCCATCACCATGTCGGACGCGAGGACGCCGATGCCGACGTTCGACACGAGGTAGCGCGCGACCGGCCACTCGAGCGCACGCGCGGCGAAGGCCTCTTGATCGGCTGGGGACAACGCGAAAAAGCCCGTACCGAAGCCGTACCAACCGGTGATACCGAAGCGCGACTGCCCCCACGCAAAGACCCAGGGGATCGCTCGAAGGTCGGCGAGCGACGCCTGGCCCGTTCGCCGCGAGGGCCGCGAGCCGATGCCGCTCGTCTCGATCACGTCGATCGGGGTCGCCGCGCGGAAGAACGGCAAGAACCCTGGCCGGTCGACGAGCGACCGGTACTTGTCTCGCGACGCGGAGGCCATCACGTCGAGCGTCGACCGCACGTGCGCGTCGACGGCGTGTGGGCGCTCATCGAGCAGGATGCGCCGCACGGTCCCCGCGGTCAGGAGCTCGATGTTGTACGCCGCCTGGTCGACGTTCCCGTACTTCTGGAGGATCGTCTCGCCTTGCTCGGTGAGACGCAGGCCACCCGCGAGCGCTCCCGTCGGCATCGCCGAGAGGAAACGGTGACTCGGGCCGGCGCCGCGGCTGAGCGAACCGCCCCGGCCGTGGAAGAAGGAGAGCGCCACGCCGCAAGCCGCGGCGGTCTCCAGCATCGCGCGCTGCGCCTCGTTCACGGCCGCGAGGCTCGCGCAAATGCCTCCATCCTTGTTGCTGTCGCTGTACCCGACCATCACCTGCTGCGTCGGCTTCGCGCCGGAGGCGCGGAGCTCCGCGCTCCGGCGGACCGCGGCGTGACGGAGGTAGCCGGCGAGGATCGAAGGAGCGCGCTCGAGATCCTCGATCGTCTCGAAGAGCGGCACCACCTCGAGCGGACACGCGGCTGGGCCACCGTCGTCCCGCAGGAAGATCCCTCCCTCGCGCGCGAGGAGGTGAACGACGAGCAGGTCGGAGACCGACCGCGTCATGCTCACGATGAGCGCGCCGAGCCCGGCGCCGCCGCGCTCGTCGAGGTGCTCGCGGCACGCCGCGAGCGCGTCGAGCACGCGTGACGCATGCTCGCCGGGACGCGCGCCTCGTGCCACGAGACCGTGCGTCTCCGCGAGCTCCGCCTCGATCCAAGCGAGGCGCGCGGGCTCGTCGAGACTCGAGTACGGACCCAACGGCGTCGGGAGCGAAGCGCGAAGCTCGTCGGCGGCGAGCTCGTGGACGCGGCTGTTCTGGCGGATGTCGAGCCTCACGAGGTGGAACCCGAACGCACGCGCCGCGCGCTGCAGCGGGAGCACGTCGTGACGCGCGATGCGGTGCGCGCGTACGGCGTCGAGCGCGCGGGCCAGGAGTCCGAGGTCGTGCTCGAGCTCGGCCGACGTCGCGTAGGCTCCAGGGCGGGTCCCCTCGTCGGGCGGGAGCCGCGCGAGGACGAGCCGCGCGAACGCCCGGAACGGCTCCTCCTCCCTCCGCGCGAGGGCGTCGTCTGCGGCCTCGCCGAGCACCCCGCTCGCCGCGGAGGTCGCGCGCTCCAACTCGGGCGGTGGTGGCTCGCGGAGGCCCGAGAGCCCCATCCGAACGACGAGGCGCTCGACGGCGCTACGGTGGAGGGCGAGCGCGGCTCGGCGGTATCGCGCGAGCGCCTCCCGCGTGACGTCGCCGGTCACGAGCGGGTGACCGTCGCGGTCGCCTCCCACCCAGGTTGCGAAGGTCACGCGCGGCTCGACGGCGCTGAGGTCGAGCCCCTCGCGGCCGCACGCACGACTCAGCCGCGACGCGCTCGCTTCGAGCGCTGCCGGGAGGTTCTCCGTGAGGACGTCGATGACGTAGCGTTGCTCGTCTTCGAGGTCCGGCTTGCGGATTCGGACTTCCCCGAAGCGGAACAAGCGCTCGAGCGCGACCGCGATCTCGCTACGCTCGTCAGCGCGCAATTGCGAGACAGGGCGCTCCACGGGCAGAAGCGCGTAGAGCTCGCGGTACTGCTCGAGCGCGGTCCGCCGGCGCGCTTCGGTCGGGTGCGCCGTGAGAACGATCTCGACGCGCGCCGACGCGAGCGCCGACCGCAGCGCCTCCGCGCTCTGGTCGCGGACAGTCGAAGCCCAGAGGCCCGACTCCATTTCGCCGCGCGCCTCGCTCACGTGCCGATAGCGGTGCGCAGCCCGCTGTTCGACGATGCCGATGAGATGGAAGCCGATCGTGGCGGCGAGCACGTCGTCGTCGTCGAGCGCGACTGGCTCACGCGCGACGAGCGGCAGCGCCGCCGCCGCGCGAGGCCGGCCGGCGTCGGCGAGCACCTCCGCGAAGATCGCGAGCAGCACCTCCGCGTCCCGCTCGACTTCGGCGACGTCGACCCTCGAGCGATTCGTGACGTCCTGCATTCGTCCGTCCCTCCCTGCCTCCCGAGGGGAGTCATGTAAGCATCGCATCTCGGTGACGCAAACGCGCCATCACGCGCCACGCACACCAACGTCGCAGCGCAACGCGACTCTTGGCACGGCGGCTGCTCGCCCCCGCAACGATGCAAGCCCCTCTCGAGTGCTGCGCTCGGGTCCTCGTGGTCGTCGCGGCTGCCGACGGCGAGATCTCGCTCTCGGAGCTCCGAGCGCTGGCGGAGCTCCTCGGGGAAGACGCATCGTCCGACCACGAGGTGACGCACACGATCTTGCGGGACGCGCAAGAGCTGCGCGCCGAGGAGGTGCTCGAACGGCTCGCGCGGGAGCACCTCGAGCTCGAAACGGTGTGGCGGAGGTTCCTGTTCGATGCCGCGTGCGCCGTCGCCCACGTCGATGGCCGCTGCACGGAGGACGAGCGACAGCTCCTCGCCTCGATCCACGCCCACGTCGGGCACCATGTCGAGCTCGAGGCCAGTCTGCGGCACTGGCACGAGCACCTCGCGATGCCGCTGCGAAACGCTGAGCACGCGCACGTTCGCACGGTGTCTCAGCTCGGGACGCTCGGCGAATTCGACACCTCACGCTACGCGATGCTCGCCGAGCGCCTGCGCGCGCGGAGCCGAGGCCTGCTCGTCGAGAGGCTCCCGTGCCGGCCCGACAGGGGCGCCTCCGTCGGGCGCCTTTCGTGACAATCCCCGTGTTCCGCCGCGGCCGCCGCGATGCTACGGAGACCGGTATGACGCGCTTCGTGACACCCGAAGGGGTGAAGATCGTCTGCATCGGCGGTGGGCCGGCGGGCCTCTACTTCGCGCTCCTCTACAAGAAGGCGCATCCCGAGGCCTCGATCACCGTCGTCGAGCGGAACGCCCCGGGCGTGACGTTCGGCTGGGGCGTGGTCTTCTCCGACGAGACGCTCTCGTACCTCGAGGAGAACGACGGGCCGACCCACCATGCGATCACGAAGGCGTTCGCCCACTGGGACGCGATCGACATCTTCTACAAGGGAAGCTGCCTCCGCTCCGGCGGTCACGGGTTCAGCGGCCTCTCGCGCAAGGAGCTCCTCCGGATCCTCTCGGACCGCTGCGAGGAGCTCGGCGTCGAGCAACGCTTCGAGACCGAGGTCGACGACTACGAGGCGCTCACGCGGGACGCGGACCTCGTGATCGCCTGCGACGGCCTCCGCTCGAAGGTCCGCGAGAAGCACAAGGACGTGTTCAAGCCGTCGCTCGACGTGCGCTCGTGCCGCTACATCTGGCTCGGCACCAAGAAGACGTTCGACGCGTTCACCTTCCTCTTCGAGGAGACGCCGCACGGGATCTTCCAGGTGCACGCGTACCGCTTCGACGCGGAGACGAGCACCTTCATCGCCGAGTGTGACGAGGCCTCCTTCCGCGCCGCGGGGCTCGACAAGGCCACGGAGGCCGAGAGCATCGCCTTCCTCGAGCAGACGTTCGGCAAGTACCTGGGTGGCGAGAAACTGCTCGCGAACCACTCGAGCTGGATCAACTTCACGACGGTGAAGAACGAGCGCTGGTCGCACGAGAACGTCGTCCTGATGGGAGACGCGGCGCACACGGCGCACTTCTCGATCGGATCGGGGACGAAGCTCGCGATGGAGGATGCCATCGCCCTCGTGAAGGCGCTCGAGGCCGAGATGGGGCCACGCGCGGACGGGGCGGGCGAGCCGAAGACCGGCACGGTCCCGACGCTCCGCGGGCGGATCCGTCGCGCGCTCGAGCGGTACGAAGAGGATCGGCGGCCGATCGTCGAGCGGACCCAGAAGGCCGCGCAGGACAGCCTCGTCTGGTTCGAGAACGTGAAGCGCTATCGCGAGCTCGACCCGACCCAGTTCGCGTTCAGCCTCCTCACGCGGTCGAAGCGGATCACCTTCGACAACCTCCGCCTGCGGGACCCCGGCTTCGCGCGCACGGTCGCGGTCGACTTCCACGACACGCTCGCGCCCGAGGCCCCGAAGCGGACCAAGGGCGAGCCTCCGCTCCCCGCGATGTTCACGCCGCTCCGCCTGCGCGACTGCGTGATCCCGAACCGCGTCGTCGTCTCGCCGATGTGCATGTACTCCGCCGTGGACGGGATGCCGAACGACTTCCACGTCACGCACTACACCGCGCGCGCGATCGGCGGCGCCGGCCTCGTGATGACGGAGATGACGGACGTCTCGCGCGAGGGGCGCATCTCGCCCGGCTGCGCCGGCATGTACACGCCCGAGCAGATGCAGGCCTGGAAGCGGATCGTGGACGTCGTCCACGCGCAGTCGTCGTCGAAGTTCGGCATGCAGCTCGGGCACGCCGGCCGGAAGGCGTCGACCAAGGTCATGTGGGAGGGCTCGGATCGTCCGCTCGAGACCGGGAACTGGCCCGTCATGAGCGCCTCGCCGCTGCCCTACTTCCCGGACAGCCAGGTGCCGCGCGAGATGGACCGCGCCGACATGGATCGCGTCAAGGCCGAGTTCGTGCGGAGCACGGAGCTCGCCGCCGAGGCAGGCTTCGATCTCCTCGAGCTCCACATGGCGCACGGCTACCTCCTCGCGAGCTTCCTCTCGCCGCTCACCAACGTGCGGAAGGACGCTTACGGCGGCTCGCCCGAGGCGCGGATGCGGTACCCGCTCGAGGTGCTCGAGGCCGTGCGCGCCAGGTGGCCGAAGGAGAGACCGCTCTCGGTCCGTATCTCGGCGACGGACTGGGTGCCCGGCGGGATCACGGACGAGGACGTCCTCGCGCTCGCCCGCGCGCTGAAGGAGCGCGGCACGGACGTCATCGACTGCTCCGCCGGCATGACGACGCCGGACTCGAAGCCTCGCTTCTACGGGCGCATGTACCAGGCCTCCTTCAGCGACATGGTGAAGAACGAGGTGAAGATCCCGACGATGGCGGTCGGCGGCATCTCCAGCGCCGATCAGATCAACACGCTCGTCCTCAGCGGGCGCGCCGATCTGTGCGCGCTCGCGCGGCCGCACCTCGAGAACCCGAACTTCACGCTCTTCGCCGCGAAGGAGCGGGGCTTCACGGGGCTCGCCTGGCCGAAGCCCTACGGGATGGTCCGGCCGATGCCGCTCCCGCCCGCCGACCCCGCGCGGTCGTAGTCGTCGGCCGCCGACGTCACGACCGCGAGGTCGCGCGTCGCCTTCTCGCTCTCCGCGAGGAGCTCCGCCGTGTAGATGGTGAGCCCCCAGATCCCGTTCTTCCGCCGGCGGAAGGGCCAGCGCGTCCCCTGCACCGTGACGACGCTCGCGCGCTCGCCTTCGGACTCCACCCTCTCGACGCCGGAGAGATCCTTCCGGAGGCGCTTCGCCCACCCACGCTGGCGATAGAGGAGCGCGAACGCGTCGCTCCCGTCCTCGGCCGCGGCGATCTCCGCGTGACGCGCGAGGAGCTCCGTGCGCTCCGGCTCGGGATAGCTCGCGGCGATGCGCTCGCGTGCGCGTCGTCGCATGTCGCGCACGGTGAACGACGCCCACTGCGCCTCGTCCTCGAGGTACGCGAACGCGGCGCGCGGGTCGTCCTTCGCCACGGCCTTCGCGATGCGCAGGTAGGCGCCCTCGGGCGTCTGATCCGACGGGAACGGACGACGGAGGGTGGCGTAGAGCAGCACGAGGACCGCGAGGAGAAGCCCGCCGACTAGAGCCCGGTGCCGCATGCGCGCGGCTGCACCATAGCGTGCGGGGCGCGCCTTGTCCGCGATCGGTCGTAGGATGGACCCCGATGAGGACCCGGTTCGCCCCCTCCCCGACGGGAGACCTCCACGTCGGAGGGGCGTGGACGGCCCTCGCATCGTGGTGTGTGGCCCGCGCGACGGGAGGTAGGACCGTGCTCCGGGTCGAGGACATCGACACGCCGCGCGTCGTCCTCGGCTCCGCCGAGCGGATCGCCGAAGACCTCGTGTGGCTCGGGCTCGACACCGACGAGGGACCGCCGCCGTTCGTCGAGCCCGAGCGCGGCGACCATGCACCCTACACACAGTCGGCGCGCTCGGACCGCTACATCCGAGCGCTCGAGCACCTCGAGCGCGAGGGGCTCGTCTACCGCTGCGACTGCTCTCGCGCCGAGATCGCGCGCGCGGCGAGCGCGCCGCATGCCGGCGAGGAGCTCGTCTACCCGGGGACCTGTCGGGAGCTGCCGCAGGATCGCGCCTTCAAGCGACCGCCGGCGCTCCGCCTGCGCGTCCCGGCGGCCGAGACGATCGCGTTCGACGATCTCTGCCGCGGGCGCAACGAAGAGCGCGTGGCGGCGGCGGCGGGCGATTTCGTCCTCCGTCGCGGAGACGGCATCTTCGCCTATCAGCTCGCCGTCGCGCTCGACGACGCGGAGATGAGGATCGACGTCGTCGTCCGCGCCGACGACCTCCTCGCGTCCACCGCGCGGCAGCTGCTCCTCGCGCGTCTCCTCGGCTACGCAGAGGGGCCGCGCTATGCGCACGTACCGCTCGTCGTGGGGGCGGACGGGGCGCGCCTCGCGAAGCGTGCGCGCGGCGCGACGGTGAGGGATCTTCGCGCGCGCGGCCTCTCCCCGGAGTCCGTCCTCGGCACGCTCGCGCACGGCCTCGGGCTCGCGGAGGCGCCCGTTCCCACGACCGCGCGCGCGATCGCCGCGGGCCTCGCGCCCGATCTCCACACGCTCGGGACCTGGCGGAGAGAGCCGTGGCCGATCCCCGCGGCGTGGACGTGAGACACTCAGCGGAGCGCGAGGAGCACGCCGGCGCCGATGCTCACGCAGGCGACGAGCAGCCAGACGAGGAGCCACTTCCGCCGCTCGGCCCGCTCGCGCGCGCGGAGGCGCTTCGCCTCTTCCCCCGGCGACGACACCGGTGCGCCGGAGACACGTGAGGGCGGCGGCGTGACGCGGCCGGAAGGGGCCGTGGGCTTCGGCGCCGGCGCCGGCGCCGACGCGGTCCCTTCCACCGTCTTCGCGAAGGCGTCGCTCACGGGGAGAGGCTTGGGCAGAGGGGGCGACGAGTCCGGCGAGATCGGCGTCGTGATCGCCGGCATCGTCAACGCGAAGGCGTCCGTCCCCTCCGGCCGCGCCGAGAACGCCTCGGGGCGGAGGGAGACGACGTCGTCCGGCATCGCCCGCGCATGCATGAGCGCCGCTGCGAGCGCGGCCGCCGTCGGATAGCGCTGCTCGCGATCACGCGCGAGCGCGTGGAGGACCACCGATTCGAGCGCCGGCGTGAGGCGATCGGGGGCGACCGTACGCGGGCTCGTGAGGTCGCTCGTGAGATGAGACGTGAGCACCGCGAGGGGGGTCGCGCCGGTGAAGGGCCTCTTCCCGGTGAGCATCTCGTACAGCATCACGCCCACCGCGTAGACGTCGCACCGCGCGTCCGGATCGTCGCCGCGCGCTTGCTCGGGGGACATGTACTCGGGCGTCCCGAAGAGCATGTTGTGCGCGGTGAGGTTCGTCGTGCCTGTGCCGGAGCCCGTCACGATCTTCGCCATCCCGAAGTCGACGACGACGACGCGCTTGCCGCCCTCCAGGATCACGTTCGCCGGCTTGAGGTCGCGATGAATGACGCCTTGCGCATGCGCAGCCCGGAGCGCGGCGAGGATGTCGAGGACGAGGTCGAGGACGCGCGGGGCGGGGAGCAGCGGCCCCTCGTCCTGGAGGACGCGCTCGAGCGAGGGCCCGTCGAGCTTCGCCATCGCGAGGTAGACGATGTTTCGCCCCGTCTTCACGCCGGGGACCTCGCCGTGGTCGAGGATGGGACAGATGTGCGGGCCCGAGAGGCGCTGGAGGATGACCGCCTCGCGCTGGAAGCGCCCGCGCACCTGACCGTCGCCGGCGAGCTCGTGGTGCATGACCTTCAGCGCGACGGCGCGCCCGTCCTCTCGCCGGACCGCGTCGTACACGATCCCGGTGCCGCCCTCGCCGAGGACCCCCTTCACTTCGTAGCGGCCGGCGATCACCTCGCCCACGGAAGTCACGGCTCGCATCCTACCTCGATGCGCAGGCCGCCCTCACCTTCGGTGAGGTGGACCGCGGATCGAGCTTCAGGTCCGCGGAGGAGACCGCGTTCGCCCGCCACGCGGCGCACGCGCCCGCCGCGAGCCCGGGGGCCTCGAGCGCGACGTAGGCCTCGACCAGGGAGCGGTGCACCGCCGCGAGCTGCGGCTTCGTGAGCTCCCCCGAGCCGAGGAGCTTGTTGCCGCGCGCGACCGCGTCGACGTAGCGCCCGGCGCGGACGTCCGCGAGGAGCGGAGGCACCTCGGACTCCGCGCGACGCTGCGCCTCGAAGGCCTGTCCTCCCCCCTCCGTACGCGTGCGGTCGGCGGACCCACGCGCCTCGCGCTTCCCGTCCTCGGTGAGCGAGAGATCGAGCAGCGGAACGAGCAGGACGTCCCCGCGGTTCAGCCTGGAGGGGCCGCCGTCGGTCGGCCGCCCGTTGTAGGACTCGAGCTCCCAGCCGCGGTTCGAGTCACCGAGGTAGCGTTGCGCGATCGCCGCCATCGTCTCTCCCTCCGCGACGATGTGCGCGAGGACGGCAGGGACCTCGACTTCCTGCCCCTCCGCTGGCGGCACCCACGGCACCGCCCCGTTCGCCCGCGCGAGCGTGTCGGCGCGGCGCGCGTCCCCGAGGTGGACGCGCGCGAGGTCGGGCCACGTGTCGCCCGCCTTGACCCGCGCATGGGAGGGGGCCGGGATCTCGAGCGGCTGCCCGGGGACGACCGCGCTCCCGCCGAAGGCGTCGAGGCGGTTCGCGCCCGCGAGCGCGGTCTCGAAGCGCGGCGTCCCGTACACACGCGTCGAGAGCTGCGCGAGCGTCTCGCCCTTCGTCACGACGTGCACGAACGCGGAAGCATCCTCGGACCCGAGGAGGCAGCACAGCGAGGCCGCGAAGAGCACCCCCATCACCTTGCTTCGTCTCACGGCGACTCCCTCCCCGTGCCGGCGTCGGAGAGGCCCACCGGCATCGTCACGTCGATCGTCACGATCTGGCCCTCACCGATCTCGACCTCGCGCTCCACCGGCGGGGAATCGGGATGCCCGAGCTGGACCCAGTGCCGGCCCGGCACGAGCGGGATCGGCCGGGCGAACGGCGTCGTCTCGACGAGGACACCGTCGACCCGCACGTGCGCCCACGGAGACGCGACGACCCTCAGACCGCCGCCGCTCGCGCCCTCGGTCGTCGCGAGGAGCGACTCGGGCGCCGAGCCGACGCGCGCGCTCCCCGCCCGCGAGGGCCGCGCAACGAGGAGGACGGAAGCCAGGAAGAGCCCGAGGACGAGGGCGAACCCGAGGACGACGCGGCCCAAGGACCACGGCTGCGCGGGCAAGATCTCCACGCCCGCGGAGCTCGGGCGTCCGCGCACGGCGGCGACGAACCCCGCTTCGACGAGCGCCGCGCGGATGACCGACGGCGGCGGCTCGCGGGTCGACCCGCGGAGCGCGGCCTCGAGCTTCTCACCGAGGACCGCCGCGCTCGCATAGCGAGACGAGGGAGCCGACTCGAGGAGACGCATCACGATCCGGTCGATGGCGCGCGGTACGTCGGGCGCGCGCTCGCGGAGCGGTACGGGGGGCGCACGGCGCTGGAGCGGCGGCCCCGCGCGCTTCCCCGGGGTCCGCTCGGCGGTGGACTCCCACGGGCGCGTCCCGGTGAGCATCTGATAGAGCACGACGCCGAGCGAGAAGAGATCCGAGCGCCCGTCGACGAAGTCGCCGAGGATTTGCTCGGGCGACATGTACGCGGGCGTTCCGAAGCCGTCGCCCAGCGGCTCCTCCGTGACCCGCCCCGAGGGGGTGACGAGGACCTCGCCGTGCTCCTCGCCTTCCACCTCCCCTCGCGTCTTGTGCGCGATGCCGAAGTCGACCAGCTTCACGACACCGCTCTTCGCGAGGAGGACGTTGCCGGGCTTCACGTCACGATGCACGACGTCGCGCTCGTGGGCGTGCTCGAGCGCGCGCGTGATGCCAATCGCGATCGCGATCGCGACCGAGACCGGGAGCCGCTTGCGCTTCGCGAGGAGCGCGTCGAGAGACGGCCCATCGACGTGCTCGAGCGCGAGATAGGGTCGTCCCGACGCCCCGCGACCGTGGTCCAGAACGAGGACGACGTTCGGATGCGCGAGCCCGGCGAGGATCTTCGCCTCGCGCTCGATCTGCGCGCCGAACGACGACGTCGGCGCGATCTGCGTCTTCAGCGCCTTGACCGCGACGACCCGACCGAGCGGCTCCTGGACCGCCTTGTACAGCGTCGTCACGGCTCCCTGGCCGATCGTCTCGACGATGCGGTAGGCGCCGAAGCGGACCTCGCTCATCCGAGGAGGGACACGCCGGTCATCGAAGCCGGCTTCTCGATCCCGAGGAGGGCGAGCATCGTGGGAGCGACGTCGCAGATGCGGCCGCCGGGCTTCAGCGCGACGTCCTTGCGGCTGTCGTCGACGAGGACGAGCGGGACCGGGTTCAAGGTGTGCGCCGTGTGCGGGTTGCCGGTGACGGGATCGATCATGAGCTCGCAGTTGCCGTGGTCCGCGGTGATGAGCATCGCACCGCCCTTCGCCCGGACCGCGTCGGCGATGCGGCCGATCCCGGCGTCGACCGCCTCGACGGCGGTCACCGCGGCGGGGAGGACGCCCGTGTGACCGACCATGTCGGGATTCGCGAAGTTCACGAGCACGAAGTCGAACGAGTCGGTCTCCACCGCCTTCACGACCGCATCCGCGACCGCGGCGGCGCTCATCTCCGGCTTCTCGTCGTATGTCGCGACGTCCTTCGGCGACGGGATCATCGTCCGCTCCTCGCCCTCGAATGGCTCCTCGCGACCGCCGTTGAAGAAGTACGTCACGTGCGCGTACTTCTCCGTCTCCGCGCAGCGGAACTGCGTGAGGCCGGCCTTCGCGAGCACCTCCGGGAAGATGTCGGGATAGGTCTCCTTCCGGAAGGCGACCGGCAGCCCGAGCTTCGCGTCGTACGTCGTCATGCAGGCGTAGACGCGGAGCGGCGGCGCGTCGCCCCTCCGCGCGAAGAAGGTGAAGTCCGTCGACGCGAGCGCCCGCGTCAGCTCGCGCGCGCGATCCGGCCGGAAGTTGAAGTGGAGGCCCGCGTCCTTCGCGCCGTCGATGCCGCCGTAGCCCCCGACGACGAAGGGCTCGACGAACTCGTCCGTCTTCCCCGCGGCGATGCTCGCCTCGGTGCCCGAGACGGCGCCCGGCTGCTTCGGGCCGACGCCCTCCACGATCGCGCGGTAGGCCTTCTCGACCCGCTCCCAGCGGTTGTCGCGATCCATCGCCCAGTAGCGACCGCTCACCGTCCCCACGACGCCCTTGCCCGCGAGCTTCTCCTCGAGCGCGCGGAGATAGCCGGGCGCGGTGCCGGGCTGCACGTCGCGGCCGTCGAGGAAGGCATGGACGACGACGGGCACGCCCGCGGCCGCCGCGGCGTCGACGAGGGCGTAGAGATGGGTGTTCATGCTGTGGACGCCGCCGTCGGAGACGAGGCCGAAGAGGTGGAGCTTTCCGCCGGACGCGCTGGCCTTGCCGATCACGTCCCTGATGACCGGCGTCTTGCCGAGGTCACCCGCCGCGACGGCCGCGTCGATCCGCATGATGTCCATGAGCGCGATGCGGCCCGCGCCGAAGTTCAGGTGACCGACCTCGCTGTTGCCCATCTGCCCCGGCGGCAGCCCGACGTCGGGGCCGCTCGTGCCGATGAGACCGCGCGGGTAACGGGCGAAGAGGGCGTCGAGGTGCGGCGTCTTCGCGAGGCGGACGGCGTTCGCAGAGACCTCGGCGCGCTCACCGAAGCCATCCAGGATCACGAGGACGAGAGGACGCGGACGAGCGTGGGCGACCATGCCTGGGACCATAGCGCAGGCGGGGCGCGGATCGTCAGGGGCTCCGCACGAGGACGTCGTCGAAGTGGGCGCGCCGTCCCGTCTGGACGCCGTAGGCGTAGAGGCCGACGTTCATCTTCCAGCGCGTCGGAAAGGTCGGCGTACCCGGCGGCGACATCGTTCCGGACGCGAGGACCGGGGAGCCGCTCGCGTCGATGCGGCGCACTTCCGCCGTTCGCGCCGGGACGTCGATCGTCAGCCGAAGCGTCGTCCACTCCTGGTCGGGGACGACGGCGCGATCTCGTTCGCCCCCGGCGGCGTCCGCTCGTCGATGCGGACCTTCAGCTCGCCGACCAGGGCGCCGACCGCGTCGAAGAAGAAGGAGCCGACCGCGGTGGCGTCGCCGCTCGGGTCGGCCTGCCCCGTGAGCCGAACCACCATCGCGTGCGCGGGAGAGGCGAAGAACGCGGTGGTCCGCGCGAGCGTCCCCCCGTTCACGGACTCGAGCGGCACGACCGAAGGATAGGGTTCGACCGAGGCTCCCGGAAGCTCCTTGGCGCGCGCGGCCAAGTTCCGTGGCACGCGGGGACAAGCTCGCGCGTACCGGTCGACCCCAGGAAGGCGGGCACCAGGGAGGTGACGACGATGACCGAGACCGCGCTGGGTGTCGCGGTGCAGGGAGACCTGCGCGCCGAGACGACGAGAGACGATGTGGTCGAGCACGCGGCGTGTCCGATGTGCCGAGGAACGAGCGGGCTCGCGCGACCGAACCCCGCCTGGTGGCTCGTCGTCGTGCCGACGTGGGCCCTCCTCCTCTTCTTCGGAGCCTGCGCCGCGATCATGCTGCCGCTGAACCTCGTCCTCGTACCGACCTGGTTCGCGTGCGCGACCTCCGTCGGCGCGCTCGCACGGAAGGTCACGAGCCCGCGGTGCCGAGACTGCCGCGAAGAGCGGTGATCACGAACCCTTCCGGAACTCGCCCGGCGTCTTCCCGGTCCACCGCACGAACGCGCGGTGGAAGGCGCTCTGATCCGAGAAGCCGACGAGGAGCGCGATCTCCGCGATCGACTTCGCGCGCCCTCGGAGGTGCTCCTTGGCGAGATCGGCCCGGAGGTCGTCCGTGACCTCGCTGAACGTCGTCCCCTCCTCCCGGAGCTTCCGCTGGAGCGAGCGCGGGCTCGCCCCCATCGCCTCGGAGACGAGCTCGATGCTCGCGTCTGCGCGGGGGAGGAGCTCGGCGAGGACGGCGCGCAGGCGCGCGACCGTGCTCGCGCGCGCCGGGAGCTTCGCGAGGAGGTTCTGCGCGTGGCTCGCGAGGAGCTCGACGAGATACGGATCGGGTGAGGCGTTGGGCCGCTCGAGGAGGTGCATCGGTACGACCATCAGCGTCTCGTCGGCGTCGAACGCCACGGGACACCCGAAGACCCTCGCGTGCGCGCCCGCGTCACGAGGCGGACCGTGCTGGAAGGACACGCGGGTGAGATGCACACGCTCGCCGACCGCCCTCGACGCGACCGCGACGAACCACGAAAAGGCGAACTCGACCGCATGCCTCGGCAGGGCGAGCGGGATCGCCTTCGTATGGACCTCGACGACGACCTGGTCTCCCTCCGCCTTGATGTCGGCCGGGTGGACGTCGTTGAACACGCGGTAGTACTCGAAGACGCGCGCGAGCCCCTCGCCGAGCGAGCCGCTCGCGCAGATGAGTCGCCCGGCGAGCGGCATCGTGCTCTCGGAGAACGCCGCGCCGAGATCGAGGCCGAAGGTGTCCGCTCCGGTGAGGCGGCCGGCCTCGTGCCAGAGGCGGGCGACGGACACGGCCGGCGCGCGCGCGTCCCCGTCCTCGAGGAGGTCGGGGTCGAAGCCCGAGGCGGCGACGAGCTCGTCGCGCGCGACGCCGCGCGCCTCGGCGGCCGAGAGGATCGCCCGTGCGATGCCGGCGGGTACCGTCGCGTCTGCGACCGACATCTCCTCAGCCTCCAGCATCGACCTCGCTTGTGCAAGACGCTCGCGTCAGGAGAGCTCGGCGACTCAGTCCCGTCGGACGGCGGCCCTGAGCGCGGCTTCCACCTCGGGGTGCGCGGTGTCGTCCGCCACGGCCTCGATGCGCACGCGCACGTCGGGCTCGTCGGGAGCGAGCGTGAGCGCCGCGATCCGCACCTTCGGCGGGCAGCGCGGATCCTCCACGACGGCGAGCACTTGCTCGGGGCTCACGAGCTGGCCCGCGCGGTACCCCGGCCCGGACGCGCGCGGCTGCTCGGCGGCGCGCACGACCAGCTTCTCGAGCTCCTCGTCGCGTGTGCCCTCGAGACGTGCCGACGCGAGGTGCTTCGCCTCCGCGAGCGCCTTGGGCGTCCCGGTGAGCTCGAAGCGCTCGCCCCCGTAGGTCTTGATGGTGACGACGTCCCGCGTCGCCTCGAAGACGCGCATCTCTGACCGGGGCACGAAGCCGGTACGGTGCCGCAGCCCGTCGCGACCGAGCAGCGCTGACTGCTCGTGCACGACCTCGCGCGGCCTCGCGCGCGAGTCGACCTTGTCGAGCCAGTTGCCCAGTACGACGGAGCCGACGAAGAAGAGCAGGAAGCCGGACATCGGGCTCAGCGCGATGCCGAGCACGACGGAGGCGACGGCGAGGACGACGAAGAGCGACGGGATGCGGGGTACACCGAGTCGCTGGAGCACACCGACCCGCTTGTGCCGTACGATCTGCCGAAGCTCGATCGCCATCCCGCGCTCGAAGGTAGCAGACGACCGTTGAGTCCGATGCGAAGCGGGGATACGTCCCTCTCGTGCCCTGGGTCCCCGCGCTCCTCCGTGGTCAGAAGGTCCTCGCTCGCGCCAAGGAGGACGGCTCCTTCGCGAGTCAGGGCGGGCGCGTCGAGATCCGGTACAAGCCGAACGACGGTCGCGCGTACCAGGCCGGGGAGCGGAACCTCGAGCGCATCGCGGGCGAGGCCGTCCTCCCCGACGATGCGTGTGCGCCCGGCGAGGCGGTGCCTTCGAAGGCTTCACTGTCCGCGGAGCGGAAGACGGCCGCCGCCGCGAAGGCGCTCGCGCCCGGCGCCGTGCCCGCGGGGGCGTGGACCGTCTACGCAGACGGCGCGTGCTCCGGCAATCCGGGCCCGGCAGGCCTCGGGATCGTGCTCGTCGCGCCCGACGGGAAGATGCACGACGGCTTCGAGTTCCTCGGCAACGCGACGAACAACGTCGCCGAGCTGACGGCCATCCTCCGCGCCGCCGAGATCGTGCCCGAGGGTCAGGCCGCCGTGGTCCACACCGACAGCCAGTACGCCATCGGGGTCCTCACGAAGGGGTGGAAGGCGAAGGCGAACCAGGAGCTCGTCGCCTCGGTGAAGAGCGCGCTCGCGACGCGAACGGACTGGCGCATCGTCTACGTCCCCGGGCACGCGGGCGTCCCCCTGAACGAGCGCGCCGACGAGCTCGCGCGCGAGGCCGTCAAGACGGGGCGATCGCGCCTGCCGGCCCGCGCGTGAAGGCGTGACGATCCCTCCCCACGGGGCTATGCTGCGCGCGCCATGGGCGTCCGCATCCATTCTTCTTCCGTCGTCTCCGACAAGGCCGAGATCGGCGACGGCACGCAGATCTGGCTGAACTGCCAGGTCCGCGAAGGCGCGAAGATCGGCAAGAACTGCATCTTCGGCAAGGGCGTCTACGTCGACGCGGACGTCGTCATCGGCGACAACGTGAAGGTGCAGAACAACGTCTCGCTCTACGTGGGCGTGACGGTGGAGGACGGCGTCTTCGTCGGACCGCACGTCTGCTTCACGAACGACAAGGTGCCGCGCGCGGTCAACCCGGACATGTCGATGAAGAGCGCGCACGACTGGACCGTCGGCAAGACGCTCGTGAAGGCGGGCGCCGCCCTCGGGGCGAACGCGACGATCGTGTGCGACGTGACCGTCGGCCGCTGGGCGATGGTGGCGTCGGGCTCCGTCGTGACGAAGGACGTCCCCGATCACGCGCTCGTGATGGGGAACCCCGCGCGCTTCCACGCGTGGGTCTGCTCGTGCGGACAGCGCGTGGCGCTCGACGAGGCCACCGGCCGCGGAACGTGCACGTGCGGGCGGACCCTCGTGAAGAAGGACGGCGTCGTCGCCCACGGTTGAGCGATGGCGAGCATCTTCCGGAGCGGTCTCTTCGAAGGTCACGTCGCCGTCGTCACCGGCGGCGGCAGCGGCATCGGCCTGTCCACGGCGCGGGTCCTCGGCGAGCTGGGCGCGAAGGTCGCGATCTGCGGCCGGAGCGCGGACAAGGTCGCGGCGGCGGAGGCCAAGCTCCGCGCGCTCGGGGTCGACGCGTTCGGCGCTCCTTGCGACATCCGCGAGGTCGAGCAGGTGAACGGGTTCTCCGCGGCGGTGAAGGAGAAGCTCGGGACGGCGACGATCCTCGTCAACAACGCCGGGGGGCAGTTCCCGACGACGGCCGAGACGCTCTCCCCGCGCGGCTGGGAGGCCGTGATCCGGAACAACCTCAACGGCACCTTCTTCATGACCCAGGCGATCGCGAAAGGCCACATGCTCCCCGCGCGCCGCGGGCGCATCGTGAACGTCATCGCGAACATCGCGCGCGGCTTCCCCGGGATGATCCACACCGGCGCCGCGCGGGCAGGCGTCGAGAACATGACGAAGACGCTCGCCGTCGAGTGGGCGCCGAGCAACGTCCAGGTGAACGCCGTCGCCCCCGGCATCGTGCGGACGAGCGGCACCGACCAGTACCCGCCCGAGCTCGTCGAGATGAGCCGGAAGCGCACCCCGATGAAGCGCGTCGCGCGCGCCGGAGAGATCGCGCAGCTCATCGCGTACCTCGCCTCGGACGCCGCGTTCTTCGTCACGGGCGAGACCTGGTACATCGACGGCGGGGCCCATCTCTGGGGCGACAACTGGATGCTCCCGGACGACGAGCCCGCGCCGCCGCCGACGCTGATCGACGAGATCAACCAGGAGTAGCGGCGTGACGCAGGAAGCGCCGCAGGAGGAGACCGAGGCGGAGCCCGCGCAGCTCTTCGCGCCGAAGGGCCGTCTCGCGTTCCTGCGCGAGACGCTGCGCGGGTACTTCTTCGGCGAGAGGCCGAGCTTCGCGGTCGCGGTCGTCCCGTTCTGCGTGATCTCGATGCTCCTCTTCACGCGGCATCCGCTGAAGACGAACTTCATCTTCGACGAGCAGGAGGCGCTGCTCGCGAACCCGTACGTGCGGAGCGTCGCGGACGTGACGCCGAAGTTCGGCTGGGCGGACGCCTTCGTGCGGGACTTCTGGGGCCTCGGCCCGGAGCGCAGCATCGGCTCCTATCGGCCGATCCCGAACCTCGTCTGGCGCGCGCTTTGGGCGCTCGGCGCGCGAGAGCAGACCCCGTTCCTCCACCACTGGGTGAACATCATCTTCCACGGCGTGAACGGCGCGCTCGTGTGCGTGATCGCCATGCGGTTCACGAAGCACCGCAACACGGCGTGGCTCGCGGGCGCGTGCTTCACCGCCAGCGCGCTCCTGACGGAGGCCGTGAGCGGCGTCGTCGGGATCGCCGACGTACTCGGCGCGACGGGCGCGCTCCTCGCCATCCTCGCGCTGACGACGCCGATGCCGTGGATGGGCGTCCTCGTCTTCTGGGCGACGCTCTTCGGGCTCTACTCGAAGGAGAGCGCGCTCTGCTGCGTGCCCCTCGTCCCGCTCACGGCGCTCCTCACCGCGCAGATCACGCATCCCGACCGGCCGCGCCGCTGGCTCCGCGCCATCGTCGCGGCGATCGGCGCGACGGCGGCCTTCCTGCTCTACGTCGAGGCGCGCCGGCGTCTCTTTCCCGCGCCGCTCCCGCAGGAGATCTCGGTCGAGGCCGTCGCGACGAAGCCGGCCGCGCAGAGGGTCTTCGCTGCGATCCTCCGCTGGTACGCGCAGCCGACGCTGCCGCGCGATCCGCTGAACAACCCGCTCGTGACCGCGTCCGGTCCCCTTCGCTTGGCCGGCGCCCTCCGCGTCTACCTCAGCGGCCTCGGGCAGGTCGTCTTCCCGTGGACGCTCTCGGGCGACTACTCCGCGCCGCAGGAGCCGATCCCGGCCGCCGCGGTCTCCCCCACGAGCGTCCTCGGGGCGCTCGCGATGGCGCTCCCCTTCCCCGTCGCGGCTTGGGCTGGCTTCACCGCGTGGTGGCGCGTGCGAGCGGACGAACGCGCGACGCGCGAGCACCGGCCCGTGACGCCGACCTGGCGACGCCTCCTGCTCGTCGGGGGCCCTGTCGCGACGTTCGCGCCGATCCTCGCGTTCGCGCCGCGCTTCTGGCTCGGCCCGTGGAAGTCCCTCGCGCTCTCGCTCGTCGTCCTCTTCGTCGGCCTGGTGCTCGTCGCGCTCGGCCTCTCGGAGCGCCGAAAATTCGACCCGACCGGGGTCCTCGCAGGGTTCGGCGCCGATCCCCTGCCGGACGACGAGACGCCGGTCCCCGACGTACGGCCCGTCGTCGGCGTCGGCCTCCTCTGGATCGTCGTCTCGTACTTTCCGGTGTCGAACATCCCGGTCCTGCTCCCGACGGTGCGCGCGGAGCGCTTCTGGTACTTCCCCGTCATCGGGACGAGCCTCGTGCTCGGGATCCTCTTCGGGAAGGTCGGCGCGGCGCTCGAGGAGCGCGGGCTCAAGAACCTCGGCGTCGCCTTCCTCGCGGCCTACTTCGGCCTCCAGATGGTGTCGGCGCGCCTCCACGCGAACGACTACGCCGACGACCTCACGTTCTGGGCCTCCACGCGTAAGGCGGTGCCGCGCAGCGCGAAGGCCCACTTGAACTACTCCGTCATGAAGGGCGCGCGCGGCGACCTCCAGGCGCGCCTCGACGCGAACCGCACCGCGTTCGAGCTCGCGCCACAGTGGCCCATGGCGAGCACGTACCTCGGCGACACGCTGTGCCGCCTCCATCGCACGAGCGAGGCGTGGCCTCACTACGTGCGCGGCTTCGAGCTCGCGCCGAACGACGTCAACCTCATCGGCCTCGCCCTCCAGTGCATGTGGGACGAGAAGGCGCTCCAGGAGGACACGAAGCTACGCGACGAGCTCGAGGCGGTAGCGAGCAAGCACCCCGGATCGTGGCTCGACTACCTCGCGAAGGACGTGCTCGAGCACGGTGAAGAGCACAAGGGCGTCGATCCGAAGTACCGTCCGCGAGGGTACAACGAGGGGCCGAAGGAATGACCGCGTGACCGTCATCGCTCGGAAGGTCACGATCGCGTCGCTCGTCGTCCTCGCGGGCTCCGTGGTCTTCGTCGCCTCACGCGCGGAGAGCGCGCCGCGGCCGGACGTCGGTCGCCGCGCGACCGTCGGCGAGGCGCGGTACTTCGCCGGCTCGGTCGCGACCGACGAGCCGCACTGGCGGAACAAGTCCGTCGAGTCCTTCCCCGGTGACCTCTGGTCTCAGCGCGACGACTTCCACGCGCAGGAGCGCGACCGCGTGAAGGATCTGTCCGAGAAGCAGAAGATCCCCGTCGAGCAGGTGCTCCGCGCCGTCGACGAGGACGTCCGCGCGTCGGCGCGGCGACCTGGCGTGGTGGGAGACCCTCGCGGCGCCCGCGCCGTGCCGTGCAAGCCGCGTCCGGTGTACGACTGAGATGCTCGCCCGCCTCGCCGCGCACTCGCCGGCCCGCCTCGCGGTCTACGCGCTCCTCGCGCTCGCGATGGTGTTCCCCGCGCTCGCGAGCGCGGCGGCGCTGAACGAGTTCCGCGATGCGCAAGTGATGTTCCTCCACGAGCGCGCCGCGGAGACCACGGTGCGAGCCTTCGGCGAGCTCCCGCTGTGGAACCCCTGGTACTGCGGGGGCATGTACGCGCTCGGCGCGCCGCAGGCTCGCTTCGCGTCGCCGACGTTCCTCGCGACGCTCTGGCTCGGGGCCCAGCGGGCGGAGGTGCTCGTCGCCTTCCTCCTCGCCGTCCTCGGGATGGAGGGGACCTACCGCTGGCTCTCGCTCCGCGTGCGCACGGCGTGGGCGACGGCTCTGGCGGCGCCCGTCTTCGCCCTCTCGGGCCACTTCGCGGTGTCGTACTACCGCGGGTGGACGAACTTCTGGGGGTTCGAGCTCGTCCCGTGGGTGCTCTGCGGCGTGACGCTCGCCGCGCGAGGCCGCGCGTCAGGTGTCGTCCTCGCGTCGATCGCCTTCGCGGCCGTGCTCGGCTTCGGCGGCACGTTCGCGGCGCCGCTCGTCGCCGTCGCCGTCGCGCTCGAGTCGCTCCGGACGCTGTCCGAGATCGAAGGTCCGGCGCGCACGCGACGCGCGATCGGGATGCTCGCGCTCACGGCATCGTTCCTCGTGACGGCTTCGTTCTTCCGTCTCTTCCCGGTCGCGGAGACGCTCGAGGCTGCCCCGCGCATCATGGCGGGGACGCCGGGCCACGCGCCGAAGTCGATCTTGGCGATGCTCGTGGGCACCCTCGAGGCGAAGAACGGAGACGTCGAGCTCGCCGGTCAATTCTACGTCGGCGGTATCTTCCTCGCGCTCGCGGCGCTCGGCGGCTCCGACCGCAGGAGCGTGCGCGCGATGATCGTCGCGATCCTCTTCGTGTGGCTCGCAGCGGGCTACGCGCGGAAGCCGGCGCTCTTCGCGCTGCTCCGTGAGCTCCCCGTGCTCTCCGCGCTGCGGTATCCGGAGCGGTTCCTCTGGCTCGCGATCCTCTTCGCGTCGGAGCCCTGCGCGCGCGCGCTGGAGAAGGTGCCGACGCTCGGGGACGGGGCG
This sequence comes from Polyangiaceae bacterium, assembly GCA_022842465.1. Lineage (GTDB taxonomy): Bacteria > Myxococcota_A > Polyangia > Polyangiales > Polyangiaceae > Labilithrix. The sequence continues at coordinate 47,711 of JALHPN010000005.1, read as the reverse complement.
CGCTGGCGCACTGGATCGATCGTCGTGCTCGCCGCGGGGCTGGCGATCACGTTCGTCGGGCAGATCCGGACCTTCCACCGCGCCGCCGGTGCGCGCACGCTGGGCGCCCTCCAGGCCGCGCCGGCCGACTCCGCGTTCCGTCAGAGCCGGGGAAACCGCTGGCTCGCGGCCCACGTGCAGGCGCAGAACCTCGGCTCGCTCTCGTGCTGGGAGGTCCACCCCGTCGTCCAGAGCTCCCGGCTGCGAGGCGATCTCGACAAGGAGGAGTACCTCGAGGACGAGACGGCGGGCACGGTCACGCGCAAGGCGTGGTCGCCGAACCGGGTCACCGTGCGCGCGTCGCTCTCGCGCGCGGCGAAGCTCTTCGTGAACCAGAACTGGCACCCGGGCTGGCGCGCGAACGTCGGCGCCGTCGTCTCGGAGGACGGGCTCCTCGCCGTCGAGCTCCCGGCGGGCGAGCACGACGTCGTCCTCTCGTTCCAGCCTCGATCCGCGAAGACGGGCGGCCTCGTGTCGCTCGTCGCGCTCCTCTCGCTCGTCGGTCTCGGAGTGATGTTCCGGGGAGGCCGACCCGCGTTCGGGAGGCGAACGACGGCGATCGCGCTCGGGCTCGCGGCGGCGCCGTGGCTCGTCCTCGGCGTGATGCGGCTCGGGTGGGACGAGCCGAAGTGGCCCGTGCCCGTCCCGCGCAACGCGAACGGCGCGCCCGCGATCGTGGCCGCGATGCCGGACGACGCGCGCCGCTTCGGGACGCGATGGGACGTCCCCGTCGTCCTCGAAGGGGTGGTCCTCCGCCCTCCGGACGAGCGCGCGAACCTCTACGTCGATCTGTTCTTGCGGCGAACGGGTGCGATCCCGCGCACGACGTCCATCTTCGTGCACGTCGAGCGACGCGAGAAGCTCCCGAAGGACACGACGCGCGAGAAGGACAAGGAGAACGAGCCGCAGGATTTCTTCAACGCGGACCACCAGGTCGTCGCGCGGAGCTTCTTCCTGTCCGACGCGCCCGAAGGGGCGCTCGTCGACGACGCGTTCGGCGTCCACCTCGACAAGGCCGCGCCTGGTGAGTGGGACGTGCTCGTCGGCGTCGGTCACGTCTCCGGGCGGCGCGGACGCGCGAAGGTGATTGACCAGGGCAAGGTCGACGCGAGCGACGACCTCGTGCGGATCGGCACCTTCACCGTGCGGTGACGCGCGGGGTTCGACTCAGCCGGCGGCGAACGCGCGCGCGAGGATGGGTGCGCCCCAGGCGATGCCGACGACGAGCGAGACCACCGCGCTGACGGCGACCACCGCCGCGAGGCCTCTGCCCGACCGCGTGACGCGCGCCAGGGGCCAGCCGAGGACGCCGGCGAGCGCGGACATCCCGGCGGCGGCGCCGATCGCGTAGATCGCGATGAAGGAGACGCCCGTCGCCGCTCCGCCCGCCTGGCTCACGTGACTCGCGACGAGCGCCGCGATCGCGCCGCTGCCGGCGAGGCCGTGGACGATGCCGACGAGGAACGGGAGACGCGCGACGGTGGCGCTGCGGACGTGGACGTGGTCGACCGCGCCGCCGTGGACGTGCTCCTCGCCGGCGTGCGCGTGCGTGAACGCAGGCGTGGCGGCGCGACCGGCCCGGACGGCCTGGAGGATGCCGCGCACGCCGAGCGCGACGAGGACGACGGCGACGACCAGCTCGAGCGCATCGGACGCCGCGGGCGGGAGCTCCCGCTCCATGACCGAGAGCGCGCCGCCGACGAGCACGAGCATGGCGGCGTGCCCCGCGCCCCACGCGGCGGCGTAGCGGAAGGACGCGCGCGGGCTCGGCTGATCCGCCACGAGCGTCGACACGGCCGCGAGGTGATCCGGCTCGAGCGCATGGCGCACGCCGTTCGCGAATCCGAGGACGCAGAAGCTGAGCGTAGCGAGCATCGAGGGACCCGGTGTGTAGCACGCGCTGCGCGGTTCGTGCCACACGTTGCCCCAGGTGACGCGGCGGACCGCGAGCGGAGCGGACGCGGAGATCAGGGGGCGGGGAACGCCGTGACGCGGATGTCGTCGAAGGCGACGGTCACGGCGGGGCGCGCTCCCGGGGTGTTGACCGCGCCCAAGGCGAGATGCAGGAGCCCGATCGGAAAGCCCGTCGTGCTCGCGCTGAACGCCTTGCCGTCGATCACTCCCCGCACGGTCGCTTGACCGGGGATCGGCACGTCCGCCAGGACCTCCATCGCCAGCACGTGCTCGCCGGGCCGGGCGGCGGAGTCGACGCCCGCAGGACACGTCGCCCCCTGCGCACACGTGATCCCGAAGCTGAGCACGCCGCTGTTGTCGATGCGCAGAGCCACCTCGTTGCCCTCCGTCGCCGGCGGGGGCCCGAGCACGGCGAGACGCGTGAACGTGCCAAGGCCGCCGTCGAGCGCCAGCGGCGCGAGGGAGACGCGCATCTCGACGCGTACCATCTTCGTTCCGGGCGGCGGCTCCAGCCGCGCGGACTCGATCCGGCCCCGGATGGCGCCGTCGCCCGCGACGGTCGCAGGCCCCCTCGCGACGAGCGATCCGCTCGGCCCCGACGACCACGGGAACGTCTCGACCGCGACGGTCGATCCGCCTACCTCCTCCGGCGGCTGCCACAAGTGCGCGGACCCGAGCGGCCCCGAGAAGTCCTCCCTGAGGAGCGTCGTGCCCGCGTCGCCGACGACGGCGCCCTCGGTGCCCGCGTCCGCCGGCGAAGGCTCGAACGCGTCCTCTGTCGCCGCGTCGGCCGACGCAGGAGGCGCGTCCGGCTCGTCCTCGCCCGAGAACGCGCTGCACGCCGCGAGGACGAGCGCCGTCGCCGCCCCCGCGACGCCGATGACCCTGGCGCATCCGACGACCCCCATCATGCTCGGGAAGGCTAGCTCATCCCGCGGCGGCGACCACGTGTCTCGCTTCGAGGAGGAGAACGCGCTCTCCCGCCAGCGCGAGCGCGATCATGTCCGTCTCGACGGCCGACCCGCCAAGGAGCACGCGGAGGCCGTCGAGGAGCGCGCGCGCTGGCGCCGGCGGCTCGAGCACCGGCAGCGCCTGCCTGGGAGCACGGACGAGATGCGCCTCGGCGCGTTCGCGCGCCCGCGTGTCGGGAACGAGCGCGCGGAGCTCGCGGAGCGCGACGTCGAAGCCGCCGAGCACGTCGACGAGCTTCGCCGCGTGGGCCTCCACACCGGTGTAGACCCGCCCTCGAGCGAGCCGCTCGACCTCCTCGCGGGGGAGCTTGCGCCCCTCGCTCACGATCCCGAGGAACGCGTCGTACGTCGCGTCGAGCTCGCGCCGGAGCGCCGCGCGCTCGTCGTCGCCGAGCGGGAGCGACGGGGAGAGGAGCCCTGCCCGTGCTCCCCGCCGGACGACCTCCGTGCGGATCCCGAGACGCTCGAGGAGCGGCTCGAGGCCGACGCGCGCGGCGACGACCCCGATGGATCCGGTCACGGTGGTGGGCTCTGCGACGATGCGGTGCGCCGGCGCCGCGACGTAGTAGCCGCCGCTCGCGGCGACGTTCGCGAAGCACGCGACGACGGGCTTGTGCCGCGCGAGCTCTGCGATCTCGTGGAACATGCGATCGGACGCGAGCGCGCTCCCTCCGGGCGAGTCGACGTGGAGGACGACGCCGACCACGCGCCGGTCGAGCCGCGCGGCGCGGACCATCCGGGTCACGCGCTCGTCCGTCGCGAAGGTGCCGAGGGGACCGTCGGCGTGCGCGATCGTGCCGTGGACCGGGATGACGGCGAGGATCGGACGGCGGCGGATCCGTCGGAGGAGCGGCCGCTTCGCCGCCCGGAGATACGCTACCGCCGAGAGGACGCCGCGAACCGGCCTCGGGCCGGCGTCCTCGCGGCTCGGATCCTTCGGCGCGAGCGAGGCGGCGACCTCGTCCTCGTACGCGACGCCGTCGGCGAGCCCGGCCGAGACCGCCGCGCGCCCGAAGTACGGCGCTCCGTCGACGAGGGCGCGCGCGCGCTCGATCGGGATGCCGCGGCCCTCGGCGATCGCCGACACGAGCGCGTGGTCGTGACCGTCGAGGAGCGCGCCTATCTGCTCGCGCTGCGCGTCGCTCATCGTGTCTCGCACGAGCGTCTCGCCCGCGCTCTTGTAGTCGCCGCAGGCGAAGATCTCCACGTCCAGGCCCGCCTTGTCGACGGCGCGCTTCGCGTACCGGCTCGCGCTGAGGAAGCCGAGTGGCGAGAGCTGCGCCGCCGGCCCGACCACGAGCCTCGTCGCGACGCTCGCGACGTAGACCTCCTTCGTGCTCCCCCCGACGGGCAGGTGAACGACCACCTCCTTGCCCGCCGCGCGCACGCGATGGAGCTGCTCGCGGAGGGACGTCGCGCTCGCCATCCCCGACGCGAGGTGCTTCAGGGTCACGACGAGGCCGCGGATGCGCGCGTCGGACACGAGCGCGTCTACGAGCTCGGTCACCGCATGGATCGACGTCGTCCTCGCCTCTCCACGGCCCGACACGAAGCGACGCCAGACGGGCTCCGGCGCGACCATGTCGGCGACGCCTCCGTCGACGACGAGCGACACGTACGAGCCGTCGCGGACGGCCCGCCTGCGCGAGAGCCAGCGAAGGGGCAAGAAGAGGACGTCGACGAGGAGGCCCAGGACTCGGAGGAGCACCATCTCGCGCCACCTTAGCTCCCGCGCGGACCGCACGGCGGTCAGCGCGAGGGCAGCGCTCGAACCGTGACGAAGCCGCGGGCGCGGAGGAGCGCTGGATCGAGGTCCGCCGAATGGGTGCCGGGACCGTCGAGCATCCCCCCGACGAGCACGCGGCCGTCCGCGAGGGGCACGGCGAATCGCACCTGCGACTGACGAGGGCTCGCCGGGAGCGAGGCCAGCTCCGCGTGGAGCGAGGTCGCGCTCGAGGCGAGGACCCCTGCGAACGACGTCGCCTCCTCGCTGATGCTCGCGCCGTGCGGGTTCTGCACATAGGCGCTCGCGCCGACCACGAGGACGCCTCCGGCAACAGGCACGGCGTCGAACGCCACGTCCCCGCGCGCCACGTCGAACCGCTGCACCGAGGCGACGCCCTTCCCGTCGACGCGCGCGACGAGCGCCTCGAAGCCGGTCCCGGTCTCGTCGGGGATCTCGGAGCGCCCGACGAGGAGTACGCCGTCCTCGGTCGCGCGAAAGCCGTAGAGCTGATCTTCCTCCGCGGTCCCCACCGCGACCACGCCGAGGCGTCGTCCGTCCGGAGCGATGCGCGTCACGTAGAGATCACGCCCGTCCGGATCGCCAAAGACGACGTCACCGAAGACCGAGCTGAGCGCCTCGACGAGCGCGAGGGAGTCGACGCGTGCATGCTGCACTCCGACGTACACGACCCCGCTCGCGTCGCGCGCCACGTGGACGCCGTAGTGCGCGTCGAGCTGTCCGAACGTGTCGTAGCTGCCGCCGGTGAGGCCGACGGGGTAGATCGCATGGGCGGGCACGACGAGCGTCCGCGCCTCGACGACGAGGGCCGCCGAGACGCGATAGGCGACCACCGAGTGGCGCCCCGTGCGTGTCGCGACGACCAGCCCTTCGCCGTCGGCGACGAGGCGTCCGGTATCACGGGTGTGGAGCTCGATCGGCCCCGACGGCTCGCCGTCGCGGAGGAGAGGAGGGTCGGTCGCGATCGCGGGATCGACGAGCAGGACCTCGCGGAGCCGCGCGCCCGCGCGATCGATGCGGACGAGGTGGTAGCCGTCGTCGCCCGCCTCGAGGACGGTCCCCTCGCCGGACGGGTGGACGGCGACGTCGAGGAGCGTACGCGACGGGGCCGCCTCCACCTGGCCGCGTGGAGCGCCCGTCGAGTCGAAGAGGAGGATCCTGCGGTCGGGACGCCCGTGTCGGGTATGGAGGTGGACCGGACGCTCGACGACGAGGGCGAGATCACCGTTCGCGTGCACGTGCGCGGCGCGCGCGAAGCCGTCGTCCAGGCGGAGATCGAGATCCTCGGGGGCCGGCGAGGGAGCGGGAGAGCGGGCAGGATCGGGAGCGGGAGAGCGGGCAGGATCGGGTGAGGGTGCGCAGGCGGCGAGGAGGGCGGCCAGCGCGATCCCGCGGATCGGCGTGAGGAGGTCCACGCCTCCGTGATGCGTGGCGGGGGGCCTCCGTCATCACGGAATCGACGTCGGCGGGTGACAGCCCCCTGGTCGGACGGACCGGCGTCGTCCACGGGGACCGCGGGATCTCGCGGGGAACGCCAGGCGGGTGGTCGGCCCGACGCTTGCAAACGTCTCCGTCCGCATGTCCCCGGCTCGCGTCTCCGTCCTGGCGGCCCTCGGCCTCGCGCTCGCCGCGGGGGGGCTCGGGTGCGGCGCGGACACGGCCGAGAGCGGTCACGACGAAGCCGACGCGCCCGACGCCATCGTCGGCAACCGGTACGCGGACGGGGAGCATCCTTCCGTCGTGCGCCTCTCGATCGAGGAAGATGGACGGTTCTTCACGTGTACGGGGACGTTGATCGGTCCACGCACGGTGGTGACGGCCCGCCACTGCCTCGAGACGAGCTTGTCGGACGGCGGCGGATGCAAGGTGACCGCCTTCGTCGATCGCGTCGGCGCGGGGACGCACGACGCGCGGGCCGAGCGCCACGCGGCCACGCGCTGCGACGTCCTCGCCCCGCGCGAAGCGCCCACGCGCAGCCGTGACCTCGCCACCGTGCAGCTCGGCGTGCCGGTCCGCGACGTGCTCTTCGCCACGCTCGCGGACGACACGACCCCGCGCGGGCGGTACGACACGTTCGGCTACGGCTCGTGGGGGGAGGCGCCGTCGTTCGGCGTCATGTGCTCGAACCGATCCGACGGTCACAAGCGGAAGGCGAGCTACGACGGCGCCCTCGGCTTCCGCTTCGGGCAGGCGACGTGCACCGGCGACTCCGGCGGTCCGCACTTCGTCCGTGGCACGAACGTGCTCGCAGGCGTGACGAGCGGAGGCTACGCCTTCGGCATCGCCTACGAGCGCAACGCCGACGTGGCGGCCGAGCGCGCGTGGATCCTCGCGCAGCGCGACGCCTACGAGCGCTGAAACGAAGGCCTCCCGGCCGTAACGCATCCCTGAGTGACCTTTTCCCGGGACGACCCTGGGACCTCGTGCTACTGCCGAGTCCCTCCGTGCGCCGCGCCGCTCGTCTCCGCCGCTCGCTCGCCTGTCTCGCGCCTGCGCTCGCCTTCGCGCTCGCGGCCGGGAGCGCCCTCGCGCAGGCGGAGCCGCCTCCCACGCCTCCTCCCGCCTCCCCCACCGTGAGCGGCTCGAGCGCAGCGACGGGCAGCACGACCGCGCCGGCGACCACCGCGACCGATCCCATCGCGAAGCCCGACGCCCCCGTCGTCCACGACTCGAGCGCGCCGTCGGTGCCCGGCCGCGCGGATGCGAAGAACACGCCCGCGGCGAGCGGATCCGAGCCGGGCCGCACGGTGCAGGCGGCCCCCTCGGGCCACGAGGGGCGGTTCGAGTTCGGCTCCTACGGACGCGTCCAGGTCGGCAGCGATCTCCGCGGCGGCACCGGCCGCGGCACCAACGTCGTCGCGTTCGGCCCGCGCCTCGTCGACGAAGGGAGCTACGCGGAGCTCGAGCTCCGGCGCGAGGACCGCTGGAGCGAGAAGGTCTCGGGCCGCATCGTCACGACCGTCGGCCTCTTCCCGCCCTTCTTCCACTTCACGGGCAAGGCGCTCCAGGCGATCGGTGTCCGGAACCTCTACGCCCAGGGGACGTACGACAAGGTCACGATCTGGGCGGGCTCGCGGATGTACCGCGGCGACGACATCTACCTCCTCAACTGGTGGCCGCTCGACAACCAGAACACCGTCGGCGGCGGCGTCGCCTTCCCGGTCTGGAAGAGCACGCCGGAGGAGAGCACCGGGCGGGGGGACGGGGGGGCAGCGCCCCCCGGGCGGAGCGCGTACGAGACGATCCTCCAGCTCCACGCGGGCCAGCAACGGCTCGACAACCCGTACCAGTTCCAGCAGGTCCCGGTCGTCGCCCCCTTCGGCTTCGGCACCGTCGACGTCACGCGTCTCGATCGCCCCCGCACGATCGAGACGCTGAAGCTCACGCAGTTCATCCGGCCCTCCGGCGGCGGCCCGTCGGGCTTCAAGGCCGTCCTCTACGGCGAGGCGCACCAGATCGCGGCGGGCGTCTTCCGCGATCCGTTGGTCAATCAGGACCGCGGGCTCCCCTCCGACACGGGGTTCCTCGTCGGCTCGCAGCTGACGTGGTTCAAGGGCGAGAGGGACACCTACGCGACCCTCTTCATGCGTCACGCCCGCGGGATCGCCGCCTACGATCCGCTCGCGGTGCCGATCACCTTCGCGCTCGACCGCACGACGGGCAGCGCGAGCGAGACGCAGATCGCGATCGCCGGCAACTACGAGACCGAGCACTTCTCCGTGATGGGCGCTGGCTACGTCCGCTTCTTCCGCGACGGATCGGCGGCGGAGACGTCGACGCAGAAGTACGACGAGGGCGCGATCGTGGCGCGTCCGAGCGTCTTCCTCGGCGAGCACTTCGGTGTCAGCGTCGAAGGCAGTTACCAGCAACGGCGCCTCCAGCTCCTCCAGCCGGGGACGAACGATCCGCTCACGGCCTCGGTCGCGAAGCTCGGCGTCATGCCGTACTTCTCGCCGGCGGGGAAGGGCAGCTTCCGACGCCCGCAGATCCGCCTCGTGTACCTCGCGAGCGCCCGCGATTCGGGCACGCGCGCTCTCTACCCCGCCCTGGATCCCTTCGCGCAGCGCTCGGTCGAGCACTTCGCCGGCATCTCGACGGAGTGGTGGTTCAACTTCAGCTCGTACCCGTGACCATGGCCGAGAACGACGACACCCCCGAAGAGAGCGAGACGGAGGAGACGCCGGCCGTCGTGGTGGCGACGCTCGGAGACCTCGGACGCTACCTCCCCGCCGGCCTCGTGAAGGGCTTCGGCGACCGCCCGGCGTGGTTCCTACGGGAAGACGATCAGGAGCTCGTCGAGATCGAAGGCCGGCTGCCGGAGGATCCGATGCCGAAGGGTCGCGCGCACGAGCTCCTCAAGGCGCTCCGCGCCTTCACGGATGCGAACGCCGACGCCCTCCAGACGATCGTCGGGCCGACCGACAGCCTCGTCTACGGTTTCCACGGCGATGCGCCCCTGAAGCGCGTCGTCGCCTCCTTCGAGGAGGACGGCTTCATCGTGTGCGCCGACGTGGTACGCGCGGGCCTGATCGTCGTCCCGGAGGCCTGACCCAAGCGGCTCACCAGCGCCGTGTTCCTCACCGGATGCGCTCCTCGGCTCTCGCGATCGCGCGGGTGCTCGCGGGCTGAGGTGTGCACTCGACCGCGACGCCGCCGTTGCAGGCGGGCCACGTCCTCGGCCGCACACCGACGTGCGACGAGGACGACGGGCGCCTGGTCGGGGACTGGTCGCCGCTCGATCGGGCCAAGCTCGTCGTCCTGACCTGACGATCGCACGCGAAAACCGCCCTCTGAGAGTGGTCGACTCGATCTCCGCCTCGAGGTCGTTTCAGCCATCGCCGTCGGTCGCGTTCGCGAACCCCATCTGCGTCGACCAGGCCAGTAGCCGCCCACGAACTCGATGTAGCTGTCGGCGCTCTCGTCCTTGCGGAAGCCGCGGGGCCACGCAGGGAGCGGCCACCTCCGCGCGACAAGACAAGAGTCTCCCTCTCGCAAGGAGTCGGACGCGTGGAGGCGAGCCCGACGTTCTCGGCCGTACGTCGAGTTTTCGCGTCACGCGAGGAGTTCACGATTCGGGATCGCGAAGGCGGCGCGGGCCACCGCAGGAACCTCGTTCCGCGCGCTTGGCGCTCGTCGGCGTCGGCGGCGCAAGAGGCACGCAGAATGCACGACATCTCGCACCTACGCCTCACACCAAAGGTCCTACGATGCGCCTCTCCCTCTCGTCGTCCGCTCTCTTCGCCCTGCTCTTCGCCACCATCCCTGCGTTCGCCGAGGGGCCGAGCGTGGCGCCGCCGAGGGTGCCGACGGGGCCCGCGATCCGAACCGACGCGCCCGCGAGGCCGTCCTACGCGATGCCGAAGCAGCAGACGCCGCAGGTCCGCGTCCAGAGCTGGGAGGTCCAGAAGGAGACGGTCGTGCAGCATCACCCGCAGCCCGTCCAGCGGGTCGACCCTTACAAGGCGGAGATCACGGGCGTTCACCGCGGGACGGAGCTCCAGATGACGGTCCAGGCGCCGTCGCAGAAGGTGCAGATCCCGGCGTCGATACGGATCCCGTCCCGGAGCGCCGCCGTCCGCAAGGAGGTCAACGCCGACTTCAACCGGGAGCTCGCCGCGAACGTCGGCAAGGCCGTCCAGGAGACGCCGCTCTTCGAGACCACGGCGGACGTCGCCGGCCCGAAGCAGACCGTGACCGTGGACAAGCCGGATTACCTCGGCACGCACGCGCCGCTGACGCTCCGCGGCCGCGACATCTTCAACCGGCCGCTCACGCCGGTTCGCACGACCGCCGAGGGCCTCCAGGAGACCAGGGCGGTCGCCCAGTCCTACGACCCTGCCCGCCGCGCGACGATCACCGAGACGACCACGACCGGCGGTACGCTCGTCGCGCCGTACAAGCCGTGGGTGAAGATGGAGAACGTCTACACGACGCCGGCCTTCGAGAAGGACGGCAAGACCTTCATCAAGGTGCTCGGCCTCGCCGCCTTCCCGCGGAACGCCACCGTGAGGTTCATCAACACGCGTATGTCGAGCGAGGGCGACCCGGCAGCGACGGTGACGCTCGAGAAGATGAGCAACGCCGGCGCGGGCGATCAGCTCGTGCCCGCGATGCAGGGCGACCGCATCTCGATTGTGGTCTCTTACCCGGAGATCCCCGGCAAGGCGCGCGCCGCGAGCCAGATTTACTCGTTCGACGTGCCGCTCTCGTCGAAGGTGAAGGGCACCGAGCCCTTCCGCCGGACGAACACGGGCATCGGGTACTACCCGGTCGTGAAGTCCGCGCCCGCCGAGCCGCCGGCCACCGGAGCGGCGAACTGATCAGAACCGGTGGCGAGGGGGGCGTCGCTCCGCGTCGCGCTCGTCCTCGCGGCGGCAACGACGGCCGGATGTCGCCGACAGGCGCCTGCGACCCGCGAGGACGCGAGCGCGGCGGAGGCTACCTCCCCGCCGGCCTCGTGAAGGGCTTCGGCGACCGCCCGGCGTGGTTCTTGCGGAAGGATGATCAGGAGCTCGTCGAGATCGAAGGCCGGCTCCCGGAGGATCCGATGCCGAAGGGACGCGCGCACGAGCTCCTCAAGGCGCTCCGCGCGTTCACGGATGCGAACGCCGACGCCCTCCAGGCGATCCTCGGCAGGGCCGAAAGCCTCGTCTACGCCTTCCACGGCGACGCGCCGCTGAAGCGCGTCGTCGCCTCCTTCGAAGAGGACGGCTTCATCGTGTGCGCCGACGTCGTGCGCGCGGGCGACATCGTCATCCCCGAGGCCTGAGACGCGACCGTAACGCAGGTCTGAGTGACCTTTCGGTGGGACGCTCGGCAGGCCCGTGCTACGGCCTCGGTCGATGCTCGCGCGCACCGTCTTGGCCGCCCTCGCCCTCGCCGCCTCTGCCGCGCCGGCCGTGACGGGCTGCGTCTCCGTCCCGGCCGACGGGACGCAGCCGGCGATCGCCACCCACGTCGGCGACTGGCGCGACGAGGTCATCTACCAGGTCCTCGTCGATCGCTTCGCGAACGGCGACGTGAACAACGACTACCTCGTCCGGCCCGGCTTCCTCGCGCGCTACCAGGGCGGCGACTGGCGCGGCCTCATCGACAAGCTCGACTACGTGAAGGAGCTCGGCGTCACGACGCTCTGGATCTCGCCGGTCGTGAAGAACGTCGAGACCGACGCCGACGTCGACGCCTACCACGGCTACTGGGCGCAGGACCTCACGGAGGTCAACCCGCACTTCGGGACGCTCTCGGACCTCCGCCAGCTGACGGCCGCCGCGCACACCCGCGGCCTCAAGGTGGTCCTCGACATCGTCACGAACCACATGGGGCAGGTCTTCTTCTACGACATCAACCTGAACGGCAACCCCGACATCAACGCGGGGGGCACCGGGCAGTGCGTGCCCGGCCAGCCGGGATGCCAGGGGGTGAGCTCGCCCGTCACGCGCATCACCGAGTTCGACCCCGACTGGGATCCGCGCGGCGTGCAGGCCTGGACCTCGCTCGGCCTCGCCGGCCGCGCGCCGCTCGTCTTCGTCCAGGACCCGTCGATCAACCGCGTGCCGCCGCCCGGCATCCTCGGGACCGCCGCCGCGTACCACGGCTTCGGCCGCATCGTGAGCTACGAGGACGACAAGCAGGTCATGCTGGGCGATTTTCCCGGCGGCCTGAAGGACGTCGCCACGGAGCTCCCCGCGGTCCGCGCGGAGATGATCGACAAGTACACGCGCTGGGTCGAGACGGCCGACCTCGACGGCTTCCGCATCGATACCGTCAAGCACGTCGAGTACGAGTTCTGGAAGGAGTTCTCGGCCGGCGTGCGTGAGCGCCTCGCCCGGCAGGGCAAGCAGCGCTTCCTCATGTTCGGCGAGGCCTTCGACGGCGACGACCAGCTCCTCGGCAGCTACACGCAGGAGGGGATGCTCGACAGCGTCTTCTACTTCTCGCAGCACTACTCGGTCTTCCGCGACGTCTTCCAGTACGCGTACGACGAGAACCAGCAGAAGCCGACGAAGCAGATCGCGGATCTCTGGGCAGAGCGCCCGAAGAACTACCGCACGACGCCGCAGCCCGGCGGCATCGGCATCGCGCCGTCGAAGGCGCTCGTGAACTTCATGGACAACCATGACGTCGCGCGCTTCCTCTTCTTCGCGAACAACGACAAGGACGCGCTCCGGAACGCGCTCACCTTCCTCATGACGGAGGAGGGCATCCCCTGCGTCTACTACGGCACGGAGCAGGACTTTGCCGGCGGCAACGATCCGGCGAACCGCGAGGTGCTCTGGGACACGGGCTTCCCGACCAACGGCGACACCTTCCGGCACATCTCCAAGCTCGCGCGCCTCCGCCGCGAGTCGCGCGCGCTGAAGTACGGCGACACGACCGTGGTGTGGTCCTCGACGCACACGAAGGCGGAGGAGGACGCGGGAATGTTCGCGTTCGAGCGCACGGGCGGCGACGCGGAGGACTCGTACGCCCTCGTCGTCGTGAACACGAACTCGCGGAAGGCGAGCGTGACGGCCGACGGCGCGAAGGTGATGAAGCTCTCGAGGCCGGGCGCCGTCCTCGTCGACGTGCTGAACCCGGAGGGTCAGTCGATCACCGTCCCTGCGAACGGCGAGATCCGCGTCACGATCCCCGCGCAGCGCTCCGCCATCTACGTCCCCGAGGCCGAAGCGAGGCGCTGAGGCGCGCCTCCTTCAAGATGCGGGGCAGCGCGCCTGGGTTGCGCGACCTCGATCTGCGGGTCAGAGTGCGCGCGTGCAGAAGGCCCTCCGCCTCCTCCTCGCGTCCACGTTGCTCGCCGCCGGCATCGCAGGTGCGGCCTGCAGCTCGAGTGACGGGAACGACGCCGCGCCGGACGGGGCACCGGAGCAGGCCGCCCCGGAGGAAGGGACGGAGCGCGGCGCCCAGGCCGACGGCGGCGCCCCCCAGCGGGACGGCGCGACGCCCCGAACGCCGGACGCCGCCACGGACGACGGGATCCTCGGCACCCTCTCGGGCTCGTGCGGCGCTCTCCGGGCGCGGCTCGCCGACCCGGCGCCCGCCCTCGAGCACGACAGGCTCACCTTCGCGGCTGGCGAGACGTACACGAAGGACGCGCTCTCGCCCGGCGGGCAGACGCTCTTCGACGCGCCGAACGCGGGCGGCAGCTCGGGCGAGTCCGAGGTCATGAGCTACGAGGTCCTCCGAACGTGCGAGGGCGCGACGTTCCTCAAGACGGAGACCGCGATCGCGTACGTGGCGGACGACGCCGGGGCGCCCTCGATCACGGATCTCCTCGTCGAGATCGACGGCAAGAAGGTCGGCGTGAGCGTCACGCGAGCGTACAAGCCGAAGTCGATGCCGCTCACCGACGTGGAGCTCGCGGCGCTCCTGACGAAGAAGCTCGAGGGCATCAACCGCAGCTCGGTCCGCGTCGCTCCTGCAGACAAGTGGGTGCGGCAGATCCTCCACGTCTTCGCGGTCGATGCGGCCGCAGCGGCGGCGACCGAGCGAGTCTGGAAGACGCTCGGGGCGGAGCTGCGGGCCGACACGCTCGTGCTCGTGACCGAGACGGCCGGCGGCGGCTTCCTCTACTGCAACCCCGATCCGCCGCTCGGAAGCGAATGCAACTGACGCGCGTTATAACGGAGTCGTGCACTCCCTCCGTCCGCTCGCCCTGCTCCTGATCGCTCTCGCTCTCGCCTTCGTGGCGTGCTCGAAGCCGAAGCCTCCGACGCTCGTGCCGAAGGCGGTGCAGGTGGTCGGGGTCGATCCCCAGGGCCTCACCGTCGAGATGACGGTGGAGATGACGAACCCCAACGGCTTCAGCGTCTCCGTGCAGAGCGTGAAGGCGCGCGTGGTCCTCGCGGACGGGAGCGATCTCGGGGAGGTGAACATCGTCCAGGCGATCACGCTCCCTCCGAGCACACCCACGCTCGTGAGGGTCCCCATGACGGCGCGCTGGTCGGGCGTGAACGCGCTCGGCGCGCAAGCGCTCAGCGGGAAGGACCTCCCCTTCACCGTCACGGGCACCGTCGGCATCGGAGGAGAGAAGCTCTCCGTGGACGTGCCCTACTCCGTCTCGGGGGTCGTCACCCAGGAACAGCTGAAGCGCGCCGCGATCAACTCGCTCGGGAAGCTCCCCTTCGCCCTCCCGACGGCCGCTCCGCGCTGAACGAGATCAGGCGACCTGGGCCGCGCGCGTCGTCCCGCTCTCGGGCAAGGCGAGGAGGGAGAGGCGCTCGCGCGCGGCGTCGTCCACCGCGTCGAGGGAGACGAGCACGGTGCCCTCGTCGTCGCGCGGAAGCGAGACCGTGCCGCGCACCTGGAGGGGAGGATCGCCGTCGCCGGCCTCCACGTCGAGGATCACGGCGAGACCGGCCTCGAGATCCACGAAGGTCGCGAGGGCGATCTCGTCGGCCGTCACGCGCGCGGCGAGGGCGACGAAGGAGAGACCCGCCTTGGGCGCACGCACCTGCACGACGACGTGTCGCGGATCGCGGGGCACGGGAGAGCTTCGCATCGGGAGCATGCGCCCCGAGGCTGCAAGCGATGGGCCCCCCTGGCAGCTGCGGGCCTGCGATCCGGCTTCTGCCGCGATGTCGCCGACATGGCCGAGAGGCGCCGGGCACGCGACGTGGGATCCTCATGGATCGTGTCCCACACGGGGTTCCCGCGTGGCCCCGGGGACACGAGGTCCCCCGCGCGGCCCGATCCGAACAGAATCGGTGAACTTTTCTGCGCTTCATGGATCGCCGGATCGCCTCTCCGGTGCCGATCCACCCGCGGAGTGCACCCTGCTACCACGCGAGATCATGGGGTTAGCCCCAGATCGACCATGGCCTCCGTCTTGCTTCGAAAACAGGAGTCATGCGCCGCACGGCTCTCGTCGATCGCCTCCTCCTCTCGGCCGCCCTCGCCCTCGCGAGCGCGACGGCCGCCTGCACGGCGGACACGCGGCCGGTGGCGAGCGACTTCGAGCTCCGCTCCCCCTCCGGCGGCGACGCCGAGGAGCGCGACGCGGAGGACACCGACTCGCCCCCGGAAGGCGCCGATCGCGCGCGCCTCGCCGCAGATCCGCCCGCGCTGCTCGTCGTCCGCGCGACGCGCGACACGGCGCCCGCCACGAGGGACTGACCGAGACGCGCATCAGACGGCCGGAAACGCCGGGGTCGCCTTGCTCGTGACTCTGCCGTGAGGTACGCCTCCGGCACCGCGTGGTCGGTCGTTCATGCGCCCCCTGATCCGATCGTCATCCCTCGTTCTCCTCCTCGGCGCCGCGCTCGCGACCGCCACCCTCTCGGCCGCCTGCGCCGACAACGGCGACGCATCGCCGGGCCAGCCGGATCCGGGCGGCCCCGTCGTCGGGGGCGGCAAGGACGGCGGGCCCGCGACGGGCGAGCCGCCGAGCACGGACATCACCTTCCCGGAGGGAACGGCGTTCGCGGCGCGGAGCTGCGACCTCACGCTCCGGTTCAAGGGCAGCGCCGCGGCGGTGAAGGTCGCCGGCGAGTTCACCGGCTGGGCGAACGGCGCGCTGCCGATGACGAAGACGGGCGACGGCTTCGAGCTCGTCCTCGGGCGCGCGAACGGCCTCGAGCCGGGTGGCCTCTACGCCTACAAGCTCGTGATCGACGAGCAGTGGCGCCTCGATCCCGCAGGAACGCACCGCAAGATCGTCGGCGACCAGATGAACTCCGCGCTCCGCATGCCGGACTGCGAAGCAGGCCCCGAGCTCGCGACCGAGACGGTGGCGGCGACGGCGGCCGGTGATGTGACCGCGAAGATCACCGTCCTAGCGGCGAGCACCGGTGAGCCTCCGTCGAAGCTCGAAGTCAGCCTCGACCGCACGGCGATCCCCGCCGGGACGTGGACCGCGGCGAAGGACGGCACCGTCTCCTTCGCGCTGAAGGGCCTTCCGAAGGGCAAGCACACGCTCTCGGTCCGCGCGGAGGACGCGATGGGGCGCACGGCAGCGCCGCTCGATCTGCCCTTCTGGGTCGAAGACGAGCCCTTCGACTACCGCGACGGCGTCCTCTACATGTTCATGATCGACCGCTTCGCCAACGGCAACAAGGCGAACGACGCGCCCGTCGGTGCCCCCGTCGAGTACGACGCCGACTTCCACGGCGGCGACATGGAGGGCGCCCTCGCCGTCATGAAGAGCGGCTACTTCGAGAAGCTCGGCGTGCGCACGATCTGGCTCTCGCCGCTGAACAAGCAGACGAGCAAGTACGAGACGGGCGACGGCAACAAGCTCTTCAGCGGCTACCACGGCTACTGGCCGGTGCGTGCCCGTGAGGTCGAGCCGCGCTTCGGAGGCGACGCCGCGCTCCGCGCGTTCGTCGAGGAAGCCCACAAGCGCGGGCTCCGCGTGCTCCTCGATCTCATCAACAACCAGGTCCACGAGGATCACGAGTACGTCGCGCCCCACCAGGACTGGTTCCGCACCGCCTGCAAGTGCGGGGACGACGCGAACGGCTGCGGCTGGAGCCAGCGCCCCTTCGACTGTCTCTTCCAGTTCTACCTCCCCGACATCAACTGGAAGGTCCCCGGCGCGGAGCAGCGCTTCGTCGACGACGCCGTCTTCTGGCTCACCGAGTACGACTTCGACGGCTTCCGCGTGGACGCCGTGAAGCACGTCGAGTCGAACAGCATCTACAACATGCGCGCCGAGGTCGCGCGTCGCTTCGAGCAGGGCGGCGCGCGCGTCTTCATGGTCGGCGAGACGGCCGTAGGCGAAAACGACTCCGGCAACTTCTTCGGCGAGTCCTTCGCGAACGGCTTCGAGTGGATCGACGCGTACACGGGGGCGAACGCGCTCGACGGGCAGTTCGACTTCCCGACGCGCCACAACATGGCCGACGGCCTCGTGAGCGGACTCAAGCCGATGAACGAGGTCGAGGGCGAGCTCCGCAAGTCCGAGACGCGGTACCGACCGGGCAACCGCCACGTGCGCTTCCTCAACGGACACGACAACCCTCGCATCGCGAGCATCGCGGCGCGGGACGACGAGAAGCTCGCCTGCACCTGGGCCAGCGGCTGCCGCGGGGACCAGCTGCCGCCGACGGCCTACGCCGATCCGGTCGTCTACACGCGCCTCGAACGCGCCTTGACTGTACTCTACACCCTTCCTGGCGTCCCCTACCTCTACGCGGGCGACGAGGTCGCGTTCGGCGGCGGCGCCGATCCGGACATGCGCCGCGACATGCGCTTCGCCGAGGCAGAGCTCCAGGCGGTCCACATGACGAGGCCCGGTGCACAGACCGTCCCGCTCACCGCCCAGCAAGTCGCGCAGCGCGATTGGGTGCGGAAGCTCGGCGAGGTCCGCTCGGGATCACGCGCGCTCCGGCGCGGCGAGCGCGTCACGCTCGTCGGCAACGACGGAGACCTCTGGGTCTACGCCTACCAGGCCGGCCCGAAGGAGGTCGCCGTCGTCGCCGTCAACCGCGGCCCCGCCGTGAGCCGCGCGATCCCGACGAGCGGCCTCGACCTCGCCGGCGTCACCGGCTGGGACGCCCCGCTCGGCAAGGGCTCCCTGAGCGGCGGCGCGAGCCCGACGCTGGTGCTCGGCGCGGGCGAAGCCGCGATCTTCACCGCGAAGTAGCGGGAGGCGATCACTCGCTCGGGTCGACGGCCCCGGCGTCGGCGGCTCGCTGCGACCAACGCGCGACGGTGGTGTCGACGAACTCGCGCGCCTGGTCGACGCTCGCGTAGACCTTGACGAGCTCGAGCACCGAGCGCGTTCGATCCGGCGAGCACGAGGCGATGCCGCCGATGCGGCCGTTGCAGAAGAGGGGCCCCCCCGAGTCGCCCTGGGAGTGCGCGCCGTCGAGCCCTCTCGCGGTGAACCACGCCGGCCCTGGCAGCTGGCCGTTCACGGTCGCGTTCGCCGCGATGCGCACGCGAGCTCCCCGCTGCTCGTTGTAGCGGTACTCGGACTCCGTCGCCTCGACGCTCTGGACGCTCCCATCGGCGTTGTGCCGACCATAGCCGACGACCAGACACTCGTCGGCCACGGCGGGGAGCGCGCCGAGGACCGCCGGTTCTACGCCTTCGACGGGGCGGTCGAGGCGGAGTAGCCCCACGTCCGCTGCGCCGCGCATGGGGCATCCGCCGTTCACGAAGCCGGGCATCCGCGCCCTCTCGACCACGCGGCGTCGCTGTACACCCGGCGGCGCGCTCGAGGCGATCCTCTCGTTCGGATCGCGCGTCCGCTTCGAGTATCCGAAGTACGCCCACTCGCTGCCGACGACGCAGTGCGCGGCCGTGATGACGACGTTCGGCGCGAGGAGCGCTCCGGTGCAGGATTGCGCGTCCGACGCGTTGGCGAGGAGCGCCACCTCCGGGCGGCTCGTCGCGGTGCCGGCGAGGATCGGCTCGTCCGCCGTGGTGGTGGTGGCGGAGTCGTTGCCGCAAGCCATCAGCGGCGCGACGACGGCGAGGCCGCGAACGAGCGTGACGACTTCGCGCGGGCGCATGACCGCGACGCCAGCACGGTGCGTGCCGCGCGGACGGGTTCGGGGCCCGCGAGGCAACGCGCGCGCTCCGCTGGTTTCTCGCGCGGAGTCGACTTCGCCCGTGGATCACGTGGGCTGGTGCTTGCGCGCGCGCGCCGAGGCCGCAGCTCGCCATGCGCTCCAGGATCGTATCGGGTATCCACGCGCGCTGCCTGAGCCCGCGACGGCGGCAGGCGCCTCACCGAAGGTGCTCCCCTTGAAGATGATGACCCTCGCCGTCTCCCCGTCGGCGAGCCGTGGTGCGAGCGACTCGGCTCGTCGGGGGCGTCAGCGCGATGCCGCGATGGTCTCGTGGACGAAGCGAAGCTTCTCGGTCGACTTCGTCGAGAGCACGAAGGGGTACGCGTCGTCGTTGCCGAGGCCGCGATTCAGGTTGTTGAGCACGTAGGTGATCGGGCCCCAGCTCTCCAGCATCCGCTCGAACGTCGCGCGGCTCGCGGTCGGGTCCGGCACCGACCGAACCGTGGGCTCGTCGGCTCGAGCAGGCGTGATCGAGATGCCGGACGCGGACGCCGTCTCGAGCGTGTCGACCATGTGGAGGTAGTGCGCCCAGGTCTCGGCCCAGTCCTCCCACGGGTGCATCGTCGCGTAGGCGCTGACGAACCCGTCTTGCCAGGCGAAGGGCGCGCCCTCGGCGTAGTGGCGACGGATCGCCTCCTCGTAGGAAGCGCGCTCGTCGCCGAAGAGGGCGCGGAAGGGCTCGATGCGCGGGGTGCCGTCGACGAGCTCGGACCAGTAGTAGTGGCCCGACTCGTGACGCAGGTGGCCCAGGATCGTGCGGTAGGGCTCGTTCAGCTCGATGCGGCGCTTCACGCGCACGGCGTCGTCCGCCTCCTCGAGGGCGACGGTGATGACGCCGCTCGCGTGCCCCGTGACGACGCCCTCGATGAAGTCGAACGCGAGGCCGCCCGTGGCATCGATGCGCTTGCTGCGGAAGCCGAGGCCGAGCTGATCGAGCGTGTAGACAAGTCGGCGCTTCGCCGCCTCGAGCTTGTACCAGAGGCGATCGTTGCCCGCGGTGCCGAGGTTCGGGATCGTGCGCGTCAGCTCGCAGGCGCGGCAGAGGGACATCGGGCCGCGATCGGAGGGGCTCCCGAGCGCGATCGCCCAGTTGCAGACCTGGTGGCGGACGTAGTTCGTGCAGAGCCGGACGCGCGTGCCCGACCGCGTGTCGAAGAGCCCTTCCTCGCTCGAGACCTGCTCGAGGGACACCACGTCGGCGAGCTCCGGGACGAACGCGAGCGCGCGCCCACAGCGCATGCACGTGACGTTCTCGAAGAAGAGGAGCTGACCGCAGTGGTCGCAGTGGAACACCTTCATCGGGGCGCACTTCGCGTACCGGACGCGCCCTGCCCTGTCGATGCGAAAGGTTGGCGCAAGCCGTCACTCGGATACGTCCTCGAGGTCGGCGCTCTTCCTCGACGCGGCGCAGATCTTTCCTGCGTGTGGCGCGTCGAAGCCCGCCATGGCGCCTCCCGCTCGTCTCCGGCTCCTCGGCTCCCTCCTCTTCCTCGTGGCGGCGTGCCGGCCGAGCCCCGCACCGGTGTCGACCTCGGCGACCACGGGGGACGGCGGGGTTCCGTTGCCGAGCGCCGCGCAGGCGCCCGCACCTCCGCCGACGCTCCCGGAGGAGAAGGCCACGGGTCGGCTTGTCGCCTTCCGTGACGACGAGGAGATCGCGTCGTTCGCGGCGCGCTGGAAGGCGAACGAGGAGGAGAAGGCCGCCGCACGGATGCGGCCCCCGATGAAGGCCTACCCGATGGGCGGTCCCGGCGGCGTCGACGGTGGAGCGCCGCCGCTCGCGAGCGTGACGCCGAGCCCGGCAGCGGCCGCGCCCGCGGCACGCGCGACCGCCGACCGCGAGTCGAAGTCCACGTCCACGAGCAAGGGCGGCGAGTCGATCACGAACAACCAGCACGCCGATGTCGACGAGGGCGACATCGTGAAGCTCCACGGCGACCACCTCGTCGTGCTGCGCCGCGGGAGGATCTTCACGCTGTCGCTCGCGGGCGACCGCGCGAAGACGAGCCGCGTGCTCGACGCCTTCGGGCCCGACATCGATCCGCGCGGCACCTGGTACGACGAGATGGTCGTCGAGGGAGACGACGTCGTCGTCGTCGGCTTCAGCTACGCGCGAGGCGGCACCGAGATCGGCCTCTTCCGGATCGACGACAAGGGCGGCCTCACCTACCGCGGGACCTGGCACCTCCGCTCGAACGACTACTACTCGGCCCGGAACTACGCGAGCCGCATCGTGGACGGTCGCCTCGTCTTCTACGCGCCGCTCTATCTGAACGCCTCCGAGCGCGATCTTCCGAGCCGCTTCCCCGCCGTGCGACGGTGGAGGAAGGACGCGAAGCCGACGGACTTCACGCGCACGCTCACGCCGACGAGGCTCTACCGCATCGAGGACGAGCTCCCGTCGTCGGGGATGGCCGCCCTCCACACGGTGACGTCGTGCGATCTCCGTACGCCCGATTTCGCGTGCGAGTCGATCGGCGTCCTCGGCCCCCCGGGTCGGGTCTTCTACGTCTCCCCGTCGAACGTCTACGTGTGGACACAGGACTGGACGCCGCAGAAGGGCGATCGGCCGCTGGGTCTCCTCGCGAGGCTCCCCATCACACGAGGCAAGGGTACGGTCACCGCCGTGCGCGTCTCCGGGATGCCGACCGACCAGTTCTCCTTCGACGAGGAAGCCGATGGGCACCTCGACGTCCTCGTCCGCTCGCAGTCGAACGGGGACGCGATGTTCGCGAGCGAGGCGACGGCCGGTTCGTCGGCGCTCCTTCGCCTCCCGAAGGACCTCTTCTCGCAGGGGGTCCCCGTCGCGTCCAAGTCGCGCTACCGCGCGATGCCGCGTCCCGACGGCTACGCCGTGCAGAACCGCTTCGTCGGCCCGTGGCTCCTCTACGGCGCGGGTCGCGGCTACGTGACGGACCATCGCGGTCAGGGTCAGCTCTACGCGGTGAAGGTCGCCTCCGAGGAGGAGCCGAGCGTCCTCGTCCTCGACCAGGGCGTCGATCGGATCGAGGCGATGGGCGGAGACGCCGTCGTCGTCGGCTCACGCGATCGCGACCTCGTGTTCACCCCCATCGAGCTCGGGAAGGAGGCGCGCGCCCGGCGCGACTTCGTCCGTCACGACGCGGCGCAGGGAGAGCTCCGGAGCCACGGCTTCTTCTACAAGCCTGCGCAGGGCAAGACGCGCGAGGGCGTCGTCGGCCTCCCGATTCGCTCGGCAGGCGCTCGCGGCGCGCGCTACCTGGTGGAGGGCTCGGCGTCGGTCCTCTTCCTGTCGCACAGAGATCTCGGCTTCTCCGAGCTCGGCGCACTCGAAGCCGCGCCGCTCACGACCAACCACGACGGCTGCCGCGCCTCGTGCGTGGACTGGTACGGCAACGCGCGACCGATCTTCGCGAAGGGCCGCATCTTCGCGCTCATGGGCTACGAGCTCGTCGAGGGCAGGGTCGACGGCGACCGCCTGGGCGAGCGCGCACGCCTCTCGTTCGCCCCGCGCGGCGGGCCTCCGGCGGACGACTGGGACTGATCAGCGCGCCCAGAGCGCCCGGGCAGGGCTCTCGGGAAGGAGCGCGCTCTCGAGCTCGGACCACGTCAAGAGGAGGGGCCGACCGAGGAGGGCCGCTGCGAGCGGCGCGTTCGTGCTCTTCACGTAGGTCCCGAAGTCGAAGAGGAGACCGTCGGGGCGAATGGCGAAGCCCACGTAGTCGGCCTCGAGGGCGAGGTCGTCTCCGTACTGCTTCGCGACGTCCGCGTAGGGGCCCCCGCGACGCGTGAGCGCGCTCGGGAAGAGCGTGCCGAGGGCGACGCGATCGAAGACGGAGGAGGAGACCACCGCGCGGCCGTCCTCGACGAAATAGCTCCGCGCGACGTTCTGGCTCTCGGTGACGCCTTCCCGGGTGAACGTGATGCGCGTCTCGACCGTGAGGATGCCGTGCGCGTTCAGGGTCACGGTCGGCGTGGTGCGGACGGCGAACGGCGTGCTGCAGCGCCCGGCGCGGATCTCGTCGAGCTCTCGGGGCGCGAGCGCGAAGTTGAGCGCGGCGTCGGCCGGCGCGCCGGACACGACCGCGATCGCTCCCTCTACCACGCACTCCGTGCCTGGCCTCGTCGTCGAGGGCAGGCGCTCGCCGACAGCCACGATGCGGACGTCCGGCGATGCCGACGCGCCCCCGCCGAGCTGCGCGCCCGAGGCCTGCCCGGCATCCTCGTCGGTGGGGGAAGCGCAGCCGATGGGCGTGAGGAAGGATCCGGCGAGGAGGAGAGCGGCGAGGCGCATGATGGACGCGGTGGAAGCACGCGGCGTGCCGCACCGTTTCGACGAGGTTTCCGAGATCCCCCGCGCGTGCGTTGCCCCTTCCGAGATCGCGCGAGGTGACGTGTTTCGACGAGGCGCGGGGCCGCCGATGCCCTAACGTCGACGGCCGACGCATGACGATCCACGTCGCGCTCCATCACCGGACGACGTACCGCTACGCGCGGCCCGTCGCGCTCGGCCCGCAGACCGTTCGCCTCCGGCCCGCCCCGCACTGCCGGACGCGCGTCGGGAGCTACGCGCTCGCGGTCACGCCCGAGACGCACTTCCTGAACTGGCAGCAGGATCCGCAGTCGAACTGGCTCGCGCGCCTCGTCTTCCCCGAGAAGACCGACGTCCTCGAGATCGTGGTCGACCTCGTCGCCGAGATCGAGCCCTACAACCCGTTCGACTTCTTCCTCGAGCCCTACGTGGAGGAGTGGCCGTTCGCCTACGAAGAGGCGCTCCAGGCCGAGCTCGCACCGTACCGCGTGACGGTGTCCTCGCCGCTCCTCGACGCCTTCGTCGCGAAGGTGCCGCGCGAGACGAAGCGCACGAGCGATTTCCTGGTCGCGCTGAACCAGGAGCTCGCGAGCCACATCGCGTACCGCGTCCGGCTCGAGCCCGGCCTCCAGACGCCGGACGAGACGCTCGCGAAGGCGTCCGGCTCCTGCCGCGACAGCGGATGGCTCCTCTGCCACGTGCTGCGCCAGCTCGGGTTCGCGACGCGCTTCGTGTCGGGGTACCTCGTGCAGCTCACGGCCGACGTCGCGCCGCTCGAAGGCCCGAAGGGGCCGGCCGCAGACTTCGTCGATCTCCACGCGTGGTGCGAGGTCTACTTGCCCGGCGCGGGATGGATCGGGCTCGACCCGACGTCGGGTCTCCTCGCCGGCGAGGGTCACCTTCCCCTCGCCTGCAGCGCCGAGCCGCAGGCCGCCGCCCCCGTGAGCGGGCTCGTGGAGCCCTGCGAGGCAGTGCTCGATCACGAGATGCGGGTGACTCGCATCCACGAGACGCCGCGCGTGACGAAGCCCTACGAGGAGGACACGTGGAACGACATCGTCGCGCTAGGCCGCGCGGTCGATCGTGACCTCGCGGAGAACGACGTCCGCCTCACGATGGGCGGAGAGCCCACCTTCGTCGCGGTGGACGATCTCGACGCCGCCGAGTGGAACATCGAAGCCGTCGGCCCGACGAAGAAGGCACGCGCGATCGAGCTCTTCAAGCGGCTCCGCGCGCGCCACGCGCCGAAGGGACTCGTCCATTTCGGGCAGGGCAAGTGGTACCCGGGCGAGCAGCTCCCGCGCTGGGCGCTCTCGCTCTTCTGGCGAAGAGACGGCGTCCCGCTCTGGGAGCGCGACGATCTCGTGTCGGACGAGCAGCCACGCGGCGTGACGGAGGCCGTCGCGCATCGCGTCCTCCGCGGCGTCGCCACGCATCTCGGCCTCGGCCCCGACCACGTCATCCCCGCGTACGAGGACTGGCTCCACTACCTGTGGCGCGAGCAGAAGCTGCCTGTGAACGTCGATCCGCTCGACGCGAAGCTCGGGGATCCGCTGGAGCGGGAGCGCCTTCGGCGCGTGTTCGGTCGCGGGATCGGCGCCGTCGTCGGCTGGGTGCTCCCCGTCGGACGGCGCGGCGACACGCTGCGGAGCGGGCGCTGGCCCTTCCGCGGAGAGCAGTGTCTCCTCCTCCCGGGCGACTCTCCGATGGGGCTCCGCCTCCCGCTGGCGAGCCATCCGTACGAGCCCGAGGACGAGCGCGAGACGTTCGTGGAGCTCGACCCGTCCGCGGAGCGCCCGCCTCTTCCCTCCCGAGCCGAGCTCGCCGCCGCGCACGGGGCGGCTCCTCGAGCTCTGCCGGAGAAAACCCCGTTCCTCCGCACCGCGATGTGCGCAGAGGCGAGGAACGGGGTCCTCCACGTCTTCTTGCCGCCGACGGAGACCGCCTCGGACTTCGTCACGCTCGTCTTCGCGGTCGAGCGCGCCGCGGCCGACGAGAACGTTCCCGTCGTGCTCGAGGGCTACGCGCCACCCCGCGATCCGCGTCTCGGCTCGCTGAGCATCACCCCCGACCCTGGCGTCGTCGAGGTGAACATCCATCCGTCGGCGTCGTGGGACGAGCTCGTCGACAACACGACCCACCTCTACGAGGCCGCCCACGCGACGCGGCTCACGGCCGAGAAGTTCCTCGTCGACGGCCGACACGTCGGCACGGGCGGCGGCAACCACGTCGTGCTCGGCGGGGCTTCGCCCGACGACTCCCCGTTCCTCCGGCGGCCCGATCTCCTCCGGAGCCTCCTCGCCTACCATCACCAGCACCCGTCGCTCTCGTACCTGTTCTCGGGGCTCTTCATCGGGCCGACCTCACAGGCGCCCCGCCTCGACGAAGCGCGGAACGACTCGATCTACGAGCTCGAGATCGCCTGCCGTGAGGTCGAGCGCCTCGGCCGGAAGGACGCGCCGCCCCCGTGGCTCGTCGACCGCCTCTTCCGTGATCTGCTCACCGACGTGACGGGCAACACCCATCGCACGGAGATCTGCATCGACAAGCTCTGGAGCCCCGACAGCGCGTCGGGACGGCTCGGCCTCGTCGAGCTCCGCTCCCTCGAGATGCCTCCGCACGCGCGCATGAGCCTCGCCGAGCAGCTCCTCCTCCGCGCGATGGTGGCCCGCTTCTGGAAGAAGCCATTCGCCCCCGCGCGCCTCACGCGCTGGGGAACGGAGCTCCACGACCGCTTCATGCTCCCCCACTTCGTGTGGCAGGATTTCGAGGACGTCCTCGACGACATGGCACACGCCGGCTACCCGCTCGAACCCTCGTGGTTTCTCCCGCACTTCGAGTTTCGGTTCCCGAAGGCGGGGGACTTCGAGACCCGCGGGATCCGCCTCGAGCTGCGGACGGCCCTCGAGCCGTGGCACGTCACGGGCGAGGACGGCACTCCCGGCGGGACGGCGCGCTTCGTGGACGCGTCGCTCGAGCGCCTCCAGATCGAGGTGACGGGGATGCCGTCCGATCGCTACCTCGTCACCTGCAACGGCGTGAGCGCGCCGCTCCGAGGAACGGGGCGAGTCGGGCACCACGTGGCCGGCGTTCGGTACCGCGCGTGGAAGCCGCCGCGCTCGCTCCACCCGCACCTCGACGTCGACGCGCCGCTCGTCTTCGATCTCCACGACACATGGACGGGGCAGAGCCTCGGCGGCTGCACGTATCACGTGACGCATCCTGGCGGGCGCTCGTGGGACGAGCGCCCCGTCAACGCGCTCGAGGCCGCCGGACGGCGGCGCGCGCGTTTCCAGCGGATCGGCCGAGGCGACGGGAGGACGCCGCTCACGCCGACGCCGAGCCTCGAGTACCCGTTCACCCTCGATCTCCGCACCGCGGCCAAGCGCTGATGTCCGGCACGATCCTCCGTAGCTACGAGCCCGACGGATCTCGCTACGACGAGATGGTCGACGACATCCAGATCCCGCGCCCGCACTGGCGCGCGTTCCTCGAGCACCTCGTCGCGCTGCCGCGCGAGACGATGGCGCGTCGCGGCCACCTCGTCGAGGCGGCGATCAAGTCGGACGGCGTCACCTACAACGTCTACGCCGACCCGAAGGGAACGAGCCGCCCGTGGGAGCTCGACCTCCTGCCCCTCATCCTCCCGCCCGACGAGTGGGCGCGGGTGGCCTCCGGGGTCGCGCAGCGGGCGCGCCTCCTCGACGCCGTGCTCGCCGATCTCTACGGCAAGCAGGAGCTCCTCGCGGACGGGCTCGTCCCACCGGCGCTCGTCTACGGCCAGCGCGCGTTCATGTGGCCGCTCCTCGGGGTCGAGCCGCCGGGCAAGACCCGCCTCCACGTCTACGCCGCCGACGTCGCGCGCTCGCCGGACGGCCGCTTCTGGATCCTCGGCGACCGCACGCGCGGCCCCTCCGGCGCGGGCTACGCCCTCCAGAACCGGATGACGATCGCGCGCGCCTTCCCCGACGCGCTGACGAAGGTCAACGTCGAGCCGCTCGGCCCCTTCTTCGGCGCGCTCGAAGACGCGCTCTACGACGCGGCGCCGGCGGACGGCGAGGAGCCCTTCGCCGTGCTCCTCACGCCCGGCCCGTACAACGAGACGTACTTCGAGCACTCGTTCTTGGCGCGTCACCTCGGCTTCCCGCTCGTCGAGGGGCAGGATCTGCTCGTCCGTGGCGACCGCGTCTACTTGAAGACGCTGCGCGGGCTCCGCCGCGTGCACGCGATCCTGCGGCGTCTCGACGACGACTTCTGCGATCCGGTCGAGCTCCGAGCCGACTCCGCGCTCGGGGTCCCGGGGCTCGTCCACGCGATCCGGGCGGGGAACGTGCTCGTCGCAAACGCGCTCGGGAGCGGGCTCCTCGAGACGAGCGCGTTCTCGGGCTTCTATCCCGCCGTGAGCCGGCGCCTCTTCGACGAAGACCTCGAGCTCCCGTCGATCGCGACGTGGTGGTGCGGCGAAGGTCCCGCCCTCGCGCACGTGATCGATCACCTCGACGAGCTCGTCGTGAAGTCCGCCTACCCCTCGATGCGGATGGAGCCCGTCTTCGGTCACGAGCTCTCGGCCCGCGCCCGCGAGGAGCTGGTCGCGAAGATGCGCGCGCAGCCGCATGCCTACGTGGCGCAGGAGTGGATCCATCTCTCCCAGTCGCCGACGTGGCAGCGCTCGACCGGCCGCCTCGTGCCGCGCGCGACGACGCTACGTGTGTTCGCGGTGGCGTCGCCGAAGGGATGGGTCGTGATGCCCGGAGGCCTCACGCGCGTCGCCCGGCGAGACACGGACGTCGTCTCGATGCAAGGCGGCGGCGCGAGCAAGGACACGTGGACGATCGCGCGCAAGCCCGAGGCTCGGCAGGGGCTCCGCAGGCCTCGGCTCGGCGTCGCGGACGTCGCGCGGAGCGTCGTCGACATCGCGTCGCGCGTCGGAGAAAACCTCTTCTGGATGGGCCGCTACGCCGAGCGCTGCGAGGGTCACGCGCGCTTGCTCCGCGCCGCGCTCGTACGGATCGTCGACGCCTCCGCGGAGGAGACGTCACGCGCCGTCGCGACGCTCGTTCACGCGTGCGAGGAGCTCGACCTGTTCGGGGAGGAGGAGGACGGCGACGAGCGCGCGGCGCGCGACTTCGTCTCTGCCGTGTTCGATCGGACGAAGGCGGGCAGCCTCGCCTCCGACGTGCTCCGCCTCGGGTTCGCCGCCAACAACGTGCGCGAGCGGATGTCGACGGACAACTGGCACGTCATGAACCGTCTCGGTGAGCGCATGCCCTCGGGCGGCACCGCCGCCTCTGCCGCGCTCGTGTGGCTCGACGACGTCATGATGGCGTGCGTGTCGCTCGCGGGCTTCGCGATGGACGACATGACGCGCGACGAGAGCTGGCACTTCCTCCTCGTGGGGCGCCGCCTCGAGCGGCTCGCGCACCTCGCGCGCCTCGTCGCGATCGTGCTCGGGACGAGCGCGGAGGAGCGCGAGGCGTCGCTCGAGTGGCTCCTCGAGGCAGCGAACTCGATCGTCACGTTCCGCGCGCGCTACCGGAGGGCGCCCGAGCTCCTCCCCGTCCTCCACCTCGTCGTGATGGACGACACGAATCCGCACGCCGTGGTCTTCCAGGTGAAGGAGCTCGTCGGGCTCGTGCAGCGGATCGCGGTCGACCTCGGCGCCTTTGCTTCGGACGTGCTCGGCCCGATCGTTCAGGAGCTCGGGTCGGCGACGCTCGCGGGCTTCGAGGGCGAGCAGGGGCCAGGTGTCGAGGCGGCGGCGAAGGAGCTCGCCGGGCTGCTCGGTCGCGTGGAGGCCGCCGCGTTCGCGCTGTCGGATGACCTGCAACGGCGCTTCTTCAACCACGCGGCGAGCCCGGTGCCGCTCGGTGTCGAGAAGCGATGAGCGCGCCGAGGGCCGAGTACGTCGTCGTCCACGACTCGCGTTACCGGTACGAGCACCCGGTGGGGCTGTCGCGGCAGATCGTGCACCTCACGCCGCGGACGATGCCGCACCAGAGCTGCGTGAAGCACGTCCTCGACATCACGCCCCGCGCGGAGATCCTCGCGCGCGCCACGGACACGTTCGGGAACCCGACCACGTCCTTCGTGATCGAGAGAGACCATGCCGAGCTCGTCGTCCGAGCCGAGTCGCAGGTGGAGGTCCGCGCGCGGAGCCTCCCGGACGACGACGCCTCGCCGCCCTGGGAGACCGTCCGCGATCGACTCGCCTACCGCGCGGGCCGGAGGCCGCGTCCCGAGGACCTCGAGGCGACGCGCTACCTCTACGAGTCGATGCGCGTGCGGAACAAGCGCGAGCTCGCGGCCTGGGCGGCGACGTGCTTCCGCGACGGTGTCCCGATCCTCGCGGGCGTCCGCGCGTTGATGGAGACGATCCACGACGATTTCACGTTCGACCCGAAGGCGACCACGGTCTCGACCCCCGTGATGGACGTCTTCGAACGGCGCCGCGGCGTCTGCCAGGACTTCGCGCACCTCATGCTGTCGTGCCTCCGCTCGCTCGGCCTCGCGGCGCGGTACGTGAGCGGTTACATCCTCACGAAGCCGCCGCCCGGCAAGAAGCGGCTCGTGGGCGCCGACGCCTCGCACGCGTGGGTGAGCGTCTACTGCCCCGACGTCGGCTGGGTCGACGCCGATCCGACGAATCGCATGCGCCCGTCCCTCGAGCACGTGACGCTCGGCTGGGGACGTGACTACGACGACGTGATCCCGCTCCGCGGCGTGCTCCTCGGCGGCGGAGAGCACGAGCTCGCGATCGAGGTCACCGTCTGCCCCACCGACGAGGCTCCGGCCCTCTTCGCGACGCGCTGACTCTCCCTGGGCGACGACTTGCTCCGAGTCAGAGGCCGCGCACGGCGAGGACGAGGACGCGGGCGACCTGAGTCCTGCTCGCGTTGTCGTCGGAGGTGACGAAGAGGAGACGCCGGCCGTCGGGGAGGGTCGGGCCGACGGAGAGCGCCTCGTAGTTGTCGAGGAGCGGGCTCGGCTGCGTGGCCGGATGGGTCGCGCCGCTCGGAGGCAGATCGAGGAGATCGACGACGAGCTCCTTCGCGACGACGGGGGACGACGACGTGAGCGCTGGAGAAGCCGAGACGTCCGCGGCGCCGGCGAGGTCGACACGGAAGATTCGGACCGTGCTCCCGTAGTCGGGCTGGAAGCCGCGCTCGAGGACCAGGAGATCCGTCGACGACAGCGCCGCCACGTCGGAGACGCCCATGTCACCACCGCTGCCGGGACCGAGCGGCTCGGTGAGGTAGGCGTGCTGCGTCTCGACCCCGGTCGCGAGCTCGCGACGGAGGATGCGGACGCGCGTGCCCGCCGCTTTCGACGCCGCTTCCCCGTCGGGGACGAGCGCCGCCTCGTTCGCGGCGAAGAGGTACGCGCCGTCCGGCGAGCTCGCGAGGCTCTCGATCCCCTTGTTGCCGGCGCGCTGCTGCGTGTAGATCGCAGGCAACGGGACGCTCGCGAGGAACACACCCTTCGCGTCGAAGCGCTCGAGGGTCGGCGTCGTCTCGACCGTGAGCGCGAGGAAGTCGCCGTCGATCCGGGTGAGGCCCTCGCCGTCCCACGCTGCGCCCGGACGCTTCGTGAGGGTCGTCGGCGTCCCGGGTGTCCACCTCGTGTGGTCGACCGATCCGAGGAGCGGCGTCAGGCTCGGCTGGGTGTCCGAGAGGGCGTAGAGGACGTTGTCGGCCGCGTCGTAGAAGGTCGCCGAGAGCCCCTCGGTCGCGAACGTCCGCGGGAGATCGACCACCGCGTGCACCGCGACGCGGGCCTCCGTCGCCGCGTCCGCCTCCCCGGCCGCGGTCTCGGGAAGAGCGCCGACGGGCGCTCCCGCGGCCGTATCGCCCCCGCCGGCGGACGAGCAGGCGGCGAAGGGGAGGGTGGCCACGAGGACGACGAGGGTCGAGAAACGCACGGGCGCGTGTATGCCATGCGCGTACAGCCCGCGCCACGCGAGAAGCGCGCGGCGGACGCGCGGCCCCGCGCTAGCATGAAGCCCAGCGCCTCCTGCGCGCGAGAGGACCATGACGCGCACGACTTCCCTCGCGACCATCTTCGCCTTCGCCCTCGTCACCGCCTGCAGCACCGATTCGAAGGACGAGGGCGTGACCCCGTCCGTCCCCGCGTCCGCCGACGGGGGCACGATCGTCGGCAACGCGTGCGCGACGGACGACCAGTGCGGCGGTCTCAAGTGCACGGACGGCAAGTGCTACGCGGCGAGCGCCTCGGACGGCGCGAAGAACGGCGGCGAGAGCGACGTCGACTGCGGAGGTCCGGTCGCGCCGCCGTGCGCCGACGGCAAGACCTGCACGGCAGGCGCCGACTGCGCGAGCGTCGTCTGCACGGACGGCGTCTGCATCGCGGCGAGCCCCACCGACGGCGTCAAGAACGGAGGCGAGACCGACGTCGACTGTGGCGGCGCGGCGGCCCCCAAGTGCGCCGACGGCAAGACGTGCCAGGCGGGCGGAGACTGCGCGAGCGCCCTCTGCAAGGACGACAAGACGTGCGCCGTCCCGGCCGCCGACGACGGCGTCAAGAACGGCGACGAGACCGACGTCGACTGCGGCGGCTCCGTCGCGCCGAAGTGCGCCGCGGGAAAGGCGTGCGCGGACGGCCCCGACTGCGACAGCCGCTTCTGCACCGACGCGATCTGCGAGCCGCGCAAGGAGGGCCGTAAGGACGGCGACGAGACGGACGTGGACTGCGGCGGCGTCGTCGCGCCCAAATGCGATTGGGGCCGTGGCTGCCTCGCCGACGCGGACTGCGCGTCGACCGCGTGCGGACCGACGATGCAGTGTGTCGAGGGTCCGAGCTGCAAGGTCGTCCACGGCGGCACGACATGCGGGACGGGCGAAGTCGGCCAGGGGGGCGCCGCGCACGAGAGCTGCTGCCGCTCGCTGCCGGTCTCCGGCTACGCGGACCCGCGCCAGAACGGGAAGACGGTCTACGTCGACAAGTACGAGATCACGGCGGGCCGCATGCGGGCGTTCCTCGCGGCGGTCGGCGCCGCGATGGGCGGGCCGAACGTGAAGGGGTTCATGTCCACGCGGCGCCCGGCCCGCTGGAACGTCGGCTGGGAGAACACGCTCCCGAGCGCGATGAACGGCCAGCTCGCCAGCTTCACGACCCAGAACCCGACCGTCGATCTCCTCTACCCGGGGCAGGATCAGTACCTCGCGAACAACCCGACCCAGAACACCTGGTCCGTCGCGAGCGGCACCTGGATGGTCGAGGCCGGGATCCGGGCGTCGCTCGGCGCGGCGCACCTCTTCCCCGAGTACGTGACCGGCCCTGGCTGGCCCGCGCCGGACTACGCGGCGAGCCACGGCCTCAACTGCTCGAACACGCCGGAGTCGTACGGCTACCCGACGTACTGGTTCGACGCCGCGACGACCAAGGCGAGCAACTTCGCCGACAACGCGTCCAAGTCGCACCCGCAGGAGGTGATGGATACGAAGGCGCTCAACTGCTCTCCCTTCGGCCTCTTCGCCGCCCTCTGCGCGTGGGACGGCGGCCAGATCGCGACGACCGAGGTGATGGACTACATCGCGGGGACGAGCAACACCCGCCTCCGCGTGAACGGCGCGATCCCCGCGTGCACGAACGGCATCATCTCCGGCAGCGACGCGTCGACGGCGTGCATCGGCGTCTACTACTACCCGGGCGGCGGCGGCTCGACGGACGACTCGAGCCGCATCGCCGCGCCGGGTCGCGTGGAGGCGGACGTCGTGCGGATCAACGGAGGCGACGAGGGCTGGCGCGACATGAAGGGCAACCTCCTCGAGGCCGTGCTCCGGCCCGACGGCCGCTTCGACTGGCGCGGGTACGGCATCGGGTACGGCACCGCCGTCCACCACCGCAACCAGCAGACGACCCCGCGCATGAAGGGCGGCTCGTACGGCGCCCGCTGCATGCGCTTCCGCTGAACCTCCTCCCTCAGGGGGCGAGCGAGAGCACCTTCAGCTCGGCCACGTTGACGCGCGTGAAGGCGCCGCCCGAGCCGCCGGTCCCTCCCGTGTAGTCGGCGAAATGAGCGAACGCGGACATGTTCACCGCGCGCGCGTCCGTCTCGAGGCGCACGCGGTACTGCTTGCCCGCGGAGAGCGGCGCGCGGACGAAGGACGAGTCGCCCCACGAGCCCCAGTCCGCACGCTGCGGCATCACGAGATAGCCCGTCGCGACCGGCGTGTTCGGCCCGACCTCCTCGACGACGACCTTCTTCACCGCGCAGGTGATGCCCGTCTCCAGCGAGCCCGCCCCGTTGCCGTACGTGGCCTGGACGAGGTGCTCGCCGGTGCGGCTCGCGGTGAAGGTCGCCACGATGGTGTGGCCGGGATCGCCCCACGCCTCGTGGAAGGTCCGTCCGTACGCCGTCGTCTGCGCTCCGCCCGAGACGGTGAAGCTCGTCGCGGGGATCGAGGTGATGCGGCCGTTGCCCGGCCCCCAGAAGCAGATCGGACGCGCGCGCTGCGAGACGTTGCCGCTCGCGTAGCGGAGCTCCGCCGTGTAGCAGTGGCTCGGTGACGCGTCCCCCGCGGTGCTCGGATCCTGCCAGACGGTGGTAGTGCCGGGCAGGTCCTTGGCGACGCGGACGCCGTCGCGATAGACGCTCACCGTGACGTCGGCCGCGGCCTCGCCCGCGAGGTCGATCCCGACTTCCAGCTTGCCGGCCGACGACGTCACCGACGTGATCGAAGGTGAGCGTGGCGCGTAGAGCACGCGGTAGTCCGTCACGTCCGTGATCGTGCGTAGCGGCGCGCCGGGCGCGGGGGGCTCGGCGAGCTCGACCTCGATCAGGTTGCGTGGCGCGAGGCGAGCCTCGTCGATCACGCCGTCCGGCGCCTCCTGCCCGTTCACGCGCACCTTCGCGACGGCGTAGGCGCCGCCCCCCTCTCCCGCTGCGGGGAGGCGCACGACGACGGAGACCTTCTTCTCGCGGACGCGCAGATCGTTCAGGACGAGCGCGTCCGACGCCGCGAACATCGTGCGGCGCATCGCCTTCGTCACGAAGGGCGCCACGCGGAGCCCGTCCTTCCGGGCCTCGACGCCGAAGAGCCCGCCATGGACCATCCCGAGGTACCCGGCGACGCTCCATAGCTGCCGCTGCGAGTTGACGATCGGTCCGGAGAACGCGCCGTCGTCCACCCACGGCTTGCCCGTGACGACCTCGAGGTTCTCCATGTTCGAGAGGAAGAGCGCCGCCCCGCGGACGAGCGAGCGGACGCCGGAGTCGAACGCGGCGTCGTTGCCGGCCTTCCTCGCCGCGCGCACCCAGTAGGCGGTGACGAACGGCCAGATCGCGCGGTTGTGGTAAATCGCCGTCTCCTTCTGCTGCGGGAAGATCACCGGCGGGCCCTTCGGGAGCGTCGGATAGCTCGCGATCGCGGCCCTCGCCTGATCCGCGGTCGCGACGTCGAGGAGCACCGCGAGCGACGTCCCGAGGAGATCGAAGCGGCGCGCCGGCGCCGGATCGAGCTCGGTGGTCGTGTACGTCGAGAAGGCCTCGTCCTCGCCCAGCCAGAGCTTCGTCCGGATCGCGGCGCGGAGCTCGTCGGCGCGCGTCCGGAGCGTCGTCGCGAGCGTCGCGTCGCCCTTCTCGGCAGCGAGCTCGGCGCCCGTCGCGAGGAGGGCGACGTGCGCGACGTTGGTGGACAGCGACTTGCTCGTCGCGATGTTGACGAGGTCGGGGACCGTCCAGGACGGATACGACTGCGAGCGCCAGTCGAGGAAGGACTGCTCTCCGCGGTAGAGGCCGTCCCTCGCGTCGAACGCGACGGCGCGGTCGTGCTCCGCCGTGTTCGCGATCGCTTCGAGCGCGCGATCGCGGAACGCCGTCCGCGCCTCGCCGGAGAGGTGGTTCAGGAGCTCGCGCGCGGCGAGCGCCCACACGGCGCGGTCGGTCGAGACCGGGTAGCTGCCGCCGGTGCCTGTATCCTGCACGATCTGGAGGTCCGACCCGTCGCGCCGCGTCGAGAGCTTGAACTCGAGCGAGCTCCGGGCGCGGGCAGGGTCGATGAAGCCAAGGCCGAGGTCGACCGCGTACGACGTGTCCCGCGTCCAGACGTAGTTCCACTTCCGGCCGGTCTCGAAGCAGCCGCCGCCGGCGCACGGGAGCGGAGCGCCGTTCCGGAACGCGCCGTCCCTGATCGCATCGACGCTGTTCTCTTTCGCCTCGTCGAGAGCGAGCTGGTAGAGCGCGTCGAAGAGGTCGTTGCGGGTCGAGATCGTCGTGCGCCCGGCCTCGGTCATGGTGCGCGGGTTCGCCGGGAGGTCGTCGCGACGGGCGGCCGTCGTCGTGAGGACGAACGTGCGCGCGCAGGCCGCCCCGGAGACGGTGACCGAGGCCGCACCGGCGCCGTCCTCGAGGGCGCGGCTCGCGGACGGATCGCGGCCGGGCGCCTCGATGCAGGCGGGCACCTCGACGAGGCCGTTCGCGTCGCCGTCGACCGAGCCGGGTCCGCCGTCCCCGCTCGTTCGGCCGTCAGGGGACGAGACGTCGCCTCGGCCCGATCCGCAGGCGAGCGCCACGGGGACGAGGAGGGCGATGGAAGCGAGGAAGAAGGGTCGGAGCGCGCCGCGCATGGGGAGTCTGCCGGTAGCACGGGGGCCAGGGGGCGCCAGTCTCCAGTGACTCACGCGTGAGTGACGGTTCACGGTTGGTGACCTGACGGACAGGGCGCGCGTGAACCGGAATGCACACCCCCGCCGCGAGAGACCGCACGACCCGGCGTGGCGCACGGAAATCGGGGTGGTAGGGAGGTCGACGCCGTTTGGCGCGGCTCGTGCAGTCTGGCGTCGCTCTCGGAGGCTTCTTCCCATGTCCTGGCGGCTCGCGAGCCTAGGTTTCCTGTCGGCGCTGCTCCTCGCTCCCTCGGTCGCGAAGGCGGACGAGTATGACGACGCGGTCCCGCTCGTCCCGCTGAAGCCGGCGACGTCGGCGCCCGCTCCCGCGGCGGCACCCACGCCGAGCACGCCGAGCACGTCGGGCACGATCGACACCCTCCAGATGCGGAACGGGACGGTCTACCGGGGCAAGGTCCTCGAGATCCTCCCGAACAGCCACGTCAGCATCGCCGTCCCGGGGGACGGGACGAAGAGGGTGCCCTGGGCCGACGTCGAGAAGGTGGTCGTCGCCTCGTACGCGGGCCCGCTCCCTCCCTCCGCGGGCGGGGGCACCCCCGTCCCGTACGTCGCGCCGAGCACGCCCGCGATCGAGGCGCCGATGGTCGGCCCCAAGGCGCGCGTGCACATCTCGGGCGGCAAGCGCGTCATCCTCTACCGCCGGCCCGCGGGCTCGAACGCGTGGTCGCAAGCGTGTGCGACGCCGTGTGACGTCGAGCTCCCGATCGGCGACGCCTACCGGCTCACGGGCAACGGCGTGCCGCAGACGAAGGAGTTCCGGCTCCAGGCCCAACCGGGCGGGTCCGTCGACCTCCACATCGACCCGCCCTCGACGGGGGGTATCCTCCTCGGTGGCACGATGGCGTACGGCGGCGCCGCCACGGCCTACGTCGGGCTCATCATGACCCTCGTCGGTCTCGACGGCGGCAGCAGCTACAGGAACAGCGACGGTGATCTCCGTGACGCGGGCCTCGTGACGATGGCCGTCGGCGCCGGCATCGGAGCGCTCGGGCTCGTCGTCTTCCTCAACAGCTCCACGACGGACATCGACCAACAGTCGAGCTCGGGCAGGGCCGAGGCGTCAGCCGCGAAGCCGAAGCTCGACGCCTTCGTGCGTCAGCCCGCCTGGACGGCGACCCGCACCACCGAAGCCGCCGCCCAGGCGCCCGGCGCTGCGTTCCCGCTCCTCCTCACGAAGACGTTCTGAGGGTGCTAGAAAAGGGGGCATGCGCTCCCTCCTCCTCGCGTCCGTCGCCGTCGTCTCGCTCGCCGCGTCCGCGCTCGGCTGCCGGACGGGCGAGGTCGCGAAGCACGAACCGCCTGCGGCCGAGCCGGCGAAGCCCGCCCCGCCCGAGGGCGTCCTCCGCCTCGGCGCCGCGATCGAGACGAAGGACTCCCCCGTCGCCCTCGCCGACGTCGCCAAGAAGCCGAGCGCCTACGTCGGGAAGACCTTCACGACGACGGGCACCGTCTCTGCCGTCTGCCAGCACATGGGCTGCTGGATGGAAATCGAGGACGAGGCGAGCGCGGCCCACATCAAGATGGCCGGCCACGCCTTCTTCGTCCCGAAGACGGCCTCGGGCAGGAAGGCGCGCGTGAAGGCCACGCTCGTCGAGGCCGAAGGTCCGAAGCCCGCCTGCGAGGGCGGAGGACACGGCAAGGGCGGAGGCTGCAAGGCGGAGGCCGAGTCCCAGCTCGGACGCCCGCTCGCGAAGCTCGAGCTCGTCGCGGAAGGCGTCGAGCTGCTCTGAAGAGAGCGCGACTTCCGCCGTTCCCACAGGCGGGATGCTCTCGCTGGCACAGCTGCTCGATCGACGTATCGCCCAGGGCGAGATCGAGCTCCCCATCTTCCCGCAATCCGTCTCGGAGGTCCTCTCCCTGTGCGCGCGGGACGACGTGGACATGCGCGCGATCGCGCAGGCCATCCACAAGGATCCGACCCTGGCGGCGCACATGCTCCGCATCGCGAACAGCCCGCTCGTGGCGCCGAAGGTGCCGATCACGACGCTCCAGCAAGCTCTCGCGCGGCTCGGGACGAGCCAGATCAGCCAGATCGCGCTCGTGGTCGTCTGTCGGACACGCGCGTTCGACGTGAAGGGCCGCGCCGCCGCCGCGCGACGCATGCTCCGCCATGCAGTCGCGACCGGCGCCTACGCCCGCGAGATCGCGAAGCTCACCGGCCATCCCGCCGAGGAGGCGTTCTTGTGCGGTCTCGTGCACGACGTCGGCGAGCCGGCCGTCCTCCAGCTCGCGACGGACCTCGCGAGCGCGAACGGCTTGAAGGTCGACGACAAGACGCTCGACGCGGAGGTGGAGCGCCTCCACCAGCGCGTCGGCGGGATGATCGCCCGCTCGTGGTCGATGTCACCGGGCATCGTCGCCTCGACGGAGACGCATCACGGAAAGGAGGCGTCCAAGAACTCGATCGTCACGATCGTGATGCTCGCGGACACGCTCGCCGACGTGCTCATGAAGCGAGAGCCGCTCGTCGCGGCGACGGTAGAAGACCTCCCCAGCGCGCGCGCGCTCGGGCTCGGCCCCGGGCCGATCGCGACGCTCGAGGCCCGACGCGAGGTCGTCGAAGCGACCGTCGACGCGATCGCCTGAGCGGCCCTCAGCGGAGCCGCATCGCGAGCACGGTCGCGACCACGAGCACGAGCGCGACGATGAGGAACGGGACCGCCATCGACGTCGGCGGGCGAGCCGCCGGCTGCAGAGGAGGCATGACGTTCGAGAGATCGGGCGGAGGCGGGCCCGGATGCGGCCGCTGCGAGGTCGGACGCGGCGGACGCGACAGCGCGCTCATCTCGTCGGCCGGCGGCATCGATCCGTAGCCTTGCGCGAGCCGGTTCGCCGGCGTGAGCGGCGGCGACGAGACCGGCGCCGAGATCGCGGGGTTCGAGGAAGAGCGGGCCGCCGACGCGGCAGGCGCCTCGCCGCTCGGCGGGGTGGTCGTCGGCGGATGCACGGAAGCGACCGCCATCCTCCGCACCGTCGGCAGCGGCGCGGTCTGATCGAGCCAAACTTGCGGCCGCGTCACCGGCTTCAGCGAGGCGGCAGCGTCGAGCGCCGTCTCGAGGGCGACCTTCATGTCGTTCGCCGACGCGAAGCGCTCGCGGGGCCGCATGGCGAGCGCACGCGTGATCACCCGCGCGACCTGGCGCGGCACGGCGGGCACGAGCTCGCGCAAGTCGGCAGGCCCGCCCGCGTACGCCGCGATGAGCGCGCCGACGGAGAAGGACGACGTCCCGAACGGGACACGACCGCTCATCGCATGGAAGAGGGTCGCGGCGACCCCGAAGAGGTCCGCCCTCCCGTCGATCGCGTCGTCGCCCGTGAGCTGCTCCGGCGCCATGAAGAGGGGGGTGCCGATCCCGAGCGCCGTGCGGGTGTTGTCGTTCTCGAGGACGCTCGAGTCCTCGCCGAGGCCCGCGATGCCGAAATCGAGGAGCTTCACCACCCCGGTCGTCGTCACGAACACGTTGGTCGGCTTCACGTCGCGGTGCACGACCCCCTTCTCGTGGGCCACGTCGAGCGCCTCGAGCATGCGAATGCCGACGGACACGACCTCCTGCCAGTCGAGTCGCTTCTGCGGGGAGGCGATCCTCCGCTCGTCCAGCGTCTCGCCCTCGAGGAGCTCTGCGACGATGTACGGTCGCCCGTCCTGGACCGTGCCGTGGCCGTGGATGTGGATGACGCCCGGGTGACGGATCTTGGCCGTCAGCTCCGCCTCGCGGAGGAAGCGGCGGACGAGGGGCTTCTGCCCGACGAGCTCGCGCCGGAGGATCTTCAGCGCCGCGCGGCGCCCGTCGACGACGTGCACCGCGAGGTAGACGTTCGCCGTGCCGCCGCGACCGAGGCGACGGGCGATGCGCCACTCCCCTGCGATGATGCGCAGGTTCTTGGTGTTCGTGTCCGGATCCTTGCGCCCGCTGTTCACGGGCGAAGAACCCTCGTTCGCGACAGGCCCCCCACGCGCCGAGCGTACCAAAGAGCGCGACCGGACGCGGAGTTCCCTGCGGGCCGGGTATCCTGCTCGGGCGAGCAGGTGTCGAGCCCCGCGGCGCGGTCAGATCGTGGCGATGAGGACCTCGCGGTCCTTCGCGCCGTTCGCGGGGCCGACGAGCCCACGTCGCTCCATCGTCTCGACGATGCGGGCGGCGCGGTTGTAGCCGAGCCCGAGCTTTCGCTGGAGCCACGACGTCGAGCAGCGGCGTGTGTCGGCGACGATGCGGACGGCGTCGTCGTACATTGGATCGAGCTCACCATCGTCCTCCGTCTCGGCGGCCTCGTCGTCGTCGCGCGGCTTGAGGATGTTGTCGTCGTAGACCGGCTCGCCCTGCGCGCGGAGGAAGTCCGTCACGAGCTGGACCTCCTCCTCGCTCACCCACGGGCACTGGACGCGACGCGTCTCGTTCGTGCCGTTCAGCTTGATGAGCATGTCGCCCTTGCCGAGGAGGTGCTCGGCGCCCTGCTCGTCGAGGATCGTGCGCGAGTCGATCTTCTGCGCGACGCGATACGCGATCCGCGTCGGGAAGTTCGCCTTGATCATGCCGGTGATGACGTCGACGCTCGGACGTTGCGTCGCGAGGATGACGTGCATGCCGGCCGCGCGCGCTTTCTGCGCGAGACGCGCGACGCACGCCTCGACCTCCTTGCCCTGCTGCATCATGAGGTCGGCGAACTCGTCGACGACGATCACGATCATCGGCAGGATCTCGGGCACCATCTGCTCGCCGTCTTCGGCGTCGTCGCGGACGCGCAGGACCTCCTGGATCCCGTTGAAGTCCTTGCCGACGATGGCCTTGCCGAGCGGGTTTCTGATCTCGCCGGCGAGGACCTTCTTCACCCAGCCGTTGTAGGTGCCGATGTTCTTCGTGCCGGCGTCCGCGAACAGCTGGTACCGGCGCTCCATCTCGTCGACGGCCCACTTCAGCGCGGTCGCCGCCTGCTTCATGTCGGTGACGACCGGCAGGAGCATGTGCGGGATGCGGTCGTACGGCGCAAGCTCGACGACCTTCGGATCGATCATGAGCATGCGAAGCTCCTCGGGCGTGCGCCGGAAGAGGAGCGACGTGAGCATGACGTTCAGACCGACGCTCTTGCCGGCCCCGGTCGCGCCCGCGACGATCGCGTGAGGCATGCTGGCGAGATCGGCGTAGACGGGGTTCCCGACGATGTCGCGGCCGAGGACCACCGGGAGGGGGACGTCGAGGCTCTGGAAGCGTCGATCCTCGACGAGATCGCGCAAGATGACGGGGACGCGCTTCTCGTTCGGGAGCTCGAAGCCGATCCGGTTCTTGCCCGGGATCGGCGCGACGATGCGGACCTTCTTCGCGAGCGCGAGGGCGAGGTCGTCGGCGAGCGCCGCTACCTTGCTGACCTTGGTGCCCGCGACCGGCGACACCTCGAAGGTGGTGACGACGGGGCCAGGGAGGATCTCCTCGACCTTCCCGATCACCTTGTAGTCGGCGAGCGTCTTGACGAGGAGCTCGGCGTTCGCGCGGAGCTTGGCCTCGTCGAACATCGGGCCGATCGAGGGCTGCGCAGGCTCGAGCATGTCGAGCGGGGGAAGCTGGAACGGCGCGTTCTTCGTCTTCTTCGCCGGGATCACCTTGACGATCTCGCGCTCGCCCGGTGCTTCGGGCGAGGCGGGCGAGATCGGCGCGTCCTTCTGGAGGGCGGCGGACGTGTCGACGATCGTGATCCCCGCCTCGGCCTTCTTCGGAGCGGCGTTGCGCGAGGGTCGCTTCTTCGCGGCGTCGAGGCCCTCGAGGGGCGTCACGTCGAGCTTCGTCGGCGGCGCGTCCTCGTCCTCGTCCGGCTCGTCCGCGTCGGCGTCGTGACCGTCCTCGGCTGCGGCGAGGACCTCCTCGCTCGCGTCCGCGTCCTCGTCGTCCGTGCGGCGGCGCTTCTTCGCGCCGTCGGCCGTACGCGCGAGCGTCCCGGAGGCGGCGCCCACCTTCTTCCGTCCCTTCTTGGCGACCGCGAGGCCGTCGTCGGCGTCGGGAAGGGACTCCGGCGCCACATCGTCGTCGTCGTCCTCCGCGAGGACCGGGCCGAGGACGATCGCGGCGGCATCCGCGGTCCCCGCCGCCGCGAGGACCTCCTTCTCCTGGATCCGGCGCCGCGCGCGCGGGAGCTTCTTCACCTCCGCAGGCGGAGGGATGACGAGCGGGGCAGCGCTCCCGGCAGACGGGACGACGAGGGGGCTCACCTCGGGGAAGGGTTCGGTCGGCGCGGGCCGCACCTTGAGGCGCGGCGCGCTCGGCTCCTCCCAGCCCGGCTCCTCGTCGCTCTCGGCTGCGCCGGCGAGGATCGTCGCCTCGTCGCCGCTGGGGATCGCGATGACGGGCTCGTCGGCCTTCCGCTGCTCCTCCGCGCGCTCGCGCTCCAGCTCGCGCGCCTTCGCCCAGGCGTCGGCGACGGAGCGGGCGCCGTTCGCGGTGCGCTCGGCCGAGAGGTGGAAGATGCGCGCGAGCCATCGCATGAGGGCGATGAACGAGAACGAAGCGCGGCCGATCAGGATGAGCCCGATCATCGCGAAGCCGACGAGGAACGAGCCGACGGTCGAGAAGAGCGAGCGCGCGACCTCGCCGAAGAGCTCGCCCACGAGCCCGCCCGCGGGGTGGTGACCGAACGCCGTCTTCCCCGGCCAACCGACCTGCACGAGGGCGGCGCCGATCACGACCATCAGCACGTCGCCAGCCATGCGCGCGGGCGTGGCGTTGCTCCGACGGCTGCGCACGAACGGGATGCCGAGGAGGAGCGCCTCGAGCGGCATGACCCACGCGGCGAGGCCGACGAGACCGACGATGCCGCGCGCGAAGAACGCGCCGACGGGGCCGACCCAGTCCTCGCCCTTGATCGCGGCCGCCCCCTCGGGGAGGACCGCGCCGGGCGCGATCTGCGGATCGCCGGCGTAGGACGCGAGGGCGAGCGAGAGGAAGACGGCGAACGTCCAGAGGATCAGCGCACACGCCTCGCGACCGCGCGCGAACGTCGGCGGCTGCGAGCCGATGACGCTCGGGAGCTTCGTGTTCGCCGGCAGCGCGAACGCAGGCCGACGCGGCGCGAAGACCGCGTCCCCTCCGCGCGCCGAGGGTGCGCGCGGCAGCACCTCGGACACGGGCTCGTCCGGCGAGGCGGAGTCGGAAGAGCCTGGCGGAGAGACGCGCCGAGCTCGGTTTCCTGCGAAGAGGCTGAGGATTGCCATACCTACGTCGACCTACATCGACGCTATCGGAGGTCCTCGGGGCGAGTCAAACTTGGAACCAGGCTTGGGTATTTTCACGAAGCTCAGTAGAGTTCGGTCTCCGCCGAGGGAGACATGATCGAAGGGAAGAGGGGTCGGGCAATCCTCCTCGCTGCGCTGGCTGCGCTGGGGGCCACTGCCACCGGCTGCCGCGTGGCAGAGAGCGACGTCGTTCGCTGGGAGACGACGCAGCACGGGCCGTTCAAGCTCGTCGCCGTCATCACGCACGACAAGTACAGCCTCGATCTCCGCAAGAAAGCGGCGATCTCCCTCGTGCGGATGCCGCCGCGGGGAGGCGTCCGTCAGGGCATCAAGTTCCTGACCGAC
Organism: Polyangiaceae bacterium; assembly: GCA_022842465.1. Classification (GTDB taxonomy): domain Bacteria; phylum Myxococcota_A; class Polyangia; order Polyangiales; family Polyangiaceae; genus Labilithrix. The sequence goes on along the minus strand of JALHPN010000005.1, from coordinate 4,030 downwards.
AAGTACAAGGACGACGCGGGCGAGGAGCGCGACGGCGCGCTGGTGCAGCTCGACGAGGAGTCGCGACGCCAGCTCGTCGACGCGATGAAGGACGACCTCGTGAAGACGCTGTCGGATCCGCCCCCGCCGCGGACGCCCGAGGGGCGCCTCCCGCCCGACCCGACCATCCCGTTCAAGGACGCGACGTTCGCGATGCTCAGCCACGAGCCGACGCTCGTCTCGAACGACGCGACCCGGAAGGAGCTCCGCTCGGCCCTGATCAAGTGGGTCCAGACGGGCTTCGAGGACCGCATCGAGAACGGCTCGCAGCAGTTCGGCGTCGAGCAGATGATGCGTTACCTCGGTCCGGAGAGCTCGCAGAAGCTCCCGTCGATCATCAACGAGAACACGGCGCGGCTCGACCGCATCGCCGCCCTCGTCGCCGACATCGGGGACGACCAGACCAAGGTGAAGACGGCCGAGGCGCTCGTCGCCCTCGCGAACCGGTACAACACCAAGGAGTGGCTCGACGGGCAGACGAAGGTCGTCAAGGAGTACAACGCGAAGAACAACCCGAACGCCACCGACGCGCAGGTCGCCGTCCAGGTCGACAAGATCCAGGAGCGCCGCCTCACGGAGGAGGTGTTCCCGTCGATGAAGAAGGTCGGCGGGAGGCCGGTCGTCGAGTGGCTGTTCACGTACGCCGCCGACGCGCAGAAGCCGCCCGAGCGGCGCCGCCTCGCGCTGGCCGCCCTCGAAGGCCGGGTCGACAAGAACAACCCGCAGGACCTCGAGCGCGTCTTCGGGATCGCGAAGAACGACGAAACGCCCGATCCCGTCCGCGACGTCGCCTTCCAGCGCCTCGGCGAGTTCCCGAAGGAGCAGATCCTCCCGAAGCTCAACACGCTGTTCGAGCCGAAGAAGTGGAAAGTGCGCTGGGTCGCGGCCTCGCTCGTCCTCCGCACGGTCGGCACGAAGCAGGTCCCCGACTTCATGGCGCGCCTGCCGAAGACGTCGGCGACGAAGATGGGCATGACGGAGCCGCTCTCGTACGGGGAGCTCATCCGGAAGATGGAGCCCGCGCCCGGCGAGCCGAAGCCGCGCGACGTCATCCAGCCCTACCTGAGCAGCAAGGATCTCGGCGCGAAGCTCACGGCGCTCGGGTTCTTCTGGGAGGGCAAGAAGGCCGACCAGGGCGCCGTCCAGGGCCACGCCGACGACCCGACGCTCCTCCCGAAGTGCGAGAAGGAGGACGAGTGCTCGTGGCAGTGCGACGTTCCGAAGGCGCCCGGCTCGAAGGAGATGGAGCCGAAGGAGCTCAAGACCGTCGGGGAATTCGTGAAGTTCTGCCTCCTCCAGACGATGGAGCACTGAGCGCCCTTGGTGGGCTCCTCGGCTCGTCCGCACGCGGTCTCGCAAAAAAGGCAGCGCGGGCCATGCCGATCGCGTTACGATTCCTGAGTTCCACGAGAACGTATTTTTCTCGTATGGCCCAAAGGGCGGTCGAGGGATGAGCGCCGATCCGAACAAGAAGAGCCCACGCACCTTCCAGTGCAGAGACATGCTCTGGGAGACGTTCGAGCAGATGGCGCGCGAGCTCGAGTGCTCGGTCGACTACCTGATCAACGAAGCGATGAAGCAGTACGCGCGTCAGCGTAGCTACGGCCAGCGAACGCCGTACCCGCGTACGAACGACTCGTTCCCTGCGAGCGGAGGCGGAGCACCGCCGCCGCCGATGGGTCCGCCGCCGTCGCTGCGCGGTGGTGGTGGTGGCGCGATGCCGACGCGTCCGCTCCCCGGAGGCCTCCCGCCGCCGCCACCACGTGGTGGTGGCCTCCCCGCACCTCCTCCGCCGCCGCGTGGCGGTGGCTCGATGCAGAGCGGCCTCGGGATGCCGCCGCCCGGACGCGGCGGGATGGGTGGAATGCCCCAAGGGCGTTCTCAGCCCCCGACGAGCTCACCGCGCAGCGCGCCGCCTCCGATCCCCGATCGCGGGGATCGCGGCGGACGCACGGGCGCGTCGATGCCGCCGATCCCCGGCGGCGGCTACAACGGCTCGTCGCTCGGCACGCAGACCTCGCTCAACATCATCTACCAGGGCGAGAAGTTCCCCATCACGAAGGACCGCTTCGTGATCGGTCGCGGCAAGCAGTCGAGCGACCTGACGCTGAAGGACCCGAACGTCTCGCGGCAGCACGCGATGATCGAGTACCAGAACGGCGTCTACTTCATGGTCGACATGGGCTCGACGAACGGCGTCGAGTACAACGGCCAGCGCATCGCGCGGAAGCAGATCGCCGAAGGCGACGTCTTCCGCATCTGCGATCACGATCTCCGCTTCACGTACCGCTGAGCCGCGGCGCGTGCACGTCGCCATCCTCGGCGCCGGCGCGCTCGGAGTCCTCTACGGCGTGCGCCTCGCGGTGCGTGCGCGCGAGGACGTCACGTTCGTCGTGCGTCCGTCGCGAGTCGAGGAGACGAGACCCTTCGTCCTCGAGGCCGTCCGCGGCGGAGCGCGCGAGACGATCGAGGCGCCGCGTCGGGCCGCCGTCGTCCCCGGCGATGCCGACGTCGTCCTGCTCGCGGTGGGTACCGAGGACCTCGAAGGCGTGCGCGAGGCGCTGGGGGCCTCCGAGGCGCCGATCGTGGTCCTCACGCCGATGATGCCCGAGGACTGGCGAAAGGTCCGGAGCGCATTCGGCGACCGCGTCCTCGCGGCGATGCCCGGGGTCGTGTCGTACGTGCGCGAGGACGGCGTCGTCCGCGCGTGGTTCCCGCCGCGGCCGACGCTGGTGGACGAGCCGCGCGCCGGCTCCGCGGCCGCCCCGGTGCACACGCTCGTGCGATCGCTCCGCGAGGCAGGGCTCCCCGTCGACCTCCAGCTCGGCGTCCACGAGACGAACCCGGCGACGACGGTCGGGTTCATCGGGATCGCGATGGCGATCGCGCTCGCGGGGAGCGTCGCCGCGCTCGTCGACGACGACGAGCTCCTCGCGCTGGCCGTCCGGAGCGCGCACGAGGGCCGGGAGATCGGGCTCCGGATCGGCCGGGCCGATCCGCTCGCCGCGCTCGGCGCCGCGTTCGTGACGCCGCTCGCGCTCCGGCTCTTCTTCGCCGTCCTTCGCCGCGCCTCGCCGGAGGCGATCTTCTACGCCGAGGAGCACTTCGGGCGGAAGCTCCAGCGCCAGCACGTCGTGATGGCCCGCGAGATCGCGGACCTCGCCGTGGCGAAGGGTGCGCCGAGCGGCGCCTACGCCGAGCTCGCGAGGCGCCTCGACGTCGCCGTCGCGGGCTGACGTGCGATAGAGTCTGGACCGCATGGCGCGTCCCGACGAACGCCCGCTCCGGCGGCTGCCCCAGCTCGAGCCGAGGCACGCGACGCTCGAGCGTTGCGTCTTCTGCCCGAAGCTGTGCCGGAGCGCGTGCCCCGTCTCCAACGCGGAGCCGCGAGAGACGCTGACCCCTTGGGGGAAGATGACGACGACCTATCTCGTCGCCACGGGGAGCGTCGAGACGGCGCCTGCGTTCGCGGCCCCTGCGTGGGCTTGCACCGGCTGCTTCGCCTGCCGGGAGAGTTGCGACCACAAGAACGACGTCGCCGGGACGCTCTTCGAAGGCCGGAGCGCGCTCGCCGCGGCCGGCGTCGCCCCGGAGGCCGCGCGGCGCGTGGCCGGAGACTTCCCCGCCCACGAAGGGCGCACGCGGAATGCCGTCCGCTCTCTCGCGGTTCCTGGCTTCGTGGACCCGCGCGCGAAGACGGCCCTGCTCGTCGGCTGCGCCTACGCCCAGAAGGCGCCTGCGGTCGCGAAGGACGCGATCCGCGCGGCGGCGTCCCTCACCGGCGGCTCGGTCGCGCTCGTCGACGCGTGCTGCGGCGCGCCGCTCCTCCACGCCGGCGACACGCGCGGGTTCCAGGCGCGCGCGTCCGCGCTCGCGGAGCTCCTCCGCGGCAAGGACCGCCTCGTCGTCGTCGACGCCGGGTGCGCCTCCGCGCTCCGCGTCCACGCCCCGGCCTCCGGCGTGTCCCTCCCTCTGCCCGTCGAGCTCTTCG
>JALHPN010000004.1 GCA_022842465.1 Polyangiaceae bacterium | reverse complement strand
GCTCCGCGCCGCCGTCCGCGCGCACGTCGCGACGCCGAGCGACGCGACGCTCGGCGACGCGCGCTCGGCGTGGGCGACGGCGATGAGCGACTGGTCCCGGATGGAGCTCTTCCAGTTCGGCCCCGTCGGCAGCACGGTGGCGGACCCGTACCACGGGCGGAGCCTCCGCAGCTTCGTCCATCCCTGGCCGCAGGCGAGCCGCTGCGAGATCGAGAAGCAGGTCGCGACGAAGGCTTGGACGACGGACGGGATCGACAAGGTCCTGCCCGGCGCGCGCGGCCTCTCCGCCGTCGAGTACCTCCTCTACTACCCGGGGGCCGACACCGCGTGCCTCCCGACGAGCCCCACCGGCCAGGCGTGGGCGGCGCTCGCGCCCGCGGACCTCGCGGCCGCGAAGCGCGAGTACGAGCGCGCGACGGCCGAGAACCTCGTCGGGATCGCGCTCGAGATCCGCGACGTGTGGCTCCCCGAGAAGGAGGGCTTCCGCGCGAAGCTCCTCGCACACGAGGGCTACGGGACGGAGCAGGAGGCCTTGAACGTCGTCGGCTGGGCGATGTTCTACGTCGAGAAAGAGGTGAAGGACCTCAAGCTCGCGAGCCGCGCCGGCGTGCAGGCGGCTCCGCCCGTCCCCGAGACGCCCTTCGCGCAGGTCGAGGTCGAAAACCTCCGGACGAACCTCCGCGCGTTCCGCAGCATCTTCCAAGGTTGCGGCGCAGGGGGCGCGGGCCTCGGCTTCGACGACTGGCTCGTCTCCGCCGGTCACGCGCCGCTCGCGACCGACGTCCTCGCGGCGCTCGCGAACGCCGAGGCGACCGCGGCCGCGTTCCCGCCCTTCGAGCAGGCGAGCGTGGCGCAGTTCCGCGCGCTCTACGACGCCGTGAAGCCGCTCTCCGATCTCCTGAAGACGAACCTCTTCGGCTCCGGGAGCCCGCTCAACCTGCGACTGCCCGCGAGCGCCGCCAGTGACACGGATTGAGCGCTTCCTCCGGAGGCGGGAGGACGGAGCCTGGCTCGCCGCGTTCCGCGTCCTCTTCGGGCTCGCCCTCGCCGTCTCGATGCAGCGGTTCCTCGCCCACGGGTGGGTCGACACGCTGCTCGTCCGCCCGCGCTTCCGGTTCCACTACTTCGGCTTCGCGTGGGCCGAGCCCCTCTCGCGTCCCGCGATGCACGGGCTCTTCGTCGCGCTCGGCGTCCTCGCGCTCGCGGTCGCGGCGGGCTTCGCCTTCCGCGCTACGTCGGCGCTCTTCGCGCTCGGGCTCACCTACGTGCAGCTCCTCGACGTCTCGACCTACCTGAACCACTACTACCTCGCCGCGCTCCTCGCGTGGCTGCTCGCGGCGTCGCCCGCGCATCGCGTGGCCTCGGTCGACCGATGGATCGCGATGCGACGCGGCCGTCCGGTCGACGACGGCGTCCCCGTCGCGTGGCACGTCGTCTTCCGCCTGCAGGTCGGGGTCGTCTACTTCTTCGCCGCGCTCGCGAAGGCGCAGCCGGACTGGCTCCTCCACGCGCAGCCGCTCCGGATCTGGCTCGGCGCGAGCACGGACCTGCCGGTCCTCGGCCCCCTCTTCACCGTGCCGGTGGTGCCGCTCCTCATGAGCTGGGCGGGGTTCCTCTTCGACCTCACCATCGTGGGCTGGCTCTCGTGGCGGCGGACGCGTCTCCCCGCGTACGGCGTCGTGCTCCTCTTCCACGCGTTCACGCGGGCTCTCTTCGACATCGGGATGTTCCCCGTGATCATGAGCATCGCGGCGCTCGTCTTCTTCTCGCCGTCGTGGCCTCGCGTGCTCCTCCGGAGGTCCCCGCGCGCGGTGACGACGCCGGGAGGAGACGTCGGGGGCGGGCTAGCCGCGCGCGGTGCGCTCGTCGTCGGCCTCCTCTGGTGCCTCGTGCAGGTCGCGGCGCCCCTCCGGACCCACCTCTACGGCGGCGACGTCCTCTGGCACGAGCACGGGATGCGCTTCTCGTGGCGCGTGATGGTCCGCGCGAAGGGCGGCGCGACCACCTTCCTCGTCCGGAACAAGCGAACGGGCTTCGTGGAGCACGTGAGCCCGCGCGCGTACCTCACCGCGTTCCAGGAGAACGAGATGGCGAGCCAGCCCGATCTGATCCTCCAGCTCGCGCACCACATCGGGCGTGAGTACGGACCCGACGTGGAGGTCCGTGCCGACACGCGCGTGTCCTTGAACGGCCGGCGCGGGGCGCCGCTCGTGGATCCAGAGGTCGACCTCACCGCGATCGAGGACGGCGTCCGGCTCGCGACGTGGGTGCTCCCTGCCCCCGCGGAGCCGCCGCCGCACACGCGTCCCGTCCTGTGAAGCCCCTTCTCGGCAGTCTGCTGCTCGTCGCGATCGTCGTCTCCGGGGCGAGGGCCTCCGCGCAGAAGGCGCCCGTCGAGGAGGTGGTCGTGGCCGGGACCGCGGTCTCGCGCACCGCCGGCTCCGCGCACGTCCTCCGGAAGGATCAGCTCGATCGCTTCGAGTACGACGACCCCGGCGCGGTCCTCCAGCAGGTGCCCGGCGTCTTCGTCCGCGGAGAGGACGGCGTCGGGCTCCGGCCGAACCTCGGGATCCGCGGCGCGAACCCCGATCGGAGCAAGAAGCTCACGCTCATGGAGGACGGCGTCCTCTTCGGCCCTGCGCCCTACTCCGCGCCCGCGGCCTACTTCTTCCCGCTCCTCACGCGCATGACGCAGGTGCGCGTCGTGAAGGGCCCCGCCGCGATCGCGTACGGGCCGCAGACCGTCGGCGGCGCGATCGACTTCCTCTCGCGTCCGATCCCCGAAGGCACCCACGGCGCCGCGGACGTGGCCGGCGGATCGTTCGGCTACGGCAAGGCGCACGCCTGGTTCGGCAGCAGTGACGACCGCGTGGGCTTCCTCGTCGAAGGCGTCCGCCTCCAGAACACCGGCTTCGCGGAGCTCCCGAACGGCGCCGACACCGGCTCGACGCGCAACGAGTGGATCGCGAAGGCACGCTACACGGTCGACCCGGACGCGCCGACGAAGCACCGGCTCCAGGTGAAGCTCTCGTACAACGACGAGGTCTCGAACGAGACGTACCTCGGTCAGACCGACGCCGACGTCCGCGCGAGCCCGTACCGTCGCTACCCGGCGAGCGCGCTCGACCGGATGAAGAACCATCGCGCCGGGATCGTCCTCTCGCACACGATCGACGGACCCGCCTCGAGCTACCAGATCCGGACGAGCGCCTACCGGTTCGACTACCAGCGGAGCTGGAACAAGCTCAATCGCCTCGGCAGGGAGGCGGTCGCGCCCGTCCTCGCGAACGCGGAAGATCCGACGTACTCGGGCTATTTCGGCGTCCTCACCGGCGCCCTCGACTCGAGCTCGCCGGCCGACACGCTCTACATCGGCCCGAACGATCGGACCTTCGTGAGCCAGGGCGTGCAGAGCGTGCTCTCGACGGAGACCCACACCGGACCCGTCCAGCATCGCTTCGAGACAGGCCTCCGCTTCCACTTCGACAGCATCCGGCGTCTCCACACCGAGTCGGCGTTCCGCATGCAGTCGGGCGAGCTCGTGCCCGCGGGCGAGCCGGTCGTGACGACGACGGACAACTACGCGAGCACCTACGCCGTCGCGATGCACATCACCGACGCGATCGCGTGGCGGCGCCTCACCGTCACGCCGGGCGCACGGGTCGAGCTCCTCACGTCGCGGACGGAGGACTACCGAACCGGCGCGCGCGAGGACGGTCGGGTGTCCGCGCTCATGCCCGGCATCGGCGCGCACTACCTGCTCACGGACGAGCTCGGGCTCCTCGCCGGCGTCTACCGCGGCTTCAGCCCGCCCGCGCCGGGGACGCGCGGCGTCGCGCCCGAGTACAGCGTCAACTACGAGACCGGTGTCCGCTACACGCGCGGCCGCACCCACGCCGAGGTGATCGGCTTCTACAACGACTACTCGAACCTCACCGACGTCTGCTCGCTCTCGAGCGGCTGCGTGACGACGAACCTCGACCGGCAGTTCGACGCCGGCCGCGCGGTGATCCGCGGGCTCGAGGCGTCGGCGGCGCACGAGGCTCGGATCGGGAGCGTCCGGGTCCCCGTCTCGGCGGCGTACACGCTCACCCACGGCGTGCTCGAGAGCGACTTCACGTCGGCCGATCCGATCTACGGCGTCGTGCGTCGCGGCGACGAGCTGCCGTACGTCCCGCGGCACCAGCTGAACGCGACCGCCGCAGTCGAGCACGCGCGCGGGGGGCTGAACGCGGCGGTCACCTACGTCGCGCCGATGCGGGAGCAGGCCGGGAGCGTGGCCCTCGCGGACGCGGTCGCGACCGACGAGCAAGTGTGGCTCGACCTCGGCGCCTACGTGCGGCCACTCCGCTGGCTCCGCGTCTACGCGAACCTCCGCAACGCGACGAACGTCGCGTACATCATCGGCCGTCGCCCGTACGGCGCCCGCGTGAACGCGCCGCGCTGGCTCCAGCTCGGGGCGAAGGTGGAGTTCTGACCTCGAGCGCGGGTCAGGCGGCGAGTGTGACGTCGCGCGCGCGGTGCGTCACACTAGGAGGATGACCGGCGGGGAGGAGTCAGCCGAAGCGCTCGCCACGCTCGAGGAGCATCGCGCGGACTTCGTCGATTTCCTCCGCCGTCGGACGCACTCGGGCGCGGATGCGGAGGACCTCCTCGATGAGGCCTTCGCGACCGCCTCGCGAACCATCGTGCAGCTCCACGATCTCGAGCTCGTCTTGCCATGGTTCTACCGTGTCCTCCGGCGGACGCTCGCCGACCATCACGCGCGCTGGGCGCTCCGCGAGGACAAGCTCGGCGTCCTCCGCCGCGACGTCGACGAGGCGACGCACGAAGAGGCGGCGACGTGCGCGTGCAGCCTGGGGCTCATCGAGACCTTGCCGGCGCCGTACGCAGAGGTGCTCCAGCGGGTCGACCTGGAGGAGCAGGAGCTCGCGCAGGTCGCAGGCCACCTCGGGACGACGCGCACGGCGATGGCCGTGCGGCTCCATCGCGCGCGGCGGGCGCTCCGCGAGCGCTTGCTCACGTTCTGCGGACGCGTGTGGGGCCGCCCGGCAGCGGCCAGCGCGCCGCGCTGGAGCTGAGCCGAGTCGCTGCGACCTGGGCGTTCACTCGCGCATGAGGAGGAGCACGTTCCTCTTCGCGACGAGGACGTGGTCGAGGCGCTCGTCCTGGTACGTGATGACGAGCCGATGCGTCTGTTCCCACCAGGCGTCGCGCGCCATGTCGACGACCTTGCCCTCGCGGTCGTAGGGCTGGAAGCCGAGTCCGGAGCGCGTGCGCACCATGCGCTCGAAGAGGGCAGCCTCCTCCTCCGGCGTCGTCGCGACCGCGAGCTCCGCCGCGGTCACCTTCGGCGAATCGGGCCGCGAGCACGCCGGGAGCATGCCGGCGATGACGGTCGCGAGGACGAGGGCCGCGGAGAGATCACGCATCGCTCACGCCTCCCCCTGCGTCGACGTCGCAGCAGGCGAAGGTGCGCGAAGCCAGGACGAGGTACGGAGTCCATCGCATGCGACGAGGGTAGCGGCGAGTGGAGGTCTTCGCGAGGTGGAGCTAGGCTGCCTCCCGTGGTCCGGCCGAGGCAGAGTCGAGCGGTGCGCGTCACGTACGCGGGGGCGCTCCTGCGCTCCGCGCTCGTCGTCGTCGCGCTCGTGATCTCGCTCGGGCCGGCCGCGGGTTTCTACACGAAGCTCCTGGCAGGCGCGCCGGCGCATGTCTGCCACTGCGACGTTCGCGGCGGCCATGCGCTCTGCGCGTGCCCGATCTGCTTCCCGGAGCTCCGTCACGAGCACGACGACGACGACGAGCGTCGACCGTCGATTGGCGGCGTGTGTGGCGACCAGACCCCCGCGCTCCGCAGCTTCGCGGTCGTGGCGATCCCGCCGACGGTCGCGACCGGCCTCCTCGCCGGGTGGCACGACGCGACGCCTCCCCCTGCTCCGCACGAGCTCCTCCCGCGCTCGAAGGATCCTCCGGATCTGCGTCCTCCGCGGCGCACCGTCTGACACGCGGCGACGGAGGCGCCTGATGGCGAAGCCGGCGCTGCCATCGACGTCTGCGAGAGCTACTGTGACTGTCTGGACGCGACGTGCGCGGCGCAAGCGGGGTACCCGTACGCGGCGCGCGCGGACTGTGTCACGGCATGCAGGTCGTTCACGGGCGAGCAGAAGGACTGCTGGCCGAAGTTCTGCGCGCGGGCGAAGGCCGGCGTGAGCAAGGTTCACAACTGCGAGCACGCCTGGGGAAAGCTCGGGCTGGACGAATGCGAGTCCCTATGAAGACCCTCTCCCGACACCTCGGCGTCGTCGCGTTCGGCGGCGCCCTCCTCTTCGCCACGACGGCATCGGTCGGCTGCGACGGCGACCATGATCACGACCACGACCACGACCGTGGGCACCACACGAGCCCCTACCCCACCTGTGATCTGATCATCGCGCGGTGCCATCCCCTCGACGTCGAGGAGGGACCGATCCACGACTGTCACAACCTCGGACACGACGCGACGAGCGACGAGCCGTGCGTCGCCCGGAGAGACGAATGCCTCCGCGTCTGCGTGGCGCCAGGCGATGCGGGTGCGCAGGACGCGACCGGCGACTGATCCCCCACCGCGCGTGCGGGCCGGCTCGACCGGCCCGCACGAGCCTCGCCACCTCGCGATCGTCAAGGGCAGGCGTCGACGGTCGCGAGCGTCCCACACCCGCTCACGTCGCCGCACGAGCTGCCGCCGCAGGCTGCGGCATCGGCAGGGGAAGCGCTGCACTCGGTGCTGTTGCACCCCTGGTCGCCTCGACACTCGGCGCAGAAGGCGCGTGTGGCTGCCGCGGAGATCGTGACGCTGTTGCAGCCCTGATCCTCGCCGCAGAGGACGGTGCACGGGCCAGCCCCGCACGTGATCGTGATCCCGTCGCAGGCCTGCTCTTCCAGGCACTGGATGCGGCACGACGTGGCGGCGCCGCACGCGATGTCGCCGCAGGTCTGCGTGGTCTCGCACGCCACGACGCACGGCCGGCCCGGCGGACAGGTCACCGCGCCCGTGGGATCGCGGAGGATGCACGTTCCCGCGTCGCAGCCTCCGTTGCAGACCGCGGGACACGTCGAGCCGTCCGCGGCGTCGTCGACGTTCGCGTCTCGTGCATCGGTCGGCGCGTCGACGCCGGCACCGCCGTCGTCGATCGGCGCCGCGACGTCCCGCGCGCCATCGCGGTCGAGACCGCCGCCGTCGTCCGAGCCGCCGAAGCTTCCGGTACCGACGACCGAGAGGCCGCACGCCGCGGCCGCCGCGGCGAAGACGACGGCGAATGCCATGCGGCGAGCGTGCGCGCTCTTCATGGCCGGAGAGCGTACCCGAGGGGCGCCCGTGCCGTCGAAGCCGACTGGCATAGGAGCCCTGCCTCAAGTCGGTGCTCGCGCGTCCGTTCCTCGGCGTCGAGGGCCGATGTTCTGGAGAAGGAAGACCGAGCCGCGCGTCTCCGTTCCCTCGCAGCCCGACAGGGACGAGGCTCGCGCACACCTCGAGGCCGAGCTCGACGCGTCCCTCGAAGCGTCGGCGTCGATGCTCCGCGCGCTCGGTCGCTCCGCCTTCGCGCTCGACGACGGAGACGTCTCCGTCGTGGCCCGTCACTTCGAGCGGTGGGCGGCGCACGTGCTCGTGCGAGCGCCGGTGCCCGGCGAGGTCGACGACGTCACGCCTGGTGCGCCGCGCGCGTGGGCCAAGCTCGCGCGCTTCGTGGAGGCGCACCGGCGGCACGAGGCCGACTGGGTGGCGAAGGTGACCCGGGACATGCGGGAGACGATCCTCGCGATGGCCGCGGTCTTCTCGCACGCGACCCTCGAGCACGGCCGCGCCGACGTCCGCCTCCGCCGGCGGCTCGACCGGCTTCGCACCTCGGCGCGTGAGGGGTCGCTCGACGACCTCCGCCGCGAGGCCCTCTCCGCCGCCGACGCGGTCACCGTCGCGCTCGACGAGCAGAAGGTCCGATCCGAGTGCCACGCACGCGAGCTGCGCACGCGGCTACGGGCGCTCCGCGCGCAGCTCGAAGACGCGCAACGCGACGGCGAGACCGACGCGCTCACGCAGCTCTCGAACCGGCGCGTCTTCGACGCCGCGCTGGAGCGCACCGTGCTCCTCGGGAGCATGACCGATCGTCCGGCGTCGCTCATCCTCGTCGACGTCGACCACTTCAAGTCGGTGAACGACCGCTTCGGACACCCCGTCGGAGACAAGGTGCTCCGCGAGCTCGCCGACTGTCTCACCCGCACGTTCCCGCGCCGCGCCGACGTCGTCGCCCGGATCGGCGGCGAGGAGTTCGCCGTCCTCCTCTCCGAGACGCGACTCGCGGACGCGGTCATGCTCGGCGAGCGCCTCCGCGCGGCCGTCAAGGCCTTGCGCGTGGAGGTGCCGGGCGCCGTGCTCGAGATCACGGCCTCGGTGGGCGTCGGCGAGAGCGGGACCGCGGAGACGAGCAGCGAGCTCCTCGAGCGCGTCGACCGCGCGCTCTACACGGCCAAGCGCTCCGGACGCGACCGCGTCGTCTCGGCGCGCGCCCACCAATCCGGCACCTTCGATCTCGACCTCGCTCCGCCTTCGCGCGCCGCGGTCTGAGCGCCTCAACGCATCCCGGGAGCCGGACGGTAGAGGACGTCCTCGCCGTCGTGCGGCCGCGCCACGCGATTCGGGCCCGTCTCCGCGTACGGTGCGACGAGGCCGGTCTGGAGATTCAGCTGGAGCGAGCGCACGCGTGGGGCGCCGAGGAGGTCACGCGTTGCAATCGGAATGCCTGCGCGCTCCAGCGTCTCGACCACTTCCTCCGCGATCTCGCGTGAGCCACCCGCGTCCATCCCGCCGTGGACGTGCGCGACTGTGCGCAAGGGATCGAGGCCGAACGCCGTCGAGCGTTCGATGATCGCCTCGATGGCGCGCCCCGCCTGCTGCGACGGATGGATGTGCGTGAGCGCACCGACGTGGTTCTCGGGATCATGCAGCGCCACCGCGACGCACGGGACGACGCCGGAGGTCTGGAGCACCGGTGAGCGGCTCATGCCGAGACGCGCGACGCTATACGTGCCGGTGTCGACGTAGGTCGCGCCGGCGACATCGGCGGCGCGGTCGACGATCGATGCCGCGCTCGCGCCCTCGTCACTCCCATCTCCGGACTCGGCGGGCGCTGCGCAAGCAGACGTGGTGAGCACGAGTCCGCAGGCGACGGTACGAAGAGCGCGCATCCTCGACCGTCGAGCAAGCCGCGTTCCAGCTTCCGCCTCTCGGCTTCCTTCGCACGCACGAGAGCTGTGAGCGAAAGCGTCTCGGAGTCCGCGTGTTCGTCGACCATGCTCTCCACCACGCGCTGCGCCGGCGCCGAAGCCCTCCTTTACCCCGTCGCTTCGTCGCGAGCTCGAGGGACAAGGGTGGATCGCGCACCTCACGAACCGAACTCTTCTTCGTCGAGCGCGGCGAGCGATCGTTCATCTCTACGAGGCGATGGGGACGGATTGCGTGCGAGCGCTCGACGAGTCCTCACCGACGGCGCGCGCTTTCTCGCCGCCCGCGACGCGCTGGGGATCAAGCCGCTCTACTTCGGCCGGCGAGGCTCGGGGATCTGGTTCGCGTCGGAGCTCAAGGCCCGGAGCTCGGAGACGTCGTCACAGTTGGGCGGGAACGTGCGAAGCGCCGCATGACGCCTCTTGTCATTCAGACCAAACAGCTCGTCTGAGCGTCGAGGCAGCTCACTCCCACGCCTCGACGAAGCGCCGCGTCGACGCCTCGGGCGAGAAGGAAACGCAAAGCAGAGCGGCGTGGAAGGCCCGAACCGCCAGGGTGGAGACGTAACGCCCGAAACCGCGAACTTCAGTGCAGCGGACGCGCCGACTCGTTGGGAAGACGTAGAAATGGTGATCGATGCAAGCCGAGGCCCCCCTCGACGGCGCTGCTCTCGACCCCTCGCAGAGGCGGTCGTAGCGCCCGCCCGTGTCGAGCGCGATGCGCGCTCCGTCGAGCGTGAGCGCGGTGCGGGTGCCCGGCGCGTCTCTCACGTCGACGCGCGCGTGCTTCGGACCGCAGGCGAGCGCCAGAGCGGGGAGGGCGACGACGAGCGCCCTCTTCAGCGGTCCGCTGGAGTGTCCGAAGGTCGATGCAAAGGAAGGCTACGTCGCCACGTGCCGCGCTGGCATCTGCGCGGCGGCGAAGCGTTGATCCTCGATCGACGTCGCCGCCGCCGCGCTCGCGGCGCGCTCAGGGGCAGGCGCCCAGCAGCGCGCCCGGCGCCGGCGTGTTCTGCCACACGGCGCCCTTGACGAGGCTCGTGAACGCCACCGCGCTGCAGGTGATCGGGCTGGCAGGCCCCTCGATGTGGACGCCGTAGCCGCCGCCCGGTCCGAGGGTCACGTCCGCGAGCGCGACGGACGCGTTGTTGGAGAGGAAGATCGCGGCGTCCGACTCGGGGTCGCCGTTCCATCCGTTCGAGCCCGCGTGCAGGACCTTCACGTGCGAGAGCGTGTTCTTCGGGCTGTTGCTCTTGATCTGGACGCCCTGCCAGTAGCCCGTCGCGACCTCGTTCATGCCGGCGAACGTCACCGGAGCCGCCGCCGTTCCGGCGACCGTCAGCGAACCCTTGTCGTCGACGACCATACCGCGCGCCTGGGCGAAGCGCATCGCGACCCCGGCCTCGATCGTCAGGCTCGCCTCCACGATGAATCGGTCGTCGATGAAGTACGGCACGCCCTGGGCCTTCCAGCTCGCGTCCGCGGAGAGGCGGTTCGTGTTGGCGAGGACGACCCGGATCGCGTCCTCGTCGTTCCCCGTGAGCGTGTTGCCGGTGCCGAGCTCGCCGACGCGGTCCGGGTGGAGCATCATCACGCGCGTGTTGCCCGTGAAGACGTTCGACGCGAAGCCGGGCAGGCGAGCCTCGTTGTCGGCCCAGAGGCCGTAATAGGCATTGTTGCGGAACGTCGTGTTCGTGATCGCCGCCGCCGCCGTGCTGTCCATGTAGACGGCCGCCTTCGACTCGGCGTTGCCGGTCCAGGCCGTTCCGGCCGCCTCGCTGATCTCACAATGATCGAACGTCGCGCCGATCGTGGCGGGCGTGCCGATGCCGCCGCTCTCGATCTGGATCCCCTGCCAGAATCCGCGCGTGTTGGCCGCGCCGGCGAACGTGATCTTGTTGTCGGCGGCGCCCTTCGCGGTGAGCGTGGCGCCGGCCACCACGCGCAGCGACGTGCCTTGCGCGAACTGGAGCCTGGCGCCTGGGTCGATCGTGAGATCGCCCTCGAGCCTCACGCGCTCCTCGATGCGCAGCGGCAGCGCGTGTGCCGCCCACCGGCGTGCTCCGGCGATGCGATCGGTGTTGCCGAAGGCCACGCGGATGTACGCGTTCGTGTTGTCGGTGAGGATCACGTCGCCCGGAAGACGGTCGACGACCTGCGGGTGGAGGTACGCTGGCGTGAGGTTGCCCGTGAGCGCGCCGCTCGCGAACGCGAAGTCGGCCTCGCCGAAGGCGATCAAGCCGTGGCTCTTGCTCCGGCTCACGGTGACGTGATCCATCTGGAGCTTGGTCGTGCCCTCGAGGTAGAGCGCTCCGTCGGAGTAGTTCGCGCCGGTCCAGCGCTGGTCGCCGCCGCGATCGATGACCGCATACGTCCACGTGTTGTCCGCGCCCTGGCTGTCGGTCATGCGCACGCCCTGGAACGTCGACGCGTCGTCCTTCGACGTGAGGCGCACGCGCGACTCGCACGTTCCGCGCAGCGAGACCCGTCCGCCGGACGTGACTCGGAGCCCCTTGTTGGTTCCGAACCGCATCACGACGCCCTGCTCGACGACGAGTGTTCCGCTCGCGAGGTTGAGATCTTCGTCGACCGACCAGCACGTGCGCGCGGCGAGCACCTTGCCGCCCTGGATGTCGGCGTTCTTGAGCGGTGTCACGGTCGAACAGTCGGTGGGAACCTCGACGCAGTCCGCCGCGCCGCCGTCGCCGACGACGCCACCGCCGGGGCCGCTCGGGCTCGATTCGGTCGACTCGCATGCGGTAGCCGCCCCCACGGCGAGCAGCGCGAGGTTGACCGAGAGGACTCGAAGCTTCGTCATGGTACGGGGGATCCTTCCTTTTCATGTCGGGCGCGATCACGCCTGAGCGTCATCGCGCGTCATCCAACGAGTGGGGTTTGACGTGGCGCGCATCCACCGATTCGCTCCGCCGTCGTACCCCGTACGGGTGACACGTGACGGTGGAGCGTAACCCACGGAGATGCAGCGGGGCACGCGCGTGACTGCGACCTCTCGTCGCTCCTAGCTCGTGGCGACCAGCTTCTTCATCGTCTGCCGCACCACGCCGGGTGCGAAGCGCGCGAGGGCGGCGGCATCGCGCGGGGTTCGCGTGTATCGGGCGAGCGCAGCACCGAGGACCAGAGCCTCCTTCACGTGGCCGCCGCCGAGGAGCCCGCGCATGTTGCGGAGCGACGCCTCGCGGAGCGCCTTCGCGCGCGCGCCGGAGGGGATCTCGTGCCGATGATCGAGGAGGAAGCGACTCGAGAACAACATGTAATCCGCATATGTTCGCGACAACGCCGCGAGCCCGTCGTGCCCGCGCATGCACCGCGTGAGAGGCTCCTCGATCACGCCGATCTGGAAGCGCGCCGCGACCCGGAGGTGGAAGTCGATGTCCTCTGCCGTCGGCAGCGACGTGTCGAAGCCGCCGACCTCGTCGTACACCCGCCGCCTGAGGAGAGCGCTCGATGGCGCCAGCGACGGCTGGGTCAGGAGGTGGACCAGCACGTCCCCGTCGACCGGCACGTGATCGTGCCTGTGGAACACGTGGAACGTCTTCCGGTCGCGGTCCATCTGCGCGACGTCGGTGATCACCATGCCGAAGGCTGGCCGCGCCTCGAGCCACGCCACCTGCTTCGCGAGCTTCTCCGGCTCCCGCTCGTCGTCCGAGTCGAGGAAGGCGATGACGTCGCCGCGCGCCTCGGCCATCCCTCGATTGCGCGCCCCCGAGACGCCGAGCCGCTCCGTCCTCACGATCGTCACGCGGTCCCCGTATCTCGACCGGAGCGCCTCCGCGGTCCCGTCGCGCGAGCCGTCGTCGACGACGAGGACCTCCTGCTCGGCGTGTGTCTGCGCGAGGGCGGAGCCGACGGCGAGGGCGACGTCGGCCTTGCGATCGTAGGTCGGGATGACCGTGCTCACGAGCTGGTGCACGACGCGAAGTCGCGCTCTTGGACAGCCGCGGGCTAGGCCTCTCGCGGTGCCGGCGAGCGTCGCGCCGGCGCGACCGCCAGCGCACGACAGCATCGCAGGGGCTCCTCCAAATCGACGTCGTCGCTCCTGAGGGTTCGTGGAAACGGAACGGGATCGCGTCATCATCGACGCTCGGAGGTTTTCCCATGACCCTACCCCGTCTCGTCCCCGTCATGCTCGTCCTCGCACTCGTCGCCGTCGGCTGCGCGAACGCCACGGAGCCCGCGCCGCCTCCGACGGAGGAGGCGACGGAAGCGCCCGAGCCGAGCGAGGCGACCTCGGACACGACGCCCGCGCCGGACATGAAGGGGCTCGAGCTGCGGAGGCAGATGACCGGCGACGATCGGTGACGACGGCGCCGGCGCCTGTTACGGCGCGAGCGTGACCGTCTGCGGCTCGCCTTCGCGGGTGACCCGCACGAGCCCGTCGTAGGGCTTACCGGGGGCCTTGTTCGACGCGGCGTAGAGCGCGCTGTCGAGCAGGTGGATCTCGTCTCCGATCCGGAGGCCCCGCCTCGCACCCGGTCCGCCAGGTGTCACGGCGCGGACCAGCGCGGGGCCGGGGAGGAGCGAGGTCGTCGTGCCGGTCTTCTTCGTCGGGAGTGCGATGCGGACCGCGAGCCCCTTCTCCACGATCGCGGAGGCGCCGGTGAGATCCGCGAGCAAGCCGTCGTGCGCGCGCGTGGGGTTCCTGTCGGCGGTGTCGAGGTCGAGCTGGAGGAGCGGCGCCACCGTCAGGTCCGCGGAGGACTTCTCGCGCCAAGCCGCCGCTGCTTCGTCCTCCATCGTGATCCCGCGCGCCTTGCGCTCGAGTGACTCGACGGCCTCGTAGACGTTCGCACCCGCTTTCCCGAGGGCCTGGGCCGCGCGGTAGGCGGTGGCGGGAGATTCCTCGACGAGCACCGCGTAGACCTCCGCTTCGAGCCCGGTGAAACCGAGCTCCGTGAGGGCGTGGATGGCCTCCGCGCGCCGCAGGGGCTGCCGAAAGGGACCTCGTGAAGAGCCGCTGGATCGGACTGGCTTCCGTCGTACTGATCGGGATGAGCGTCACGGCCTGCGCGGACGAGGTCGCATCGGAGGACATCAACACGAACGAGCTCGGGCTCGTAGAGCCCTCGAGCGCCGAGGTCGAAACGGACCCCGCGGCGACCGCAGAGGCCGACACCGGCAGCGAGGGCCTCCAGGCGGCCGGCTTCGGCCGAGGGGCTACCACCACACGGGGCTTCGGCCGCGGGACGAACACTCTCGGCTTCGGTCGCGGGGGCGACTAGGCAAGCAGGGTCCCGCGGAGGGAGACCTCGGGGCCTCGCGCGTTGCGTCGGCGCGCGAGGCCCTCTATTCCTTCGTTTCATGGGACGAAACGCGGGCTCGCGGGTCGGGGTGTGGGCGGGGCTCGTGGGGCTGCTCGGGGGCTTCGCGTGCGGGGAAACGACGTCGGACGTCGCGACGCTGCCGTCGACGGACGGTGGCGCCTTCGACGCAACGGGGACGCCGTCGGTGACGGTGGACGGCGAGGCGCCGAGGCCTGTCGATGCGGGGCGAGACGCGGCTCAGCCCGTCGACGCCGGCTCCGACGCCGCCGACGACGCTGGCGCCGTCTACGCGAGCTGCAAGGCGGCCCTCGCCGCGACCCCCGGCGCGCCGGACGGCGTCTACACGATCGATCCGGACGGCGCCGGCGCGCAGGCGCCGATCCCCGTGTGGTGCGACATGACGACGGACGGCGGCGGCTGGACGCTCGGCCTCGTTCGCAACTCCGTCGACGTCGGGCTCCACCCGACGTTCGCGAGCGGCTACGTGGGGCTGCCCGCGCTCGCGATCGATCCGAAGGTCGCGTCGTCGGTCGCGATGGGGACGCCCGCGCTCGCGGGTTGGATCGATCTGAACGCGTTCGCGTACACGGACCTCGTGCTCGAGGGATTCACGGCCGGCGCGTCCACGTTCCGGAGCAGCGCGATCGCGAAGGCGACGCTGCGCATCCCGTTCGGCCAGCCGGGCTACTACCTCTACGACGACGCGAACGGCTACTTCTGGTGCGGCGGCCCGAAGACGTACACGGACGACGGTGCGGGTCAGGTCGACACGCCGAACGGCGCGCCCGTCGACTGCAAGGGGCACACGTCGCTCGGCGACGGCTGGGACTTCGGCGGCGCGGGCGCGAACACGAACCTGACCGCGTGCGGCGGGGGCTCGTCGCTCATGAAGACGGGACCGGCGCAGGGCTTCGTGGGCTACCCGACGCCTGGCGCCGCCCACGCCTTCTGGGTGCGGTGACGGAAATCGACCTGACCGGGGGGGAAGGCGAGCGCGCTCCGCCGTACGACGGTCATGCGCTTGCTCTCCCTCGCGACGGCTCTAGGAAGCGCCGTCCTCGCCGTCAGCCTCGCAGCTTGCAGTAGCTCCACCGCCTCCACGCCCGCCCGTGACGCCGGCTCGGCTGTGCCGGGCGACGACCCCGCCGTAGCCGGCGGTGACGGTGGAGCGGCCTCGTCGACAGGAGCTCCGGCGGCGAGCGCTCCGTCCGCAGCCTTCACCGGGACGACGTGCGAGGAGCTGTCTTCGTGTGATTCGGACCTCGTCGGTACGTGGGACGGTACCGCGGCGTGCACGAAGGGCCTCTTCGAGTGGTTCGACAACCCTCCCACGAGCGGGTGTGCCGACTTCCGCGAGAACTCCGTCTCGGGTGACGTGAAGGTCCGCTACACGTTCACGGAGACGAACGTGACGCGATCGCTGGAAGGCACCGTGAAGGAGAACATCGATCTCCCGCTCCGATGCGTCGGGCCGAAGCTCCCCACGTGCGCCGACGTCCAGGCGAACATCGTGCAGGCCCTCTACGGCGAGTTCTCGAACCCGCGGCCGGATCCCCAGGACTTCAGCGCGACGTGCACGGCCCAGGGGGACGTGTGCAAGTGCGACGTCACCGTGAAGCTCTCGAAGGAGATGAACGACTACAAGGCTGGCTACCAGCTACAGTCGGCAGGCACGGCGGAGGACGGCGACGGCAACTACTTCTCGTTCTGCCGCAAGGCGGACGTGCTGCAGGTGCGGACGGAGATCCTGCGCCTGGGGAACGTCGCCCCGAACTACGCCACGTACACGCTGACCAAGGTGAAGTGAGCGGAGCGGCCCGGCGAGCTCCGAATCAGAGGCAGACGGGGGACCCGTTGGTCGCGCCGGGGCAGGCCTCGCCGGTCGCGTTCCGCCACCGGCTCACCTCACACGTGGGCATGCCGGCGAAGGTCAGGAGGAGACCGAGGCGTCGTTCGCGGCGTCGCCGCACCCGTAGCCCTGCGCGCCGCTGAAGCCGCCGGCGTACTCGATGACGGCGTTCTCGATTCGGTTTCCCGTGGCGGGGCTATAGCCGAAGTAGATGTTCTTCCAGTCGCCCGGGGCAGCCGGCGACTTCGCGGAGATGAACGTGATCGGCGCGGCGGCGGTGCCCGCGGCGACACGATGCCCTGGCGGACGTCGCTCGTGCCGATCTGCAGGCCGCTTCGCCGATCCAGCGTGGCGCATGCGTTGCAATGCACTCCCCGTCGGATTTCGAGCCCGAGGGAGTCTCTCAGTCGTCCCCTTCGCCCTCGGCGTCGTCATCCTTTTCGAGCTTCTCGACCGTGAGGCTGCTCGCCTTCGGCGCCCACGCGTACAGCTTGCCCGCGAGGGCCCAGACGACGGGGCAGTCGCTTCCGGTGCCACTCGCGAGGTCGAAGCAGAGCACCCCCCAGTTGTTCGTCTCGGCGAAGATGTTCTGTCCGTAGGCGAGGCTGCTCCCGCTCTGGTTGAGCGCCGCGAAGGGCACGAGAGTCCCCTCGTCCAGGCGCTCACCGAGGTCCTCGTCTCCGAGGAACACGTATTCGTCGAGCGCGTCGACGTGCTCGTCTTCCAGCTCCGCGAAGACGAAGAACGCCGTCTTGATGTCGGGGAAGTCCTCGTCTGCGAGCGTCTTCTTCAGCTTGTGCTTCGCGACGAACTGCTTCTGCTCGCTCGTCATCGCGAGTCGCGCGTCCACAAGTGCGTAGTCCTCGAAACGCGCGAACAGGGCATCGGGGTCGGGCGAAGTCATGGCGGTCTCCTCGGCGCGAGAGCTTACGCCAGACCGAGTCGCGCGCATTGGTCGCCGAAGCGCGAGCGCGAGCACGTGGGACAGCGCGAGACGAGATCGGGGGCGCGCGCTAAGGCACGAGCCGGAGAGCACGGGCCGTCGCCGGTGCTGTCCACGCCCTTCCACGAGAGGATGCGGACCGGGCTGCTCGGCGCGCCGAACGGCGTGTCGACCCGCTCGAGCCTACCCTCGCTGCCGAACAGCACGTCACCGAGGCCGGTACCTCCGACGATCCCGAGGATGTCCGTCGTCTACCACGCGCCGCCGATCGACGGCGTGCGAGCCGCCGCCCGCGCACTGCGCCGGGCGACGCCACCATCGGCGAGCCGTTCCCGCCGCTCCCGTCGGCGCTCGTCGGCTCGCTCGAAATGGCCAACCAAGAGCCCAAGTCGGCTCCGCGGCTCACGCGGGCCGCGACGCCAAAGGGGATTCTGGCGGAGAGGGCGGGATTCGAACCCGCGGTCGGGTTTTAGCCCGACGCCCGCTTAGCAAGCGGGTACCTTCGGCCACTCGGTCACCTCTCCAGAGTGGGGACGGGGGATCTACCCTGGTCGCTCCGTCGGCGCAACACCCCCGTCAACCTCCGCGTTCGCCAGGTTCCGCGGGCGCCGCGCTCAGAAGTACGTGAAGCCCAGGCTGCCCCCGAGGACGTTCTTCACGTCTCCGCCGAGGAAACGGTCGTAGCGGAACGCGAGGACGAAGTACCCCGGCTCACAGCAGTGGCCGAAGTGGAAGAGCACCTCGGGGCTCACCGAGACGCGGAACGGCTCTCGCTGCCCCGCGATCTCGATCGTCGATCCGATCCCGCCGCCGACGCCGATGACCCAGTCGCTCGGGTGGAGGAGGAAGCGGTACCCCGGACGCACGAAGACGCCGAGGCCGCGCGTGCTCGACGCGAAGCCTGGCTCGACGAGCGCGCGATGCGTCTGGTGATCCTTCACCGTGAACGACCCCTGGAGACGCGTGCACGTCGACGCCGGCCCGAACGGGAGCGACCAGGGCCACGAGACGAACGCGGCCGGCTCGTCGCCGCGCATCTGCGCCCCCACGTGCGGGACGATCGTGGCCGCGAGGAGCGCCGCCGTCCCGCCGAGACTTCCGAGGAGACGATTCCAAGGCGCGCCGAGGACCGTGCGCTCGCGCGGGTAGATGTAGGGCGTCTTCGGCTGCTCCTTCTCCCACGTCGCGAGCTCACGCTCGTTCTTCGCGTGGAAGGACCGGCACTCCGGCACGCCGTCTGCGCCCTCGAGCTTCGTCTCCTCGGCGTCCGCGGACGACGCGAACGTCGCGAGCGACGCGATCACGAGCGACGACAGCAGGGTCCCGCGCGGCACGCGCCGCACTCTACTCGAAGCGGAACGTCTTCCCCACAGCGGACCGCGTCGCCGCGGAACGCAGGGACCTTCACCTTCTGGAACTGCGACGAGATGCACTTCGCCACGGGGGTGCCGGCCATGGGCCCCTTGTCGACGAGGGCGCTCGACACCATCCCCGACGTCGCGAACGTGACCGTGACGTGGCCGTCCCCGCGCTTGGCGTTCGGGGCCTTGCACTTCGCGAGGTCGACGGTCGCGAGGGCGCTCGCGGCGGCGCCGCGATCGAAGGCCGAGGGTCCGTCGTCGTGCTTGCCCTTCGGGGCCTTGCCGGGCTCCTTCGCCTCCGCCGCCGGCGCCAGCGCGGTCGCGAAGGCGATCAGGAGGAGCGCGAGGACGGCGATCGCCGCCGGCGGGGGGTCGGGCGGGCAGAGCCCTCCCGGAGTCGATTCCGCTGCCTGAGGGAGGTCTCGCCGCATCCTTCGACGCCGAGCAAGGAGAGTGCCGCGAGGAATCGTCCGCGCCCGACGGATCTTCGCGGCGTTCGACGGCGATCGGAGCCGAAGACCTGACCTCGATCGTGGTGTCACCCACAGGTGACTGGATCGCGAGCGGCCCCGTGTGAGGGGTAGGCCACGCGTCCGCCGATGTGTGCAACGATGGTCGACCTCGTGACCGCCGCACCCGATCTGAAGACCCTCCCGAACGCCGACGCTCCGGACGGCGTCGTCCTCGACGCCTTCCTCGCCTACGTCCAGGCGAAGGGGCTCGACCTCTACCCCGCCCAGGAGGAGGCGATCCTCGAGCTCCTCGACGGGAAGAACGTCATCCTCAACACGCCGACCGGGTCGGGCAAGTCGCTCGTCGCCGAGGCCGCGCACTACGACGCGCTCGTCCGTGGCGAGCGCTCCTACTAC
The DNA here is from genome assembly GCA_022842465.1 of Polyangiaceae bacterium. Taxonomy (GTDB): domain Bacteria; phylum Myxococcota_A; class Polyangia; order Polyangiales; family Polyangiaceae; genus Labilithrix. The sequence continues at coordinate 96,427 of JALHPN010000004.1, read as the reverse complement.
ACGTCCCCGATCAAGGCGCTCGCGAACGAGAAGTTCTTCTCCCTCGCGCGCACCTTCGGCGCGGACAACGTCGGACTCATGACGGGCGACGCGACGGTGAACCGTGATGCGCCGATCATCTGCGCGACCGCCGAGGTACTCGCGAACATCGCGCTCGCGGAGGGGCCGCGCGCCGACGTCGACCTCGCCGTCATCGACGAGTTCCACTACTACGCCGACCGCGATCGCGGCACCGCCTGGCAGGTGCCGCTCCTCGCCCTCCCGAACGCGCGCTTCCTCCTCATGAGCGCCACGTTCGGCGACCCGACGCCGTTCGAGAAGCACCTCACCGATCTCAACGGGAAGAAGACGGTCACCGTCCGGTCGACGGACCGCCCCGTCCCGCTCGACTTCACCTACCGCGAGACCGCCCTCCACGAGACCGTCCACGACCTCGTGTCGAAGGGGAAGCACCCCGTCTACATCGTGAACTTCACCCAGCGGGCCTGCGCGGAGGAAGCGCAGAACCTGATGAGCATGGATTACTGCACGAAGGAGGAGAAGAAGAGGATCACCGAGGCCACCGTCGGCATGCGGTGGGACTCGCCGTACGGCCGCGAGATCCAGCGCTTCATCCGGCACGGGATCGGCATCCACCACGCCGGCCTCCTCCCGAAGTACCGCCTCCTCGTCGAGAAGCTCGCCCAGAAGGGCCTACTCAAGATCATCAGCGGCACCGACACGCTCGGCGTCGGCGTGAACGTTCCCATCCGCACGGTCCTCTTCACGAAGCTCTGCAAGTTCGACGGACAGAAGACCGGGATCCTGAGCGTCCGCGATTTCCAGCAGATCAGCGGACGGGCAGGCCGGAAGGGCTTCGACGTCCAGGGCAGCGTCGTCGCGCAGGCGCCCGAGCACGTGATCGAGAACCTCAAGCTCGAGGCCAAGGCCGGCAACGATCCCGGGAAGAAGCGGAAGATCGTCAAGAAGAAGCCGCCTGAGTGGGGTTACGTCCACTGGGACAGGGCGACCTTCGACAAGCTCGTCACCTCGCCCCCCGAGCCGCTCGTCTCGCGCTTCTCCCTGAACCACGGCATGGTCGTGAACGTCCTCTCCCGCGAGGTGGACGGCGGGTGCATGGGCCTCGCGCACCTCGTGAAGGCGACCCACGAGCGCCACGCCCACAAGCGCGTCCTCGGCCGGCAGGCCATCGAGATGGTGAAGTCTCTCCGCGAGGCCGGGATCTTGGCGTGGGCCTACGACGACGACGGCCGACGGCGTCCGGTCGTCAACGGCGACCTCGGCGAGGACTTCTCCCTCCACCACGCGCTGTCCCTGTGGCTCCTCGACACGCTGAAGCTCGTGGAGACCGACAGCGAGACCTACGCGCTCGACGTGCTCACCCTCGTCGAGTCGATGCTGGAGAACCCGGAGGCGATCCTCGCGCGGCAGCTCGACAAGCTGAAGGGCGAAAAGGTCGCGGAGATGAAGGCCGCCGGCGTGGAGTACGAGGAGCGGATGGCCGAGCTCGAGAAGCTCGAGTACCCGAAGCCCCAGAAGGAGTTCGTCTACGGCACCTTCAACGCGTTCGCCGCGAAGCACCCGTGGGTCCGCGCCGAGAACATCCGGCCGAAGTCGATCGCGCGGGACATGTACGAGCAGGTCATGTCGTTCTCCGAGTACGTGCGCGAGTACGGCCTCGAGCGGAGCGAGGGCCTCCTCCTCCGCTACCTCACCGACGTCTACAAGACGCTCGTCCAGACCGTCCCGGCCTGGGCGCGGACGGAGTCGGTCGACGATCTCACGACCTGGTTCGGCGCGATCGTCCGCCAGGTCGACGCGAGCCTCCTCGACGAATGGGAGCGCCTCAAGAACCCCCACGAGCTCTTCGAGCCGCCCCCCGAGCGCGACGACCCCGAGCCGGAGGGGAGCAAGGACGTCACGAAGGACAAGAAGGCGTTCATGGTGCTCGTCCGGAACGAGGTGTTCCGGCTCGTCCGCGCGCTCGCGCGAGGAGAGTGGCTCGAGGCGGCGCGCGTCCTCGGCGCGGAGGACGCCGGCGCGGAGACGCGCGAGTCGGCGCGCATCGAGCGCGAGATGGCGCCCTACGTCCAAGACCACCAGGGGATCCGCACCGACCCCGAGGCGCGCGCGCCGAAGCACCTCCACACCGAGGAGGGCGAGACGACCTGGCGCGTGAAGCAGACGCTCCTCGATCCGGAGGGCGACAACGACTGGTTCGTCGAGGCGACGATCGATCTGGCGCGGGCGCGAGAGGCAGGGCGCCCGATCCTCGTCCTCGAGCGGATCGCGCGCTGATCTCGGCCAGGGGCACCTTGCTCGATCTCGCCCACCATGTCATACATCGGCACCATGGTCAGACGGGGCGGGTTCACGGGTCGTTTTACCTTCGGAATCGTTACATTTTTTGTCGGCATCCAGGGATGTGCGGCGGACACGGACGTCCCGGACGACGAGACCGCCGAGCTCGACGCGACCGGGAAGGGCGAGATCGCGGTGGTCTCGGACCTCGACCAGACGGTCATCCCGAAGACGCAGGTCGATCTCGCGTCGGCGCCCTATCCCGGCGTGCGCGCGCTCTTCGACGTCCTCGAGCATCGCCGGCGAGGCAAGGACGGCGACGTCTACTACGTGACCGCGCGCTCGCTCGACCGCGTCGGCGAGGTGCCGGCGTACCTCGAGCGGCACGGGATGCCGGGAGGAGAGATCGCGACGGGGACCTCCACCCTGCCGTGGGTCACGCAACCCGAGAAGGTGAAGCACATCCAGGCGATCCTCGCGAAGACGAAGACCCAGCCCGTCGTCCTCTTCGGCGACTCGTCGCACCGCGATCCGGAGGTCTACAAGGAGATCCTCGCGAAGCATCCCGATCGCGTCGTCGCGGGGTTCATCCACAAGGTCAACAAGACCGTGTCGCCCGACCGCGTGAAGGGGCTTCATCTCGTCGAGAGCTACGCGGAAGCCGCGGGCATCCTCTACCGGCTCGGCGCGCTCACGAAGACCGAGGCGCGCGGCGTCATGAAGGCCGCGCGCGACGAGGGGCTCGCGATCACCGACGCCGAGATGACGGCGCTGCTCACGAAGTGAGCGTGAACGCCGCGCCTCGCTACCGCGACGGCCCCGCGCTAGATTTCGAGAGGTGACGAAGAAGGTCTCCCTCCCCCTGCTCTCCGAGGTCTTCGCCGACGTCGCGGACGAGCGGGACTCGGCCGAGCCCGCGCCGAAGAAGAAGCCGTCCGTCGACGCAGCCCGGGCGCGCCTCGGCGGTCGCGTCGTCGCCGACGAGCCGAGCGAGTCGTTCCACGGCGGCCAGCACGTCTCCTTCGAGCGCGCGCCCGGCGAGCGTGGCGCCGGCGTCGTGCTCTACGCGACCGCACGCGAGGTGCACGTCCTGCTCGACGCGGCGCGGCTCCGCCGGTTCGGCGTCGGTGAGCTCGTCGCGGAAGAAGGCGACCCCCGCGGCGAGCTCGCGAAGGTCGCGGCCGATGCACGCGTCTTCGGGGGCCTCCGCGAGGGTCAGAGCGTTCGGTACGCCGACGACACGGGCTCGCTCCGCGACGGCAAGGTCGTCGAGCGATGCCGGTACGGCGCGCTCGTGCTCCGCGCGGACGGCGTCGTGGTCGCCGTCGGGTTCCGGAAGCTGTGGCCGGCCCCCGCGACGGAGGGCCTCGCATGACGAAGCTCCAGAACGACCTCGCCGCCGTCGTCGACGCGCTGGTCGCCTCGTCGGAGGACACGCGGACGGTCTCGCTCGATCAGATCGGCTATGCTCTCGGGACGAGGGCGGTCTCGACCGAGGAGATCGAGCTCGTGTTCGCGACGCTGGAGGCGCGCGGACGCGAGGTCACGGGGCCCGAGGGCGGAGGAGGAGAGGCGCGCCTCGGGCGCGTCGTCGCGAGCGCGCGGGCCCTCGCGGCGGCGCGCGGCCGACGCGCGACGATCGCCGAGATCGCCGCGGACGCGGGGCTCACCGAGATCGAGGTGCGGCACGCCCTCGCGCTCGCGCGCGTCATCCAGCGCTGACGAGCGGCTCAGCTCGACGCGCCGAGCTCGAGCCGCCCGAGGCGCGCGAGCACCAGGGTGAGCTCCTCGGGGTCGATCGGCTTCGCGAGATGCATGTCGAACCCGGCGAGCATGGCGCGCCGACGGTCTTCCGTCCGCGCGTAGGCCGTCAGGGCGACCGCGGGCGTCTTCCCGCCGCGATCGCGCGGCATCGCCCTCACCTGCTGGATGAACGAGTAGCCATCCTCGACCGGCATCCCGATGTCCGACAGGATCACGTCGGGCGTCCAGCTCGCGAGGTGACGGAGCCCCTCGGCCGCCGACGCGGCCGCGCGCACGTCGACGGCGCGTTGCTCGAGCAGCGCGACGAGGAGATCCCGTGCGTCGGCCTCGTCCTCGACGACGAGCACGCGGAGACCTCGGAGCTCCTGCACGGGGCCCTCGAGCCCACCGGGCACGTCCGGCGGGGCGCGCGGCGGCCCGAGCGGCGCGGGCGACGTGACGCGCGCCGCGAGCGGGAGCCGGACACGGAAGCGGGTGCCCTTCCCCACGCCGTCGCTCTGGGCCGCGATGGTGCCGCCGTGGAGCTCGACGAGATGCTTGACGATCGCGAGACCGAGACCGAGTCCTCCGTAGCTTCGCGTCGTGCCGCCCTCCGCTTGCCTGAACCGCTCGAACACGTGCGGGAGGAACTCGGGCGCGATGCCCACGCCGGTGTCCTCCACGTCGATCGACGTGCTCGTCGCGTCGCCGTAGACCCGCACGACCACGCCCCCGCCTCGCGGCGTGAACTTCACCGCGTTCGAGAGGAGGTTCCAGACGATCTGCTGCAGTCGCTCCGGGTCGCCCCTGAACGGGTGATCGAGCGGCTCGAGCCTCCGCTCGACGCGGACGCCTCGGGCCTCTGCGGCGGGCCCGACCGTCTCGATAGCCGCGTCGACGACGCGCGCGAGATCGACCTGGTCGATGCTGAGACGGAGCTTCCCCGTCACGATGCGCGTGATGTCGAGGAGGTCTTCGACGAGCTGCGTCTGCGCGACGGCGTTTCGCTCGATGGTCTCGAGGGCGCGCTCGTGGCGCTCGGCCTCGAGCCGGCCGCTCCGCAGCATGCGCGTCCAACCCAGCATCGCGTTGAGGGGCGTTCGGAGCTCGTGGCTCACGACCGCGAGGAACTCGTCCTTCGTGCGATTGGCCTCCTCCGCGCGGAGGCGCTCCCGCTGCGCGAGCTCGAAGAGGAACGCGCGATCCATCGCCTGCGCGCAGAGGCGCGCGAGCGCGAGCGCCTGCGTGCGGTCCGACTCCGGGAAGGTGCGCGGATCGTCGTAGACGAGGCCCAGCGCACCGAACGTGCGACCGCCCACGGTGAGCGGGAGGACGGCGAGCGCGCTGTCACCGGGCGACCGCGCGTCGGCGAGGTGCGGGAAGGAGCGCGCGACGTCCTCGGGCGTCGCGTAGAACGCGGGTTCGCCGGTCCGGACGGCGTCGGTCAGCGGGGCCGACATCGTCATCGGGATCTTGCGCCACCGCGCGACCGTCTCGACCGGTCCGCGCATGCGGATGACGTCGAGGACCGTGTCACCCTCCGCGAGGACGCCGACGAGGCCGCGCTGCGCACCGGCCGCCTCCGCCCCGTCCGTCATCGCCACGTCGGCAACTTCGGTGGTCGTCCGAGCCGCAGAGAACGCCGCGGCGAGAGACTGGAGCCGTCCGATGCGGGTGCGATCCCGCTGGGCCTCCTCGAAGAGCCTGGCGTTGTCGATGGCCACGGCCGCGCGCGTGACGACCTGCTCGACGAGGAGGAGGTCCTCGGCGCCGTACACGCCTTCGGCGGCGCCGATCACGAGGGCGCCGACGACCTCACCGCGAACGATCAGCGGCGCTGCGATCGCCGAGGTGCAGCCGATCGCGGCGCGGTCGGCCTCGCTCGATGCGACGAACGCCTTGCCGCTCGCCTCGGCGCGGCGAACGAGAGCGCGCACGCCGTCGGGGCGGCCGCGCTGCGCCTCCCCGCCTCGGAGCACACGATGACCGTCGACGTGGACGGCGGCCCCTGCCCACGCGCCGGTCTCTCCCGCGACGTCGATCGTGACCATCGTGCCCATCCACTCGGCCAACGCCTCGGCGAGGGCGGCGAGCCCCTGGCCGATGTCGAAGGAGGCCGAGAGCAGCTCCCCCGCACGCGCGAGCAGCGCCGTGCGCTTGCTGAACCGTTCACGCTCTTCCGCGATGCGGCGCTTGTCGTCGACGTCCACGTTGACGCCCACCCAGCGTGTGAGCTGCCCCGTGCGATCACGGAGGGGCGTCACGCGCGTGAGGAACCAGCGAAAGCCGCCGTCCGCACCCCGGATCGGGAACTCCATCTCGAAGGGCTCCCCCGTCTGGAGGGAGCGTTCCCAGCGCGACGTGACCGCCGCGAGCATCTCCGGGGCGTGGACCTTCTGCCACCCCCACCCTTCCATGTCCTCGAACGTCGTACCGGTGTAGCGGTACCAACGCTGGTTGTAGAAGGTGATGTGCCCGTCCGCCCGCGCCGTCCACGCGAGGGCGGGCAGGTTCTCGACGACCGTGCGCATCTCCTCTTCGAGCACGCGAAGATCGGCGGTCGTGCGCTCGAGGCGCTCTAGGACGTCCCGGGTCGCGTACTGCCTCCGGCGCGCCCGGAGCGCGCTGCCGACGACCCCGAGGAGCGCGCGGACGCGGACGGGGCGCTGCAACGTCACGACGTTCACGCGCTCGCTCAACGCGAGCGGCGTCTCGTACTCCTCTTCGAGCACGCTGACGATGACCGGCAGATCCGACCAGGGCGGCTGCCCCGCCAGCGCGTCGGCGACCGCCTTCGGCACCTCCTCGCCGAGCGCCTCCTGCGTGACGAGCAGCGCGCCGGCTCCCTCTGCGAGCGACGCGAGGAGCGCGCCGAGGTCTGGGCAGTGCGCGACCTCGAACCCGCCCTTCGAGAGGATCTCCGTCGTAAGCGCGGCGTCGCCCCCGGACATCCCGAAGACGAGGACGCGGTCCTCGTTCGCGGTGATCATGTCACGGCATGGCGTTGGGGACGCCGGTGAGGATGCCCTGGAAGCGGTCCAGGGCGGGGCCGACCTTGAAACCGCCACGACGGATCGTGAACTCGTGCAGCGTGCGCTCGTGGGGGCCGCTTCGCCGCTTGACGACGGAGATGGCGTTGGACACGCGACCCTCCGACTCGAAGTAGCGGAGGAGCACGACGCCGTCGGCGAGGTAGCTCACGTCGACGGCGCTCGTCATCGCCTGGCCGATGAGCCCGTGCTGGGTGGAGACGAGCAGCGTCACGACGCCGTGCTGGCCGAGATACGCGAGCACCTCGTGGAGCTGGTTCAGGAGGTAGCGCTCCTCCGGCATCGAGTTGAGGTAGCCGGTCAGGCTGTCGATCACGATGACGGTCGCGCCGAAGCTCTCGACGGCCCAGCGGATCTTGTGACCGAACTCCCCTGGCGACATGTCTGCCGGGTCGAACTGCTCGACGTGGATACGCCCGGCGTCGACGTGCTCCCGAACGCCGAACGCGAGCGACTCGGCGCGCGCGAACAGCGTCGCGACGCTCTCGTCGAGCGTGTAGATGACCGCCTTCCCGCCGGCGTCCGCGGCGGAGACCGCGCACTGGTTCGCGAGCACCGACTTGCCCGCGCCGGCCGGCCCGAGGACGAGCGTCGCGGTGCCGTGGTCGAGGCCGCCGCCGAGGAGGCGGTCGAGCTCTGGCGTGCCCGTCTCCAGGGTCGCTCGCGCATGCCCGGGTTGATGCTCCGAGGCGATGAGGCGCGGAAAGACGCGGAGGCCGCCTCGCTCGAGCTTGAAGTCGTGGAACCCGCCGCGGAAGCCGACGCCGCGCAGCTTCGCGACCTCGAGGCGCCGCCGCGTGCCCCCGTAGACCGGCGACTCCCGCTCGAGGACGATGACCCCGTGCGCGAGGCTCTCGAGGTGGTTGTCCGTCTCCGCGCTGTGGTCGTCGAGGAGGAGCACGGTGCATTCGCTCCCGACGAAGTAGTGCTTGAGGTCGAGGATCTGACGCCGATACCGGAGCGGCTGCTGGGCGAGCAGGCGGATCTCCGAGAGTGAGTCGAACACGACCCGCGCAGGCTTCACGCGCCTCACCTCGGCGAGCAGCGTCTCCATCGCGCGCCCGAGCTCGACCTCCGACGGGTGGTACATCGTGTACTGCCCGGAGGCCGCAGCGGTATGCTCGAGCTCGAAGACCTGGACGCCGTCGAGCGAGATGCCATGGGACTCGGCGACCCCCAAGAGCTCGTCCCGCGTCTCCGAGAGCGTGATGTAGAGGACCGTCTCCCCCGCCGCGGCGCCGGCCCCGAGGAACTGGAGCGCCAGGGTCGTCTTCCCCGTGCCGGGCTTCCCCTTGACGAGGTAGGTGCGGTTGCGCGGGAGTCCTCCGCGGAGAATGTCGTCCAGGCCCTCGATCGACGTCACGGCGAGTTGCTCGGTCATCATGCAGAACGGTCGATCTAAATAGGACCGCCGTCGCGACGTGTCGCGCGATTTGTGGACGCCATTTCGGCCGCAGCAAGGCCGCCGCACGCGCGTCGGCGAGCCCGACCGCGGCGCGCCGACACACCCTAGAAGCGCACGTCGATCAAGGTCGTGTAGAGCGGCGGCGGACGCGGCGCGGTCATGGCCGACCACTCCGTGCTCGGCGCCAGAGGGTCCGCCGCGTGCGGCCGTGCCTCGCGCGCGCCGCTCGTGAAGGCGGCCTCGCTCCTCGGGACGACGAGGCCCGACGCACGGGCGACCAAGGCGATCACGAAGGTCGAGAGGCCCGCGGGGAGCACGACGTCGCCGAGCGATCGCGGCGGGCCCGCCTCTTCTGCGCGCGCGTCGGGGGCGGCGACGAGCAGGAGCGGCACGAGCGCGACGGCGAGGCGCGGGCACATGCGGACGATCCTGCAGCCGGCCCTCGCGCGGCGCGACTGACACGACCTGAAACCCGCGGTCCTCAGCGCGACGGCGGAGGCGACGACACCGGCGGCGGTCGGTTCGAGAGCGAGCGGCGCGGTCCGGGGCCTCCGAGCTCGAAGAACTGCTCCGCGACCGGGTCGTAGTCGAAGACGCGTCCGGTGGGGATGTCGAAGACCCAGCCGCTCATCGAGATCGTCCCCGCGTCGAGGCGCCGCGCGATGAAGTCGAACGAGCGCAGGTTCTCGAGCTGGAGGAGCACGTTCTCCTGCACGGCCGCCGTCATGCGAGCCTCGCCGTCGAGGTGCCCGTAGCGCTCGTCGAGGAGCGAGGGGAGCTGGGCGGCCTCCCCGAGCCAGCGACGCACGAACGGGAGGTGCTGCACGCGCTCGGGGTGCAGCATCGCATCGAGCGCGCCGCACCCCGTGTGCCCGCACACGATCACGCTCTCGACCTGGAGCACCTCCACCGCGAACTCGATCGCGGCCGAGACGCCGCCGACGACACCGCGATGGACGTCGGGGACGATGTTTCCCACGTTGCGGACGATGAAGAGCTCCCCGGGCGCCGCGTTCGTGATGAGCTCGGGGATGACGCGCGAGTCGGAGCACGTGATGAAGAGCGTCTCCGGACGCTGCCCGCTCGAGGCGAGGCGCTCGAACAGCGCGCGGTTCTTCGCGAAGTAGTTCGCCTGGAAGTGGTGGATCCCCTGGTGCAGCCGCTCCACGCCTCACCTCAGAGCACACCTGGTCAGGCACTTCAAACCAGCGAGGCTTCAGGCGAGCTGCCAGACACGGATCGCCTGCTTGCGCCCTCGGACGACGACGGGATCGTGCACACGCGCGCCGGCGAGCTCGGGCAACGCCCCCCCTCCCGCCGCGAGGTACGTCTCGTCGGAGACGAGGACCCGGGAGCCGAGCTCCTTGTTGAGCGACTCGATGCGCGAGGCGAGGTTCACGACGTCGCCGATCACCGTGTACTCCTTGCGCGCGGAGGAGCCGATGTTCCCGACGACCGCGACCCCCGTGTGCAGCGCGACGCCGATCGAGGTCGGCGGGATCGCACCGCTCTTCACGAGCGCCTCGACACGCGCCACGACGTCCAGCGCCGCGAGGACGCCTGCCTTGCTCGCGTTCTCGTCCGCGATCGGCGCGCCGAAGACGGCCATGAAGCCGTCGCCGAGAAACTTGTTCACGATGCCGTGCCGCTCGACGACCGCCTCGACCGCCCCGTCGAAGACGACGTTCAGGTAGTCGACGACCTCCTCGGCCGTCTTCTGCTCCGCGAAGCTCGTGAAATTCCGGATGTCGAGGAACATGACGCACACGCTCTTCTGCTCGCTCTTCCCCTCCGCCTCGCCGCGAGCGACGAGGCGCTCGACGACCTCGGGCGACACGTGCTGGCCGAAGACACCGAGGATGCGCGTCCGCTCGCCGAACGACTCGATCGCCTGCGTGAAGCTGCGGCGCAGTCGGCTCGCGACGAAGGCCGCGGCGATGCCTCCCACGAGGAGGACGAGGGCCTTGCCGAGATGGTGCGGCGCCGAGGCGAGCGACGCCGGCGAGATGCGGGCATCTCCGGGACCTGCCCAGAGGAGCGCGATGAGGGCGTACTCGCCCGCGGCGACGGTCCCCGTGAAGAGGCAGAGGAGGGGGTCGAGCGACAAGGTCGAGAGGAGGATGAAGATCCAGTAGACGAACGACGACGGCATGAGCAGCGCCGGCGCCGCTCCGTCGCTCGCCGCGTAGTAGACGATGACGGCGGTGGGCAGGCTCGTCTCGACGAACGCGTGCAGGTAGCGGCGCCCGCGCCCGGGCTCGCGATCCTGCTCGAGGAGGCGGCGGCTCCACGTGAGGACGTAGAGCTCGAAGCCCGCCACGACCATCAGGAACGCCTCGACCGTGGTCCGGTCGAAGCCCTCCCGGAGGAGCTGCGAGGCCATCTCGTCCGGATGCGCCCGTCCCTGCACGACGACGAGGAAGAGGCCCACGGTGGCGAGCGACGCGAGGAGCAGCGTCCGGAAGCGCTCCGCGCCGAGGATGTCCCGGCCGAGCCGACGCTCGAGCTCGGTGCGCGCGTCGAGCTTCGCGCGCACGGCGGCGGTGACCTTCGCCGCCTCCTCCTTCGCGACGGCCCCTGCGTCCGCCTCCCCCGGGATCGTCGAGGCGCGATCCGGCGGCGGCGGCGTGCTCGGCGGGAACATCGCGCGCGGCGGCGTGCTCGGCCTCTCGAGGCGAGCGCCGATCGAGCTGTCTTTCGACGCGTCCGGCACGGGGTCGTCCTCGACTCATCGTACAGGACTCCTCGCCCGCGCGGCGCCGCGGAGGCTCAGGGCCGACGAAGCGCCGCCGCGCGCCCCGCAGGGCCGGGCTCGAGCGTTCCCCCGAGGGCCTCGCAGGCATCGACGACGGCGGTGACGGACTCCTCCTGCTCCTTCCGATCGGGGTGGACGTACGTGACGACCTTCATGCGATCGCCCACGCAGGAAACGATCGCGCGCTCCGCGGCGCACGGCGAGGTCGCCTGACGCCCCCGGCGCCGCTCGCAGTCTTCGCGCGACTCGGCGAGGCCCTCGGCGTCGTCACGGTCGAAGGTGTTCTCCCGACAGAAGGCCCCTCCGAGACACGACAGCGTCACCTTCGGCGGCACGACGAGCGCGCTGCGGAGAGACACTGTGGCGCTCGGGCCCTCGTTCACCGGCGGCGGACGGGACGCGCAGCCCGTCGATCCTGCGAGGACGAGCACAACGGCGAGGGGGGGACGGATCATCGGAGCTCCTCGTGGAGCCCTGCTGCGACGACCGTTCCATCGTGCGCTTCGCCTCCGCGACCCCTCGGCGAGCCGCGGCAAGCGGCCCCGTTCCTTGCCTCGAAGGACGGGCAAGGGTATGCGGCGGCCGGCACGTGAAGAGCCTGATGCCCCGTCCGAATCCGCGGCCGCCGCGAGGCGCACGGTGAGCCTCCGACTCCGCGTCGCGCGACAGGTCCGCGCCCTCGTCGAACGTCTCGTCGACTTCGGCGGACGGCGCCCCTGGTTCGTCATCCTGACGGCGCTGGTGCTCCTCGCCGGCGCCTGGGCGTACGCGCAGAACCTGAGGCTGAAGTCGGACGTGCTCGAGCTCCTCCCGCGCGACGCGCCAGGGTTCGTGGCGTTCGAGAAGCGGCTCACCCGCCTCGGCGGGCGCGCCACGATCTTCGTCCTCGTCGAGTCTCCGGACCGGGCCGCGAACGAGAAGGTCGTCGACGCGATGCGTGACGCGCTCGAGAGGCCCGACATGGCGCCCTACGTGTCCTTCGTCGAGTGGGGCACGAAGGACGCGCGGACGTTCTTCCAGTCCAACAAGTGGCTCTACACCGACCTCCAGGACCTGGAGGAGGCCGACGCGAAGCTCGAGCAGCAGATCTCGATCAAGAGCGGGATGGTCGACGATCTCTCGGAAGGGGCGGCCGAGCACTCGCTCGGGATGGACGATTTTCGCGCGCGCTTCGAGGAGAAGGCGAACGAGAAGGACGGCTTCCCGACGGGCTACTTCGCGAACGCGGACAGCACGCGCCTCGTCATGCGCATCTTCACGACCGCGGGGGGAACGGGCGGCGGCAACGACGACGTCCTCCTCGCCAAGGTGCGCGAGCGCCTCGAGGGGGTGAAGCCGACGTCGTTCCACCCGTCGATGAAGGTGGGCCTCGGCGGCGATCTCCCCAACGCCCACGCGGAGAAGGAGTCGCTCGTCCACGAGGCGAAGGTCGGCACCGTGGTCGCCGCGGTCCTCATCCTCGGCGGCATCGTCTGGTTCTACGGCTCTCCGATCTCGCTCGTCCTCATCGGCTTCCCGCCCCTCTTCGGGGTCGGCTGCGCGTACGCCTTCGCGACCTGGAAGTACGGCTACGTGAACTCGTCGGGCGCGTTCCTGGGCGCGATCGTCCTCGGCAACGGCATCAACTACCCGATCGTCCTCTACTCCCGTTACAAGGAGTTCCGCGCGCGAAAGATGGCGCCTGACGTCGCGAGGCGCGAGGCAGTGTGGAACGCGTTCCGCGCGGAGCTCGTCGGGTCGTCGGTCGCCAGCATCGCGTACGGCTCGCTGACGGTGACGCGCTTCCGCGGCTTCAGCCAGTTCGGGATGATCGGCTTCGTCGGGATGCTCCTCGTCTGGATCTCGATGATCCCCTGCCTGCCGGCGCTCATCGTCCTCGTCGAGCGCCTCCAGCCGAAGCTGCCGGCGTTCCTGCGCGAGAAGGACGCGGAGCTCGGCGAGGACGAGAGCCGGGGTCCGGTCGCGAGGTTCGTCGGCGATCTCACCGCGCGACGCCCCCGCGTGTTCGTCGGGATCGCGCTCGTCGTCACGCTCGTCACAGCCTGGCGTCTCCCGGCGTTCCTCCGCGATCCGTGGGAGTACGACTTCGACAAGCTCGGCTCGGTCGAGGCACGGAAGGGCGGCCCCTTCGAGGTCACGCGCATCGCCGAGGGCATCCTCGCCGGCAAGATGAACCTCGCCGGCTCGCTCGTCCTCGCGGACACGCCCGAGCAGGCGCCGATCGTGAAGGAGGCGATCCTCGCGAAGGATCGCTCGAAGGGCGCCCAGGCCGTCGTCGACGAGATCTCGACCCTCCACGATTTCCTGCCCGGAACGGCGGCCGAGCAGGAGAAGAAGCTGGAGGTGCTCGCGCGCCTCCGCGATCGGCTCACCCCCCGCGTCCTCGACTCGCTCGCGCCCGACGAGCGGAAGAGCCTCGAGGAGCTCCGCCCCCCCGAAGCGCTGAGGGCGATCGGGTTCCGGGATCTCCCCCAGCTCCTCCGGTCACGCTTCTCGGAGAAGAACGGCGCGCTCGGGACGGTCTTCTACGTCCGCTACAAGAAGGGCGTCTCGACGAACGACGGCCACGCGCTGCTCCACATCTCGGACGTGATCGACGGCATCCGGCTCCCGGACGGGACCGTCGTCGACACCGTCAGCCGCGCGACGATCTTCGCGGAGATGATCCGCTCGCTCGAGCGCGACGGGCCGCTCGCGACCGCGGTCGCCTTCTTCATGGTCGCGCTCGTCGTCGCGGCCGCCACTTCGTCTCGACGGGGGACGTTCGCCGTCCTCGCGTCGCTCGTCCTCGGCGTGACGTGGGCGGTCGGCGGCGCCGCGCTCTGGGGAGAGCGCCTCAACTTCCTGAACTTCATCGCGCTGCCGATCACGTTCGGGATCGGCTCCGAGTACCCGTTCAACATCTTCGATCGCTCGCGCCTGCTCGGCGGCGACGTGACCCGAGCGGTCAAGCTGCATGTCGGCGCCGTCACGCTGTGCAGCTTCACGACCACCGTCGGCTACGGGGCGCTGCTCTTCGCGGACAACCAGGCGATGCGATCGTTCGGTCGCCTCGCGATCCTCGGCGAGGTCACGTGCCTCTTGTGCGCCATCTTCTTCCTGCCGTCGCTCCTCCACCTCATCGGCGCGCACGTGCGGAAGACGCCCATCGAGGAGGAGACCTCGATGCAGAGCGAGCGCCCGGCGGCCTGACGGAGGGCACGTGTCGGTCCTCGTGACACGCGCGACGGCGGCGAAGGGACCTCGGTCTTCTCGGGATCGAGCCGACGTCTTCGCGCGTGGGGTGGTCGCCGTGCTCGTCGTCGCGGACGGCGCCGGCGGCGACGGCGGCGCCGCGGCCGATCGCTTCCTCACCGCCGCGCGCGACGCGGTGCTCGACGGGGCGTTCGACCTGGAGGCGACCTCGAGCTGGCGGAGGCTCTTCGAGGACGTCGACCGCGGCCTCGCCCGCGACGCGATCGGCGAGACGACGGGCGTCGTCGTCGTCATCGGCGGAGCGAACGCGCTCGTGGCCTCGTCCGGAGACAGCGAGACGTGGCGGCTCTCGGCCGGGCGCTTCGAGCGACTCGCCGGTACGGGCTCGCGCGCGCGCCTCGGGACCGGCGCCGCCGCGCCCGAGCTCGTCGCGATCGGAGGCGACGCCGAGCGGCTCCTCGTCGCGACCGACGGCCTCTTCCGTCACGCGCCCGGAGCGCGCATCGAGGAGCTCGTCCGGACCTCACCGTTCGGCGCCGTCGCCGACGCGCTCGTCGCCGCCGCGCGCCTCCCGGCGGGCGCGCTCGCGGACGACGTCGCAGTCCTCGTCGCCGAGCGGGCGTGACTCAAGGTCCGAGCGAGACGGCGGGGAGGTTGTCGCCCATCTCGTTGTTCTCGTCGCCGCGGTTCTGCGCGTCGCCGAGACCGAGCTGTCCGCGATTGCCGTAGCCCCAGCACTTGAGCGCGCCGTCGCCGAGGAGCGCGCACGAGTGCGAGCTGCCGAGCGACAGCGCGACCGCCTTGCGACCGAGCCCGAAGGGGACGGCGGGGAGGTCGTTGCCCATCTCGTTCGGCCCGTCGCCGCGGCGCCCGGTGTTCCCGAGGCCGAGCTGCCCCTGGTTGTTCTCACCCCAGCACTTGACCGAGTCGTCGTCGAGGATCGCGCACGTGTGGCTCGAGCCTGCGGCGATCGCCTTCGCCGTGCGGCCGACGCCGAGGGGCACGACCGCGAGGGCGTCGCCCATCTCGTTGGGTCCGTCGCCGCGATCGTTCGTGTCACCCAGGCCGAGCTGACCGTAGGGGTTGTTCCCCCAGCACTTCACCGTGCCGTCGTCGAGGATCGCGCACGTGTGGGTGATCCCCATGGCGATGGCCTTGGCCGTCCGGTTCGTCCCGAGGTCGACGTCGGGGAGGTTCTGGCCCATCTGGTTCGGCGCGCCACCCCTGCTGGCGCCGTTGCCGCTCCCGAGCTGGCCGTTCGAGCCCGCGCCCCAGCAGCGGACGCGATCCTGATCCGTGATGATGCACGTGCGCGCGTTCGCGACCTGGATCGTCTTCGGCTTGCGACCGGCCCCGATGTCGACGAAGGGCAGGTTGTCTCCCATCTCGTTCGGCCCGTCGCCGCGCGTCTGCGTGTCGCCGAGGCCGAGCTGACCGTCGCCGTTGTTGCCCCAGCACTTGATGCGGTCGTCGTCGAGGATCGCGCAGGTGTGCGCGTTGGTGGCCGACACCATCTTGGCCGTTCGATTCGTGCCGAGCGCCACGAACGGGAGGTTGTCTCCCATCTCGTTCGGGCCGTCTCCGCGGACGTTCGTGTCGCCGAGGCCGAGGTTGCCGGAGCCGTTCGCGCCCCAGCACTTGAGGCCGCCGGTGTCGAGGACCGCGCAGCGCACGTAGCCGTACGAGCCACCCCAGAGCGAGACCGCCGTCCGGTTCGCTCCGAGGTCGACGAACGGAAGGAGCGCGCCCATCTCGTTCGCGCCGTCGCCCTTGTTCTCCGGGAAGGCGAGCCCGTAGCCGAGCCAGTTCGCGTTGCCCCAGCACTTCACGCGACCGTCTCCGCGGAGGACGCAGGCGCTGTCGTCGCCGACGGCGAGCTGCACGATCGCGCCGGGGGTGCCGGCGTCACCGGCGTCGAGGCTCGACGCATCGCTCGCATCGCTCGCGTCCGCGGCATCGGACGCGTCGGATGGGGTCGCGGCGTCGCGTGCGTCCGCGCCCGCATCCTCGGGCGTGACGGTCGCGTCGCGCTCTTCGGAGGATCCGTCGCTTCCCGTGGTCGAGGCGTCCGGAGCGTCGGGATCCTCCGTCGGGGCGACCGAGGACTCGCCGCACATCGCCAAGGACAAGCCGAGCGCGGCACACGTGACCTGCGCTCCCACGAAGAAGGACGTTCGCCGCATCGTCCTACGATACGAGAACGTCGAGCGCGCGTCGCGCTACGCTCGGCAGGTCGCATGTCGTCCGCTCGGCGTTCGATCTCCCCCCTCGCGCGCGGGACGGCGCTCGCGGTCGCCGCCGCCGTGCTCTTCGGAGTCACGAGCCCCCTCGTCCAGCGCGCGGGCGCAGGCGTCGGTCCGTTCACGACGGCGGCACTCCTCTACGCCGGGGCGGTGCTCGGGACGATCCTCTCGGGGCTAGGGGCGCGCGGGACGGAAGCGTCCGTCCGACGCGAGCACGCGCGGCGGATCGCGCTCGTGGCCTTCTTCGGCGCGGCGGTCGCTCCCGTCTGCCTCGCGTGGGGCCTCCAACGCACGAGCGCCCTCGGAGCGTCGCTCCTCCTGAACGGGGAGGCGGTCCTCACCGTCGTCCTGGCTCGTGCGCTGTACGGCGAGTCCGTGAGCAGGCGCGTCGTCGTCGCCTGCGCGCTCATGGTCGCGGGCGGCGCGCTCCTGGCGCTGCGGACGAGAGCGGGGGACACGGGGACGAGCCTCGTTGGGATGGTCGCCGTCGCGGGCGCCACGCTCGCCTGGGCGTTCGACAACAGTCTCACGCGCCCCCTCGCCGAGCTCGATCCGCGGGCCGTCGTGATCTGGAAGGCGCTCGCCGGCGCGACGCTGTCGTCCGCCGGCGCGCTCGTCCGACGCGAGCCGCTCCCGGGCGCGTGGTCGATCGGGGTTCTGCTCATCGTGGGCGCGCTGGGGTACGGCGTGAGCCTGCGGCTCTACCTGCTCGCGCAGCGCTCGCTCGGCGCAGGCCGTACGGGCTCGCTCTTCGCGGTGGGTCCCTTCGTCGGAGCCGCGCTCGCCTTCGCGCTCGGCGACCGCGCGAACCCGCTTCTCGTCGGCGCTTCGGCGGCGGCCTTCGGCGTCGCCGTGTGGCTGCACGCGACCGAGCACCACGGGCACCGTCATCGCCACGAGCGCGTCACCCACGAGCACGCGCACGACCACGACGACGGGCATCACGAGCACACGCACGCCGAGGTCGTCGTCGGATCGCACAGCCACGTGCACACGCACGAGAGCGTGGAGCACGAGCACGCGCACGGCGAGGACGTGCACCACCGGCATCGTCACGAGTGAGAAGCCGACGCCGAAATGAGCGACGTCGCCGCTCCGGGGTCCGGAGGGCGACGTCGAGGGTGTCAGCGCGTGAGCGAGCTCACTCCGCCGAGCGTCGAATCACCAGCCGCGGTGACCGCCGCGGGACTGGTTCCCGCCGCCGCCGCCACCGCCGCCCGCGCCACGCGCGCCGCGCTCTTCGGCGACGTTCACGCGGAGGGCGCGGCCGTCGAGCATCGCGCCGTTGAGGCCCGTGATGGCCTTCTCGGCCTCGGCGGGGGTGTTCATGGTGACGAACGCGAAGCCGCGCGCGCGGCCCGACTCGCGGTCCATGACCACGTGGGTGTCGGTGACCTCGCCGAACTCGGCGAAGGTGGAGCGGAGCGAGTCCGCGTTGACGTCATACGAGAGGTTACCGACGTAGAGGCGATTGTTCATGACTGACTCTTTTCTGTTCAAACTTCGGGGTCACAAGCAGCGCAGCTTCGCAAGGCCAGAACGAATCCCGAAGTGAACGAGAGCGTCGTGAATGCGTCGGAACGTGTCGTGAGAAGCAGCACCTTAGGGTGCGGAGGCCCGTCGTGCAAGCGGTGCTTGCCGGATTCGGGCGCGAGGGCTCAGCTCTCCGCGAGGATCGCGCGGGCGCGCGAGCGCGACGGGTGACGGAGGCGGCCGAGGGCGACGGCCTCGAGCTGCCGGATGCGCTCGCGGGTCACACCGAAGACGCGCCCGATCTGCTCGAGGGTCTGCTCGCCGTCGTCCGTCATGCCGAAGCGCATCTCGAGGATGCTGCGCTCGCGCGGCGGGAGGGTCGCGAGCAAGGACTTCACGCGCTCGGCGCGGCGCGAGTCGATCGCGGCGTCGAGCGGGGACATGGCGTCCGGATCGGCGACGAGATCGGCCATCGTGCCGGACTGCGCGTCGGACGTGAGCGGCGCGTCGAGGCTCATCGGCTGGCGCGCGCATCGCTCCGCGAGCGTCACCTGCTCGGGCGTCATGCCGAGCTCCGCCGCGACCTCCTCGGTCGTCGGCTCGCGTCCGAACTCCTGGCTGTAGGCGCGCTTCTGGCGCGTCACGCGACCGATGAGCTCGGTGATGCGCACGGGCGTGCGGATGGTCTTCGCCTTGTCCGAGAGCGCCCGGGAGATCGCCTGCCGGACCCACCACGAGGCGTAGGTGCTGAACTTGTAGCCGCGCCGGTACTCGAAGCGCTCCACCGCCCGCATGAGGCCGATGTTGCCCTCCTGGATCAGGTCGGTGAGCGGGAGGCCGCGATGCGCGTACTTCTTCGCGACGGAGACGACGAGGCGGAGGTTGGCCTCGACGAGCGCCGCGCGCGCCGCCGTGCGCGAGCGCATCGCGTCCGTCGAGACCGCGCAGGCGCGGAGAAGCTTCGCGAGCTCCGCGCGCTCGGTGGCGTTCGTCGCGCTCTCCTTGAGCGCGCGACGACGGAGGCGGATCGCCCGGAGGAGCCGCGCCACCGCGCGCTCCTCGAGCTTCACCTCGAAGGCGAGCGCGAGACGCTCGTCGCGCTTCTTCCCGCGATCCATCGTCGGCAGACGCTCGAGGAGCTCGGCGAGGCGCTCGGTCTCGCGAGCCTCGCGGTGGGGATCGTCCGGGTCGGCGCCGCGCGCGAGGACGACGTCGGCGAGGCGGACCTCGCCCGAGCGGAGCTGCGCGCCGAAGCGTACGAGCTCCTCGAGCCCTCGCTCACACGACACGAACGCGCCCCAGAGGGCGTGGTCTGCGGCTTCGATCCGCTGCGCGAGCTCGCACTCCCCCTCCCGCGTCAACAGATCCACGCGCGACATCTGCCGCAGGTAGATCCGGAGGCCGTCCGACGACGCGTCCTCGGGACGCGCGACGGGCGCCGCCGGCGTGATCGCCGTGGCGGCGCTGGAAGTCGAACGACGGACCATGAGCTCTCCGGGAAAAAGCAGAAACAGTGCGTGACCGCTTCCATCCCCGGCGATCGACAGGTCGCGTGGAGGTCAGAATCGCCGGCGCCCCGCGGGGGGTGCCAAGGCACTCGAGGGGGACATCATACACGTTCGGCGCCTGCGGCGCGCTGTCAGATGGCGCGGACCTCGGTCATGGCCTTGACGAGCCCTTCGCCGTCGACGGGCTTCGTGGCGGCCGCCGCTGCGCTTTCGTTCCACAATCGCACGAGCTCGTCGAGCGCCTCGCGACGGGTCGCTCCGGCTCCCGTCACGACGACGTCGACGGCGTCGGTCGCGCGCGCTTCGAACCGCCAATGGTCCTCGGGGGTCGGAAACATGCGCAGCGTGAGCGTCAGCCCCTGGCAGTCGAGCTCGTAGCTCATGTTCGACTTCTCGCGGAACTGCTGGAGAATCCGCACCGTCGCGACCACCTTCTCGGCCCCGCCGCGTACCGGGGCGTCGCTCACGCGGAGCGCGTTCCCGTCGAGATCCGAGCCGTTGAGCTTCAGCGCGGCCGCGGCGTACGCCGGGCTCGTCATCGTCACGGAGCCGAAACCGCGGGACCGACCGCTCTGCCGGTCGGTCACAATCTCGACGTCCGCGACCCCACCGCATGAGGAGAAGTGTCGCCGAAGGACATCCTCGGTCGTGTCGGGCGGTAGGTTGGCGACGTAGAGCTTGTTGGTCATCAGAAACCTCCGGAGGGTTCGTTCCTAGCTCGAACACCGGGCAGAACCGAGGCCGCGGGAGAACGAAAACGGAAACGACGTGCGGGCAGCCTAGCACCGACCCGCCCTCGGAGCCCGCTCGGTCTGGCATTTGCTTCCACCCCGTGACGGTGGGAACCTCCTGCCCATGGCCGGACCCGACCACGCCCCCGTGTCCGTCCGCGACGCCCTCGCGCGCGCCCGCCGCGAGCTCGGAAGCGCGGCCCGGACGGCGCGCGTCTCCTCCACCTTCGCGTGGGTCCTCCTCGGCCTCGTCGCGGTTCGCGGCACGGTCGGCGTTTGGGTCGGAGACGAGCCGCTCGCGACCCCGGTGGGAATCGTCCTCACCGTGGGCATCGCCGTCGCGTTCGTCGCGGCGCTCGTCGGCGATCGCCACCGGCGACGGCGGGACCGCCTCGTCCACGCCGTCGCGATGCTGGAGGTCGCCGACCTCGTCGCGGAGCACGACGACGCCGAGGGCGCGATCCGCGCGAAGATCGCGCCGAAGAGCGACGAGAGCGCGTCGACGGCGGCGGCCGACCCCGACGCGAGGACGGGAATGGCGACGCGCGCGATCGCGTCGGGGCTCGTGCTCACGTGCGGCGCGCTCCTCCTCTTCTTCGTCGCGAGCGCCCCGACGTCGCGTCTCGTGCGATGGCGGTTCCTCGACGTCGCCTCCGACACCTCGAGCCTCGGGCTCACGACGACACGCGCCGGCGGCGGCACCTGGGCGGTCGAGCACCACCCCGAAGCGACCGGCGCCCGCGCGCTCGTCAACCGCGTCGGCGAGCCCGGCGCGGGGCCCGCGATCCTCCTCGCGCGCGAGACCTCCGCGCGCGATCTCCGCGCCGCGACCCGGTGCAAGGTGAGCGCCGACGCCGCCGCCGAGGCCGCGTGCGGGCTGGTCTTCGGCTACCGCGACGAGGCCAACTACGGCCTCGCGCGCCTCGACGTCGCGCGCCGGAAGCTCGTCATCGCGACCGTGCGCGGCGGCATCGAGCGCGAGCTCGCCGGCGCCGAGGCGGACGTCGTCAAGGGCGTGTGGCACGAGCTCGTCGCCGAAGTGCACGGCGGCGACGTGCGCGCCTCGTGCGACGGGCGGTTCGTCGTCGAGGCGCGCGGCGCAGCGTCGCCGATCGGGAAGGCCGGCGTGTGGGTCCCAGCCGCGACGGAGGCGTTCTTCGACGAGCTCGCGCTCGACATGCACCCGACGAACGAGGTCCTCGACATCGTCCCGATCCTCGCGCCGCGCGGCCGGTGACGGCTCGTGCGGGCGCGTCGTCTTCACGCGCCCAATGTGGCATGGGTCGCGGCATGGCGCCGGGGCACCCCTCGCGCCCGGCCGCGAGTGCGCTCGCGAGCCCTCCGCGTGAGGTCGCGACGAGATCCGCGCAGCGTGTGGGCGAGGGCCCGAGCGAACGACAGTGACGCGCGACTCTTCCGCTGTCGCCGCGCAGGGAAGACGGACTTCATGAAGCGCTCATCGACGCCTCCGCGGTGGCGCGGCTCTTGCGGGACGCGCGCACGATGCGCTCCCTTCTCGGCTCCGTGGTGGGGGCCGCCCTCACGTCGGCGCTCCTCGGCTGCAACGATCCGGTCGCGTCGAGCGCGAACGCTCCTGCGCCGAGCGTCGTGACGTCGAACGTGATCTGGCCTGCGTCGTCGCAGGTCGATCGCGGGCTCCTCGGGGCGCTCGGCGCGGAGGCGCGCGCGAAGGTGAGCCGCGCGCCGGTCCCGGTCCTCGTGCCGCGCGGGAGCGATCTCGCGGCCGCGTCGCTCGTCGTCGAGCCAGAGTTCTACGCGTTCAGCCACCGCCACGACGGCATCACCGTCGTCGTCCAGGCGACCCGGCGCGAGCACCGCTACGAAGGCGTCGGGCCCGTCCGCGGCGACCGCCTCGTCCGCGGCACGACCGGCTTCGTCACGGAGAACGAAGGGATCCGCTCCGCTTCCTGGCGCGAGAACGGCGTCGCGTACACGGTGGACCTCGAGTGCGAGACGCCGACCGACGCGCGGTGCGCGGACGACACGCTCGTGATGTCGCTCGTCGACGGCCTCGCGTTCGTCGGCGGAGGCGGCCGATGAAGCGCCTCGTCGGCGCGGGCCTCCTCGCGGCGTACGCCCTCGCCGGGGGACGCGCCGCCGCGGAGACGGCGTTCTCCTACGACCCGCCCGGAAAGCTCGCGGCGCAGTCGGGGTCGGGACGGATCGACACGACCGTCTACGCGCCGGGGATGCGCTTCCCGATCGAGTCGGGGCCCGCCTTCGCGAACTCGCAGGTCTACAGCCCGGGAGGCGGCGAGGTCGGCGGTGACCAGTGCGACAAGCGCAACTACGGCTACCCGTGGAAGGACAACTACTGCGAGAAGCGCTCGTGGAGCATGCCGCTGTGTCCGTCGGGGACGGGCCACCAGGGGCAAGACCTCCGCGCCGCGACGTGCGCGAAGGACACGCACTGGGTCGTCGCCGTCGTCGACGGGACGATCACGAACGTCGGCTCGTACAGCGTCTACCTCACCGCCGCGGACGGCACGCGCTTCGACTACCTCCACATGAGCACGCTGCAGGTGAAGGTCGGCCAGAAGGTCGCGCGCGGCGAGCGCATCGGCAAGGTGTCGAACCAGTTCGGCGGCACGCCGACGACGACGCACCTCCACTTCAACATCAAGCAGAACGTGTCGGGCGTCGGCGACGTGTACGTCCCGCCGTACGTCTCGCTCGTCGAGGCGTACGAGGAGCTTCTCGGCCTCCGCGTCCCGGACGCCGGCGCGCCCCCGGGTGAGCCGGCGGCCGTGCCCGTCGCGATCCCGCGCCCACCGCCGGAGACGACGTCGGTGACGATCGAGGCCTCGGAAGAGGCGGCGATGGAGGTCGAGTCGACCGGCTGCCGTGCGGCGGCCGCGGGCACGTCACGCGGCGGCGCGGCGTTCGCGACGCTGGGTCTCCTCCTCGGCCTCGGGCGCCGCGTGCGCCGTCAGCGCCACCGCACGTCGTAGGTCCACCGCGCCGGGTCGGACTCGCCGTGCACCACGCGCACGTCGGTGGCGCCGGTGAGCTCGGCGGCGCCGGCGATGTAGCCCGACAGCGACTCGCGCACGACGGCGGGGTAGTCGGGGTAGTCGAGGAGGACGAGGTCCATCGCGCGCTCCGACGCGTCCACCACCACGAGGCGGCCCTTGGCGTTGTACGTGGACCAGAGGCGCCCGCTCTGCCCGAGCAGCGTCTCGGCCGTCACGAGCCGAAGGATCACCCGGTAGATGCCGGTCAGGTGCATGCGCGCGAGATCGCGTCCGAGGGCGTGCACGGGGCGCGCGCGGCCCGGGTGGAGGAGCCGGGCCGCCACCGAGTAGATCGCGGCCACGTCGCCGACCGGGATCCAGTCCGTCGCGACGACGCGCTCGAAGCGCTCGCGCACGTCGGGCTCGAGCTGCTCGGCCATCGCCCGGTCGAGGCCACGGATCCGGAGCGTTTGCCGGAGCGAGACGACCGAAGCTCCTTTGTAGAGCGCGCGGGGCAACCGGGTCAGGCTACCGAAACCCCGGCATCGTCACGCACTGGAAGTACATCCGATGGATCTCCGGCACGTCCGCGGCAATCCCGGTCTTGCACGTCTCGAGGGTGTACACGCCCGCGTCGAGCCCGGGGGGCCGCGAGGACGTGTGCAGGGGCAGACGTCCTGCCTTGGTTCGGCCGAGGGATCCCTGCTAGATCGTGAGCCTCCGGAGGAGTGGCCGAGTGGTCTAAGGCAGCGGTTTTGAAAACCGCCGTAGTGAAAGCTACCGGGAGTTCGAATCTCTCCTCCTCCGCCAGCAGTTTCCCTCTGTTTTCGCTGCGTTCCGTCGGTTTCGGAGGCGCCGACGGAGTGGACCCGAGGGGCCTCGAGAGGACCGCTCCGGACCTCGATCTCGGCACGGTCTCGGCACGGGAAACGTGTCCGATCGAGGTCGGCAGGGTCATGAGTGCACGCGCGTCTCGATGTCTGCCGTCACACATGCCCTTGGCGATCGACGACGCCGTAGGCGGCGGCCTACGATGCCGACGTGGAACTTCGACGGCAGCCACCGACGTTCCCGAGTCGCCGACACGAGCGAGTTCATGATCTTCTGCGTCGCCTGATCAGCGAAGGTGCTGCCGACTTCTTCGTCGACGCATGCGACCTCGCGAACCGTCGACCGCCGCCGTTCAAGACGACCACCCACCTTGTCGGTCACCTGGTGCGCGAGGTCGAGAGTGCGGTGCGTCAGGTCCTGCGCACCCTCCCCGAAGCGGCACGGAAGATCCGAGACGCCGCCGCGAAAGGGGGGAAGGTGCATGCCCTCGAGGTTGACGGCGTCTTGCACGCCCTGGATCTGGTGCAGGACGACGTGGCTCGTCAGTGGGGAACTTTCGTCGGCGATGGTAGCTGGCATGCCGTCGCGCATCGGAACGACCTCAGAGGGCCGCGCACGCTCGACGACGTCTTCTCGTTGCGGTTCGAGCTTTTTGTCGATGTCCTGGCGACGGTCTTGGATGCCGCTGAGGCGAACTACTCCAGCATCGTCGAGCACATCGACACGATCGCGTCTAAGGACAAGCCCGACGACAACGACATCAATCTCCTCGTGACGTATCTGGCTCCCGGGGTGACGGCTCTCGCTCAGGTGTTTGGAAAGCTGTCCGCCGAGTGGCTGGTCCCGCTCCGTGACCGAGGCGCGTTCTCCGACCCGCCCGACGTTCAATTCTTCGAAGGCGGCAGCTTCACGTTCCCATCGTGGCCCCAGGCCGCGTACCTCCGTCGAATCGCGCCGGAGCGCCCCGACGATGTCGCTACGGTCATCGAGGGAGTCCCCGTGGTGGACAACGAGAGCGTGCATCTCGCGTTTGTACTCGCTGCGATCCAGCTCCCTCCTCCCCAGGCAGCGCGCGTCGCCATCCACGAGAGTCGCTGGCTTGGCTCCCACGACTGGGAGGGAGGCCTTCTCTCCGATGCGGTCCAGAAGCTCGTCGTCTACTTGATCTCCGGGGGCGAGCGGGCCGCGGCCGTGGACCTACTTCGCGCGTCCCTCAGTCTTACCCGGCGCGAGAAGGCGGAGCCTTGGCACGCGCACCAAGCGCGGATGTCGTCGTGGGAGTACGAGGGTCTTCTCGATGGCACTCTCGGACCGCTAGCAACGGCAGACCGGGAGAGCGCAAAGGCGCTCCTCATCGAGTTGATCGACCGCGGTAGTGACGAGTCCTCGAACTGGCGTTCGGCGATCGAAGACAGTCGCCAGAACGTCGGAGACGACCCTGTCGACCTCCTCCTCGTCCACCTACGCAAGCTCTATGAGACGATCTGTGAGGAAGGCGATGGCGCCGCGACACGAACGGCAGTGGCGGAACTCGAGGGTTTGGGACGGCCCATCTATGGACGTCTTGCTTTGTACCTCCTCGGGAGGCACGGCGGGCGGGCGCCCGAGCTGGTCGTGGAGCGGGCGACGGACCTGATCCTCCTCAATTCCACCGAACATTTCCACGAACTATCGTCGATGATCCGTGACCAGTTTGGGGCGCTAGGACCGGACGAGCAGGAACGAGTCGTCATGGCGCTACGGGCGAACTCATCCGAGGAAAGCATCCGCTCGATCCTAGGTGCCGACGTGAGTGACGGGGACGTCCAACGCTACGGTCGAGCGTGCCTCGTCCGCTGGTTCGCAGTTCTCGGAGACAACCGGCCGCCCGAAGTAGATCGCGAATATGAAGCGCTTACCGGCGGGCATGCCCCTGAGCACCCAACGTTTCTGTCTTGGCTCGGCGAGGTTCGCTCCGGACCAAATCCTCCGCGGCGTGCGGCAGAGCTGGCTCAATTGCCCGACACGGAGCTCCTCGAATTCCTTCGCAGTTGGCGTCCGTCGAACGAAGACGTATTCGCGCCGTCACGTCGTGGACTCGCTCTGGAGGTGAAAGCATGTGCCTCTCGCGATCCGACCCGATTCTCACGCCTGGCGCGCGACCTCCGCGAGCTCCACGAGCGCTACGGCAGCTGCCTACTCATCGGACTTCACGAGGCAGCACAGGCGTCCGAAAAGCGAACGCCGGAGGGCAAGCCGTTCGTGTTCGATTGGCCGTCGGTGATGGACCTGTCGGAGTGGATTGTGGCGCACGCCGATGTCGAGATCAGTCCCGGTGACGAGCGCCGCGATAGCGCCGAGGACTGGGAGGCGGCGCGCCGAAGCGTCGTCGATGTCGTGCTCGACGCCGCGCTGCACGAGAAGGAGCTCGGGGAGAACATCCAGCGCGCGTGGCGGCTACTGGGGAACGTGCTTCACGATCGCGACCCGACGGAAGCACGCGTCAGCGCCAGTCGAATGGACGATGCGACGTTGGCTATCAACACCGTACGTGGGCAGGCGCTGCACGCTGCAATTGCACTAGCTGCCCACCTCGACGAGCTGGGCAACGACGCAGCCCGCCTCATGCGGGACGAAGTGCTTGATGCGGCGCTTCGACGCGCGCATCCGTCGGAGGAGCACGCCCGCGCGGTCCGCGCGGTCATCGCACAGAGGCTGAACACGATCTGTGCTCTCGATCGAACGCGAGCATGCAGCGTCGTGGAGGTTCTGTTCCCCGGCGACGACGTCGGATCCTGGGGAACGCTATGGGAGGCCTTCCTCCACTGGAATGGGCCGACGCGCGATGTCTTCGAGATAGCGCGCACGAAGTACGAAGCTACCGTGACGTCCATCGCCAAGCTCTCGCACAAGGGAGCGGACGATCTCGCCGACCATCTCACGTGGCTCGCTGCGTGGGGCGTCGTGGACGCGAGCGCGAACGGGGTAATGCGTTCGTTCCTCGAGGTCGCGTCTTCGAGTTCGCGCCACAAGGCGCTCGAGTCGCTCGGGCGTGCGTTGCACCGGAGCAAGGACCCTATCGACGATGCCGCGCTGCGGCGAGTCGTGGCGCTCTGGGAGGCGTGGGAGGCGGCGCCCCGGACCGACGAGGCCGACCTAGCGGCGTTTGGTTGGTGGTTCAGCAGCACGGCGCTTGCGCCCACCTGGACGCTCCCAGTACTCGAGCGCGTGCTCGTAAAGACTGGTGGTAGCCTCGACTGGGACCATGACGTTGCAAAGAGACTCGCTGCTCTGGCGGGGACGTTCCCCGCCGAAGTGGCAGTGTGTCTTGCGAGATTCGTCGATGGGGGTAACGCGTCGCGCGTGAGCAGATGCGCCAGCTCGATCCGAGGCACACTTGTCACGCTCAGCAGCGCTGGTCACGGCCAGGTTGCGAGGTCGGTTGCGTCCCGTCTCGTCGCACGCGGGTGGTCGGACTTTCGCGATCTCGCATAGGGTTCGCGCACGCCTCTCGCAACCGTGTCGGCGTTCATTTCGCGACGAAGAGACGGCGGCGACTTCATGGAAAGGCGAGCTCGAGCTCCTTCGCCGATTCCGAGTCGGCCGCGTTCTCCGTCACACCCGCCCGCCTGCGCGCGCGTTCCAAGATGGAGTCGAGGCTCGTGCTCAGCGGGCGCAGCAGGTCGGCGACGTGTTCGCGAGGAAGCTCTCGCGCAAGGCCGGCGCAGACCGAAGCAGCCAAGCCAGCGTCGGCGACAGCAATGCTAAGAGCCGCATCCAGACCCGACGACGATAAGCGCGCTGAGAGGCGGACGGCGAACGCGAAGACCCGCTCGACGCTGAGGGTCGGCTGGAAGTGTGGCGCCTGCGTGAGCAAGAGCCGCGTAGTCCAGACCAGGATGCGCTCCAGGGCCACGCGACGGTGTTCGATTGGAGCGGTCGGCTCGTCGACCATGCCAAGAAGAATCACGAGGCAGAGGACGCTGGACAGATTGCCATCCTTCAGTGCGTGCGCGAGCACGCGCTCACTCCGACGACGAACGGGCTCAAGGTGCTCGTACAGCAAGCCGAACGCGAACATCGCCTTCGGGGTCGCGCCAACCAGCTTCAGGAGCCGGTCGAGGACGGTGTTCAGCGACCCGCCGCGGGCAAGCATCGCCCACGCCGGATCTGGCTCGCGAATCCGGTCCACGAAGAGGTCGAGGAGGTTGTCGTCGTTAGCGCCGCCGGCCTCGACGACCTCCACGACGGAAACCAGAACGTTCACCCCCGATGCGTGCGCAGCATGAGTGCTAAGTCTCGCCTCCGCGCGGAGTCGACGTCGCCCAAGCCAAAGGTCACGAAGGTCGGCCGTGCGAACGCCGTGTGCGATGAGTTGCGCCGTGAGGCCGTCCCGCGCGATGGCTCGCATCGTGCCATCGCCTACAAGACCCAGCCCGACCCTACAAAGGTCCGCGTGGAGTGCCGCCGCGATCGCGAGGCCGTCACGGCGCGTGAGCAGCACGGACCAAGCCTCGGCGAAGTAGAGGGGCAACTCCACCTCGTGAAACTCCCGCAGCGCGTTCGTGGTCTCCTCGTCGGCCTTGAAACGATCTCCCGCTTGACGAATCGCCTCGTGAACCATCTCCGCGTGCCGCAACACGTAGTTCGCGACGACGACCGCTGCAGACCGCCCCGTCCATCGACCCTCCGGGTCGAACACGTCGGCAGCAAGCTGCAGAGTGCGAAGTAGTGCACGCCGATCGTGAAGCAGGTGACCGCCAAACAGCGCCCCTCCGACGAGACGCCCATCGTCCCACCGGTCAATCGCACGAAACCAACGATCGAAGTCGAGGGCACACAGCAGCACGGTGGGGGCGTGCGAATCGATGACCTCGATGGGCATGGATCCGCCGTCCCAGAGGTCGAACACGTCTTCGAGCTTCCACTCGCGAGGCGTGCGGCGAACCGTCACCCGTCCCGCAGCGGGGCCGGGCGGCGTGTCGACGACGATGACGGGACGCTCGAGCTCTTGCAGCCATGCTTCCTGCCGGTCAGCATCCAGCGCTCGCACCTCGCTGACGCACGCTTCGTAGAACACGTCGTAGACCCATTGCGGCGAACGCTCGAGGCCCTTCGCGGCTTCGAGCAGGCGCGCGCTCGAAGGTGGGCCTCCGATTGCCAGGCGGGCGAGGGCCATCCCGTTGACCAGCCATGAAGCCGGCCGCAGCTCAATCTGGCCGACAAGGAAGCGTTCCAGATCCTCGATGATGACCTTCGGTAGGGCTGGGAGCGTAGCTGACGCGAACGGAATCCAGTCCGGATCACTCAGCTGCAGGAGAGCTGCGACCGCCACGACCGTCGACTCACGGTCAGCGAGTGCGTCGAGACCCATCGACGCGCGCTCGTGCGCCTCGGCCTTCTCCTCCTCCCACCGCGCCTGGTCTCGAAAGCGCGGATCTCTCATTTTCGGGGCAGCGCTCGACGCTCAGTGAGCCATGTTGACAGAGACGGTGACTCTCGCCAGATCTCGTCGAGATCGGCGCGGACGGGATCCGGATCCGGTACCAGCACCATGAGCGTGCCGCGATCTCCGAAGTGATTCAGTGATGCGCCCAGCATCCACATGGCGTCGCCCACGCAGAGGAATCGATCATGAACGGGAGGGGCCTTTCCGCGCATGACGCGGATCTCGATGGGGCTAGCCGGAGGTGCGGCACGCGCCTCGTCGAGTGCGGCTTCGAGCTTGTCGCCCACCCCTCCGGCGGCCACCTTCAAGTGTCGCGCGCTTGCAAGGATTCGTACCCTCGTCTGCGGATCTTCGATCGCGAGGATGACCTTCAGAAGGTCTCCTTCCTCAAAGTACGGGTCGCAGACGAAGACCTCTCCCTTCGCCTTCCCAAGAAGGGCGCGAAGCGCCTTGACGGCATTGGGCGCTGCTTCACGGAACCAGCTCTGCTCCGACACGCCGCGCTCCCTGCGCCGGCGCTCGATCTTTGCGTGCGCCAGCCTCCTCTCGGCGAAGCCCTTGTCAGGCGTCCCACCGACTCGGCCTCCCGTCTTGAAACCGCCGACAAGCGGCACCTCATAGGCAGCGCTACCTCCACCAGGGTCGATCCGACGAACCGACGAGGCCAGCTGCACGCTGAGGTTGAAGCCGACACCGAACATGCCGAAGGGACCGTCGTACAGGAGTCCACGGCCCCCATCCACGATGCGCTCGCGAATCATCCCGGGGAAGTGAGGGAGCGGAACTTCAACGACCTCGCTTTCGATCGGGACGCAGGCGAGAACTCCGATGCCGACGGCCCGCTCCTCCTCCACGACGAGAGTGAGGCCCGACAGCGAACGACCTGCCCGCGGTGTCAACACGACGACAAGCTTTGAGCGTCCGTCCGGGTCTTGCTTATGGCGGACGAAGACCTCGCGAAAAAGCGGGTTGGGAGCCACGAGGTGAACTGCTCCGACATACTCCTTGAACGTTCGAAGGTCCGCGTGAAGCTCGTCGTTCATCCATGAGAGAGCCGCGTCGCGCTCTTCCTGGGTCCAGCTAGCGAACGGGCTCGACTCGGGGATCAGGTGGCTAACGCGCGGGGACGGTTGCCAGTCCGGCGAGAAGGGAATCTTCCACGTCGACGTCAGGAGCGCCCGCCCTGCAGGCTCCCGATCGAGAGGCATCAGAAGAAACCGTGGGGCGTCGAGAACCGAGTCGTCCGGGAAGGAACGATCGTCGACGGGCCTCAAGGCCCTTCCCCGTCCAGCCGCGACGAACCACTCGAACGCGCGACGAGCGGATACGGTGACCTCACGCGTGTACGCGAAGAATCGCGAGCTGATCCTCGTATGCCGCTCTCCGAGCGGCATGGGAATGGGGACCTCCGTGGGCAGCAGCTCCACCGAGGCGGTCAGGAGCACGCGGTCCTTCGTCTTGCGATCCACGGCCCACGCGAGATGGACCACAGCGTCTCGATAGTCCTCGTCGAGCAGGCTGAGAAAGTCGAGGGGCCCGGGCTCCACGGGATTCGCCGACACTCCTCGTGCAGCCGCATCAATCAAACGAACCCCTCCGCAATGAGTTCGTACCCGCGTGGCGTGAGGCGAGGCCGCGGGCCTGAGCCGGCGACGAGGCGTTGAGCCCTTCGGGACCGTGGGTCATGGCTTGTCCTTTGGCATCGCGCCCACGACCCCGAGCCGTGGACGCAGGTCGATCGCCAGTGACGCCGCGAGCGCATCGGGGAGCGGCTCGGGAGGCTCCTCGTCGAACGAGTACTCCTCGAACTTGGGCGTCGCGCCGAGCAGGAATTCCAACCACTTCTCGCGAGCCTTCACCGTGCGGTGGAGGCGCACGTCGATCGTTCGATGGATGAGCGGGTACGCGACGTCGAGGGTTGCCGCCGGCGAGTCCTTTCGACGCAGGGCGGTCAGAGACCCGAGGCGATCGATGCGGCCGACGCGCTGCTCGAGCACCGCGGGGTTCCACGCCAGGTCGTGGTGCACGATACGCGAGCAAGAGCGGTGCAGGTCGAGGCCCTCCTGCATGACCTCGTTGGCGACGAGGATCATGGGGTAGAGCGGCGTGTTGAAAGCCTCGCGCAGACGCTCGCGGCTCTCGCCGTCCAGCGTGTGCCGCACCAGGCGCGGCGTGCTGAGGGGACCGCTCAGGAGCGCTTGCTGCTCGCTTGGGGCGCGCCGGGCGAGGTAACGCAGGAAGACGGAGATCCGGCCGACCCACTCGTGACCCGCCGGTGTCGTCCAGTAGTCGTCGAGGAACGTGAGCATCTCCCGCGACTCGAACGACTCGACCGAGAGCCCCGCCTCCTTCGCCGCGAATGCGAGGTCGGCGAGGAAGGGAACGTCCGGATAGAGCAGAAAGTGAGCGACTTCCTCGACCACGGCGACGCGGGTGACGAGATCGAGCGGTCGGAGCTCCGCGGTCAGGTGAGCCCAGAGCCCGCCGCCCTCACCGATGACGAGCCTCGCAGCTTCATCGCCAATCGACCAGGTCGGAACATGAGTCCCCGCTTCGTCGCCCTCGCGGTGGTCGGGCTCTAGATCGAGACCGAATGCGATGAAGCGTTCGTCGAGCATGTTGGCGACCGCGGCCGCCTGGAGGGACGGCAACTGCCGCGGTTCGGACGCCTCGCGCCATGCCTCGACGGCAGCGCGCTCGACGCACCGCTTTAGGATGCGGAAATCGATACGATCGGCCGAGGCCTTGGTGGTTTGGACTCCGCGCAGGAGCTCGTTCGCTCGGACGACGAGTGCAGCAAGGTTGTCCTCCGCGAAGGCGGCCGCGGGCACCAGCGTTCGGAGGTAACGCTCGCGCAGGCCGAGGTACAAGATGTACTGCGCGCGGAAGCGACCGCGGAGCAGGGCATGACGACCTCGGCTCCGCTCGTCGTCGTCCGACTCTCCGAAGACATCGGCGAGCGTTGCGTCGGGAAGGCCACGCTGCCAGCGGCGGAGGAGGCGCGTCCTCCAGCGCCGGGTGGCCTCGGCTCCGAGCTCACGGATCGTCGCCGTGCGTGCACAGAAAACAAGCGTCTTCTCTCCGCGCTCCGCCGCGTCGAGCGCATCCTCCAGCACCCACTCGAGCTTCGGATGCCGCTCCGTCGTTTCGTCCGCGGCGTCCCCCGAAACGTCGGGCGCGGAAAGGACGTCTCGGAGAACGTCGCGATAGGCCTGTGCCTCCGGCCCGAGCGTCCGCGTGTGATCTGCCAG
The DNA here is from genome assembly GCA_022842465.1 of Polyangiaceae bacterium. GTDB lineage: Bacteria > Myxococcota_A > Polyangia > Polyangiales > Polyangiaceae > Labilithrix. The sequence continues at coordinate 63,538 of JALHPN010000004.1, read as the reverse complement.
GAGCGCCCCTTCACGCGCGGCGCCGTACGACGAGACCAGATTGATTTCGACGGCGGCCTTGTGCGTCCCGTCACCCGAGCGAAAGAGCTCCGCGATCAGACGTTCGTACAGCAAGAACGGGATCGCCGAGGCCCCGCGCGGCACGATCTCGCGCTTATCGTGCTTTCGGTAGACGCGCTTTTCCTCGCGGAGGCTCCGGATCATCCACGTCCGAAACGCGGGCTCGATGCGCTCGTCCTTTCGCCGCCGCACCTCTCGAATGCGCTTCGCGACAGCCTCCAACTCCGGGTCTTCGAGCGGTTTCGAGAGATCGGGGTGCGCCTCGTAGTGACGCCGGAACTCGGCCGCCCCTGCGGCGTCGAGCATCGACCAAGCATCCATCAGGCCATCGCACGCGAGTTGGTAGTCGCGCACGTCGGCGATCAGGCACTCGGCCTCCTCGGCCAGGCTCGGGGGGGCCGTCTTCGCGTGCTCGAAGAGGCGGAAGACCTGACGAAGCTCGCCCACGTCGAGCTGGAATGGCGTGGCCGTCAAGAACAGCGCCTTGGCGAACTTCCGCCGAAACGCCGTCAGCACGCCCTGAACGCGCACACCGTCCGCATTCTTTAGCTTGTGAGCCTCGTCGACGATGAGCAGATCGATGTCCGGTAGGAGCGCGCGCACGAGCCGGAACTTCGCCACCTCGAGCCCTCGCTTCACGAGCTCGGGGTGGTCGAAGAGTCCCTGACCCATCTCGTTGTAAAGGCGATCGAGCGCGTCCTTGGCGTGCGCCCGCCCGCCCCGGAAGGCCGAGTCCAAGTGTCGCTCGATCCGTCCGAAAGAGAACGTGTCGAGGAACTGCTCGGTGCGGACGTCGACTCGGCTGATTCTGCGCCCTGCTCTCGCGAGGCGATCGATGGCGCCGTTCGCGGCGTTGCCGTGCATCCCCTTCCAGTCGAAGAAGAGGCTCAGGAGGTAGGAGCGATCGCTGAGCCCGCGCACGGCGTCGAAAGCCGTGATCGGGGCGACCGCGACGGAGTGCCGCTCGAGCACCTCCACGAGATCGCGGATGCTCTTGCCACCACCGTACGTTCCGCTGAAGTCGTAGACGCACGCGTCTCCCTCACCGAACCGTCGCAGCTCGCTCAGCCACTTCCGGTTCAGGTCCGGTCCCGGCGTAAGGATGACCACGCGCGCCTTCGCATTTGCGTGGCGAAAAGCAGCCAGGACCCCGAGCGCCTCGAAGGTCTTGCCCATGCCGACCTCGTCCGCGAGGACCACACCGGGGCGGTCCTCGAGCACCTCCAGCGCGCGGAGAACCGTCTGCTCCTGCCGCTCCACGTCGCCGGTCGGAACGCCGTCCTTCTCTCCACGGGCGCCCAGGTGGAGGAACGTTCGAAGCTCCTCGAGCGTCGGGACCGTCACTTCGCCACCCCGTAGAAGTTCGCCACGCGTTTCACCCAGGTGGCTCCGGCAGGTGCGAGGTCGGAGAGCGCTTCCCGGAGCCTTGCGGTGAATACGTCCACGCACGCGTGCTTCTCTACGGTGCTCGCGTCTTCGGGGAGCTCGAGTCGCTCGAGCGTGCGAAGGAGCTCGGCTCCGTAGAACCAGCCCTCCTCTCGACGCACCTCGTCTCCCCTTTCCGCAGCGTCCCGTAGCGCGCTCCAGGCGCCGGCAAGGCCAGTCGGGCCCTCGAGGAGGCGGCGGAAGGACGGCAGCGAGCGTCCAGGCTCTGCGAGGTCCCGCGCCGATGCCCACCACGCCTTGAAGACGTCCGTGGGCGCGAACCCTTCCCCGAAGAGCTCGTCTAGCGCGCTGGCATCGCCGCTCGTCCGTGAAGCTGCCCGCACGGTCTCGAGGCGTTCAATCGTGATCCGCCGAGAAAGAAGCATGAGCAGCTCAGCGAGGCTCAGCGACGGGCCGGTCGGATTCGACGGGAGCGCGACGAGATCCGTCACGAAGATGGGGACGAAGAAACTGCCCGACGCGGTCAACAGCTCGATCTCACTCGTCGACGCAGCCAGGTTGAAGGGCTGCACGACCGTGGGCGCATCCGGGAGGCCCGTGCCCGATCCGAGTAGCTCCCCGTTGTACCGGAGCGACCATGTACCAAGCGGGTACGGTGAAGGCGCGGCCCAGGCGATCGTGAGGGACGCCGCCTTCGGATCGTACGTCGCGCTCTCGATGCACATCGCGAGGTTGGGCGGCAGGTCTGGAAAGCTCCGCTCCGCCCAGTCGATGGCGCCGGCGTCGCACGCCACGAGTGGCGTCGCCACGTCGGGGAGGCACACCTCGCCATCGAGAAGGATGGCGAGAGCGAGCTCCACGTTCGCGCCATCCGCGTGGGTCTGGAGGAGGGCGTGCTTCGACGCGTTAGGAGATCCGACGAGCGCGAGCGTCTGTGCCCTACCTCGTCGCACGTAGCTGACGAGCAGGAGCTTCGCGTGGAGTGGACGATGAATCCGCCTCCCGTCGTCGAGCGTCCATGTCGGGTAGAGCCACGGCCGGAGATCGGCGAGGTCGGCGACGGCGTCGATCAGCGCCGCCGGCGCGAAGACACGCGGTCGTGGTGTCGACCACGTCTTGCCGTCCGCGAGCATCTGCTCGAGCAAGTCGCGCGGCATGCGCCGGGGTACCCTACGCGCGTCTCGAACACGAAGCTGCTGCGCCGAGAGGCCATCGAGCGTGTAGTGGACGATCTGCTCCTCGTCATCCGCGTGTTCGACGCGCGCCCAGAGTGCACCGACAGCAGCGTCGAAGCTCGGCGCCGCTCCTTCGGGCTTCGCGACCGCGGCGGCATCGTCCCAGGAGACTCCGATGTCGAGCACCAGGTCCTTGGACTTTCGACTCGTCGCGAGCCGACCGAGGACGGAACGCATCTCCGCACCGGTCGAGAGGTCGTCCTTTTCGAAGAACGGGGCGAGGACGCCGACGCGTGTGATCCTGGCGTCTTCGGGGACGAGTCGGAGGAGCTGCTCGAGGATCGGCGTGTCGGCTTCGGTGTGAAGAAGGGCAAGGCTAGCGGCGCCCGAAGAAGGTGTGCTCACGATTCGCCGGCCGAGCTCAGCTCGGACGAGATCGAGCTGCGTGCCCCGCGTGCGCGCGAGCCCGGAGACCCTCTCGAAGAACGCGTCCAGCTCGCGAAGCAGGCCCGCCGACGCGCCATCGTCGTACGCCAGATCCGTCGTGACGAAGAGCTCGGAGTTGTCGCCGTATCCGCCGCGCGTGAGATTCCCGGACCCGACGTGCACGCGCGCGAAGGTGTCGAAGAGGAGGAGGGCCACCTTCGGATGAAACGTCCGTGTGGTCACCTCGAGCAGGTCGTACGGCATGCGCTTGCCGGGCATCCGCATCGACGCATCCACGATGCAGGCTACGGGGGTCTCGATGAGCGCAGCGCGCGCCTCATCGAGAAAGCGGGCTTGCTGTTCGACGGGATCGCTCTGGAGTCGGAGGACGGAGCGGAGGATCGTCTCCTCGAAGAAGAGCGGATCGAACGTGTAGGACATAAAGATCGCGCCGAGGCATCTGCCCTCGACCACGAGCCGGTCGGCCGCGCGCGCGCTTCCGAGGTTCATGGAAGGCGCCCCAGATCGCGGAGGAGGGAGCGCACGACATCGAACTTGAGCGACGGATAGGCGGTCTCGCCTCGGTGCCCCGTGTACGACGAAAGCTCAACGCTGACTCGGTCGCCTTCCAGGCCGATCCAGCCCCTCGCGCCGCGGCGATCGTGCTGAACGCGTGCGTGGAAGGCAAGGAGCTCATCGAGGATCGCCGGAGCGCCCGCCGTAGCTCCGCAGGAAGCGAGCTCGACGAAGCCCTTTCCGTGGACGGGCAGGCGTCGGAGGTGGACGATGCCAGGCTCGTCGAGCAAGCGCTTCGACGCCTGCGCGAGGTCGGGCAAGCGGCTGTTGAGTCGGGCCTCGACGCGCTTGCGCGGGACGAGTCCGTCGCCCTTCCACGCCTCATTGTAGACGGCATTGAACGCGTCGAGCCAGTGCTTGGCAGCGGCGGAGAACGCCCACGCGAAGCGGAGGCGCTCCTTGAGCTCCTCTTCCACGGATCCATACCTTCCATCCGCTGCACCCGCGAAGAAGGTGCGCGGATCGGAGACGCCTTGCTTGATCGCTCGTTCGACGAGGCGACCAACAACCGGCGTGCTGTCGTCACGGACGCGCGCGAAGAGCGCGTCGTAGAGGCGACTTTGTTGAGCCTTGCGATCGCGCGCGCGCAAGCAGCTGAGCCGTGTTCGTTCGCCGACGCCTCGCAGCGTCACCTTGGCCAGCTTTCGATGGATCCTGTTGGACGACGGGTCGAGCGCGAGGTGCGCGTACTCGTCGAAAGCCTTCGTGTTGGCGTTCGCCTCGGGCTCGTCCCAGAACGCGTCGAGGATCTCGGTCGCGAGATTGGTCGGGCGGAGCGTGCCAGGCGTGACCAGTCCCGATGCGCGCAGCGACGAGAGGTACGCGCCGAGCGAGCCCAGCTCCGATTGACGGCTGATGAGCGAGAAGTCGAGCGGCAGCGGCGTGTCCCCCGCGAACCATGCTCGGCTCGCACCACGGATCCCGCGCATGGCGTCCTCATCCCCGCGAGGCAGAGGCCCGTTGCGCGACTCGAGCACCGAAAGGCACCAGAAGCGCTCCCATCGCTCGAAGAGCGCGACGCGCGTGCCGTCGTCTGCGGGCAGGCCGAGCTCTACGCGCATGGTCTCCGCGAGACGAAGCCCGAAGAGCACCACGACGTAGCTCTGAGCCCGGCTCGTCCGCGTCGTGAGCGTCGGGAGGAGCACGTTACCGACCTGCTGGCCGATGTAGTCGAGCGCGAGGGGGTCCTCTGGTGAAAAGTCCCCATCGGCCGCGAGCGGGGCTGACCAGTAGAGAAGCTCCGTCGGTCGTGGATGGAGCAAGAGCACGGGGGCGTGAGCGACCATCAGACGCCCTCCTCCGCAGGAGCCGCGGGCCAGAGCACTGCTGTATGGGCCGCCTTCCCGTTGGCGACGGAGACGAAGTCGCAGGCGGGTACCGCAACCGCAAGATGACGTGCGAGCTCATCGAGCTGCCCTCGCATGCCTCCCGCATCGCCGCCTTTGTGCTCGACGAAGTGCCACTCGATACCGGTCCGTCCGATCAGTGCGAAGATCCCGTCGAGCTCCTGGAGCGGCCTCCCCGACTCCTCGTCCAAGATGCGGAGGCGCCCGAGAAACGCGAACCAGACGGCGTCACGTGGCGCCACCCGCAGGGCGACCTCGCGCAGTGCATCTAGCTCCGCGCGGCGGGCCTCCTCATCGACTCGTTGCGCGAAGCCATGGATCCGCCCGCAGCCCGACGTCGCCGACGTCGCGGCGATTGCGAGCCCGACACCGCCATCAGCCGACACCGGTTCGAGCTGCGCTAGCCGTCCCTTCGCGAGGAGGAGCTGGAACAGGCTTAGTCCGAAGCCGGCAACTGAGCGCCAAAGATCGCGGCTCGTGCCCTGGGTTGATTGCGCGGCCGCCCACGTTGCTTCGTTGCGTGCGGCAAGGATGGAGGCGACGTGAGCAACGAGCCGCGGCGTTGGCGGACCCTGGACGTAGAGATCGACCACGCTGCACTCGTCACCCCGGCGGCGCGACGGCGTGATGAGAAAGTTGCCGCCGTCCCACGTGTCGTTGCCATCTCTCAACCACTGCCGGACCTCATTCGTCCATCCGATCCCACCGTCAGGCACATGGAGTCGCGCGAAGTGAGCGCGGGTTGGCGTGCTCGAGGTTGGCCAATCGACCGGCTCGGAGGCGAGTGCCTCAAGCCGTTCCTCGAGGTTGGCGCTCGACGCCTGCCACCAGAGCTTGAACTCCTTCAAGTGTCTGAGTACGCGTTCGCTCGCCACTGGTGACGTAAAGAACACGTCGCCGTAGAACCGGTCGAGCGCGTCAATAAGGCCAGCCACGGCGCCTCGCGGTTCCGTCTCCTCGTTCAAGAACGAGATCTGCGACAACGGGCGGAGTTCTCGAACCGCCCTTGGGATCGGGATGGGGGAGCTCGCGATCGACACGCCGAGCATCGAGTGCAGCCGCGTATAGGCGATCTGGCGCGCCCGCCGGAACGCCCAGAGCAAACGCGTCCATGTTGCGTCCGGAGGCGGCGACAGCAGGTTGCGAAGAAGGAGGAGGGCCGTCGTCCTGGTTGCCGACCCCGACCAACGAGAGGCGCGCCAGCCCGCCAGGACGTAGAACGTGCGATACAGATCGCGTCGCCGAAGGACATCTTCACCGGCGGTTCGCAGGTCGGTTGCAAGCTGGCTCACGAACCGACGCTCCAGACCTGAGTCGGAGTCGAGGGCAAACAGCACACCGCGCTCCGTCGCGAAGGTTCCGAAGAGGTGACCGTAGCCACCGAGCACGGACCACGCCTGCGCGATCTCAAGCCCGGAGAGGGACGACTTGCCATGGTTGATCCCGAACGTGGAGCTGCCGAGACCAAGTCCGGGTTGCTGCTGCTTCATCTCAAGAAGCGTCCGCAGTAGCAGGCGCACGTAGTCCCAGCGTGTTGCGGGGAGAGGGGCCAAGGGTGCGAGCGCTCCAAGGTGGGGGACCCGGCGCGCATGCACGACGATTTCGGGGTGCACATCGAGCAGCGTCTTGGCAAAGCCCTTGGCGGCCCCCTCCGCCCCCTCCGTCTCCGCCTCGATCTGCTTTCGCAGGGCCCAGACGTTGAGGTCACCGAGAGCAGTCTCGCGCTCCTCCGGCGTCGACGCCCCCACGAACCTGCGGATTGCCCGAAAGAAGTCCTCGTTTTTTCGGTACCGATCGGGCACCGAGAGGAGCAGGCTCGAGAGTGCCTGGAGTCGCGAGGGGGCTTCCTTCGCCAGCTTCACGCACTGCCCTCGGCAGGTAGAAACGCGATCATTCGCTCGACGGCTCGCCACGCGTCGGTGGTCGACCACCTAGCCCTGCGCAGTGCAGCACATGTAAAATCTACGAGCGGATAAGCTCGTCGTCTCGACGCCATCTCTATGCTCCCCCATCGACGAGCGGGCGATTGCCCACGGTCAGCTTTTCGTACAACGCCAACAGCACCTCGGCGTCGAGCGCCGCGTACCGGAGTTGCTCCGCATCGAGCGGACGCCGGCTCCAGTTCGACGTCTGCTCGCCCTTGTCGAGCGTGAAGCCGAGCTCCCGCTCGCACACCATCGCGAGGCTATGGCCGCCGAGCACCTCGCGACCGTGGACACGACGTGACGCCTCCAAGGTGTCGAACACGCCTCCGAGCTCGATCCCCAACGCGGCGAGCACGCGCTGCTCGAATCGAGCATTGTGGATCACCTTGATCGGCGTCGACCCTGTCAGCAACTCGCGGACTGGGTCGAGCGATCCGACAGCGAACGGGTCGATGAGGTAGGTCCTCGTCGCCGTCGCGACTTGGATCAGGCAGAGCGTGCCGAAGTCGAGCGCCGTCTCGACGTCGAGGCCTACGGTCGATGTCGCGCGGAGCTCGCTTGCCACCTCTCGCAGTGCCGCGGGCGTGTCCACCCACTGAACGGGGTTCTTGATCCCACGCTGGGGCGCGCCGGGCCTGACCGGCAGCTCGAGCTGTAGCCCGGGGCCGTGCGCCTCGGCATCGACGAGCCGAAGGCCCGCGGGGCGGGTCGCCGGCCGCGTGCCGTTCACGCTCGTCGTGGCGAGAAACCGAAGGGCCCCCGCGATGTCCAAGAGGCGCTCGGCGAGCAAGCGGTCCTCGGCATCCTCCGGGAGGCACGGCTGGAACTTGCTCACCATCCCCCGCGCCATGGCGTGCGCGGCGGTAGAGGCGACGCGCTCCCAGTCCAGCCCGGGGAGAGCGCGGGCAGCCGTCGTCGCGTCGGAAAGGCCAACCTCCTTGCAGTGGATGGAAAGGTTCCCGGCGGTCCACCGGCGCCCCGTGACCGATTCGAGGCCGGCGCCGAGCAGGCGGTTGACTGCCCCGCCGCCGAACGTGTGCCAGCGGACCCCGTCGGCGTCCTCCTCCATCGGGGCGGTGCCTTCGGCTAGCAGGCCCTCATATCCCTCACGTAGCTGTGCGAGCTGCCCGGCGGCGTCCGCGCTGAGCCAGTCCGCCTCGGGCCCCGGATTGATCAGGACGTCGAGCATCGTCTGACAGAGCTTCGTCGAGAGGAGGCTCGGCATGCCGATCCAGCTCGGGACGCGCCCCTGCGCGGCGGGATGCACTTCGAGCAGGCCCTTCGACCAGTCGACGTTCTCGACCTCCCACGCGCGACCGGCCAGGCGAAAGCAGAGCGGGCCCTTCTCACGGTCGTGCATCGAGACGAAGAGGGACTGCACGGAGCCCACCTCTTCTCGTCCGTGCGTCACGCGGAGGATCGGCGGCGCCGTGAAGACCGCATACAGCTCGAAGAAGTTGCGGCGGCCGTAGAGCCGCTCACCGCGTTGACCCAAGGAGAGCAGCCCGTCCGCTTCGTGGAGGATCTGCCGTTCAATCATCGTGTTCACGAGCTCCTGCACGCGCTCCTCGCGAATGCTCGTGAAGGGGTAGGCCGAATCGACCCAAGGCAAGAGCTGATGGCGCGAGATCCCGCCCTCTTGGAGCGACAGCGCCATGATCTGATGCGCGAGCACGTGCATCGCCTGCGCTGCGGGCCGCACGTCTTCTACCCAGCCTTGGTTGACGAGCCGCAGGATCGCCACGGACTGAAGCAGCGACTCGGGCGTCAGGCACACGAAGGTGCAGTTCTGATGAGTGTCGTCCCGGCGGCCCGTGCGTCCTATCCGCTGCAGGAACGACGCGACGCTGCTCGGTGCGTCGACCTGAACGATCTGATCGAGATCGCCGACATCGATCCCAAGCTCCATCGTCGACGTGCACACGATCGCCGTGTTCTGCCCGCTCGTGAACTGCGACTCGGCTAGCGCGCGGTCGGCTCGGCTCACCGCACTGTGGTGGATGAACACCTCGACGCCCGTGCCTGTCATCGCCTGGGCGACTTGCTCGGCGCGAGAGCGGCTCTCGACGAAGACCAGGCTCTTCTTCCCCCGAGACATCTGACTGATGGCCGCTGAAGCTGCGCCTACCCCATCACGAAAGTCGACGTGGAGCTCTCGGCGCGTTGGAGGCTTTGGGGGGTCGACGAGGCGGAACGCCCGACGGCTCGATCCCTGGAGCCACTGCCCGATGACCTGCGGGTTCCCGACCGTCGCCGACAGTCCGACACGCTGGATGTCCGAGCCGGTGAGCTGCACGAGCCGCTCGATCAGGCTCGCGAGATGAGCGCCGCGGTCGTCGGCGGCGAAGGCGTGGACCTCGTCGATGATGACGGTACGAAGCCCCTTGAGGAGCTCGCGGGCTTCACGCCGCTGCCCGATGAGCATCACCTCGAGCGACTCGGGCGTGATCATGAGGATGTGGGCCGGATCGCGCGCGAAGCGAGTGCGCGCCGCCGTTCCCACGTCGCCGTGCCACTTGAAGGCGTCGAGGCCGACCATCCGCGCGTAGCGCTGGATGCGATCCTCTTGGTTGTTGAGGAGCGCGCGGATCGGGCAGATGTAGAGCGCCGCGACGGGACGGAGCTGCTCGCTCAGGATCTGCGAGACGATCGGGAAGATGCTCGCCTCCGTCTTGCCGCCGGCCGTGGGCGCCAAGATCACCGAGTTGCGCCCATCGAGGATCGCATCACCGGCGAGCTCCTGGACAGGCCGCAACGAACGCCACCCGAGGTCATGCACGATGGCGTGCTGCAAGTTCGGGTGCAGGCGGAAGAAGCTCGAAGCTGCGATGTCGCCCACCATCGCCGCTACCCGTCGAGGCGCTTCTTGGGTTTGTCAGCGCCGGCGTCTCCAGCGGCCGCCGGCTCCTCGCCTCGGCGTGCGGCGAGCTCCTCGGCCGTCAGCTCGGCTTCGTCGAGCTTGAGATCGTACTGCTTGGCGGGATCGTAGTTGTCGTACTGGTCGACCTTGTCGAGGACATCGACCAGCTCACGCAGGAAGATTCGGGGGGCGACGGCGACCTTACCGCCAAAACCGGTCGCGACCTTTTTGGTGAGTGCGGCGAGGAACGCGTCGTTGGCGCGCTGCGCTTTGCGCTCCGCGTGCTGTGCCGGGAAGAGATCCCGCACGCGACGGCCGACCTCGAGGAGGCGAACCTCGTCGAAGGCGGGCAGGCGCACCTGGGGCGCGCGCAGATTGTCGAACGTCGGATCGGCTTCGAAGCGCGTCGCGATTCGTTGGTAGAGAGGCGCGAGGCCCTTCAGTCCCTTGTAGTCGTCGAAGAAGGCGAACGTGCCCGTGACGATGAGGTAGAGGCCGGGGAGCTCGTTGTTGGCGAGCATGTCGACGAGCTGACGAAGGGCGTTGAGCGACTTTTCCCTCGTCGGAGGCGGCATCCGCTGGATCGTCTCCACCTCGTCGAGCACGACGACGAGACCCGCGTGTCCCGCTTGGCGAAGGACCGTGAGTACGCCACGTAGGAACGTGAGGGCCGCCTGCCCGTCGACAGCGCCCTTCACACCTGCACGAGAGGTGATCGAGCGGTCGATGTGGGGCTGCCCTGCGAGCCAGGCCAACAAACCCTGGGCTCCCTGGAAGTCGCCCTCCTGCATGGCGCGGCTGTAGGCGCGTAGAACCTGAGAGAAGGCGGGGTTGCGCGTGCTCAGCTCCGCGAGCTTCTCCTCCAGACGCGTCTCGAGCAGCGCCGCAAACTGCGGGTCGTCCTCGGTGATCCCCTTGAGCCGGGTGACCTCGTCGCCCACTTCGTAGAGCCACGCATCGACGACGGCGCGGAACGCTCCTTCACCGTGAGCGTCGGTGGAGAGACGCTCCATCATCCGGCGGTAGACGGTCTCGAGGTGGTGCAGCGGCGTGTCGTTGATCGAGATCTGCACCTCGGTCGTCGCGAAGCGCTTCGCTCGTGCGCGAGCGGAGATGAGCCTCGTGGCGAAGGTCTTTCCGGTGCCGTACTCGCCCCGTACCCACTTGGAGCGACCACGGCCTTCGCCCGAGGCGACCTCGTCGAGCTCGCTTTCCACCACGGGAAGCAGGAGATCGAGGCCCGTGGCGTAGTACTCGAGGCCCGTGCGGGGAACCACGCCGGCGCGGAGAGCGGAGACGATGTCACGAGCGAGGTCCGGTGCGATCGGCGTCATGTGCGTTCCGTTCCTTGGCGGACGTAGACGTACTGATCCTCACCGTCAGGGAGGGGTTGCCGGCGGAGGCACGGAAAGCCTCCCGCATGGAGCTTGCCGACGAGGCGCGACATGAGGCCGGGGACGCGCGCCTTCGGTCGCCGGAGCGCCTGGGCGATGTCCGAGATGCGGGCGTTCTGGTTGCTGAAGACGCACGCCAGCGCCGCGAGCTCGGACGGATCGAGCTGCGCTCGAAGGGCACCCGGTAGACCGATACGCTCGACCGTTGTCGCGAGGAGCGGTCCGGGATCGAACAAGTCTCCTTGAACGACCTTGGGGCTGATGGGCGCCACGGCCACGGCCGCAACGGCCACCTTCGCTGGGGCCGGCGTCTTGCCCGCCGCGCTCGCTCCCCCGTACCACCACGCGGGCTCATCCGCCGCGACACCGCCCTCTGCGAGCTCGGCGAGAGGGACGACCATCTCTTCGAGAGAGCATCCACCATGGAACCCGACTTGGGGCTTGCCCTGGTAGACGCCCATCTTCCACGCGTACGCCTTTCGTCCGGCGCCGCCGCCGTGTCCGCCCTCATCGATCTCGATGAACCCCTCGGGCGCCGGGTCCTTCCCCTCGAGTGTCCGGTAGCGTGCAGAGGCGCCGTCGCTGACACGGAGATCCTTGCTCCAGAAGGGCGTGTGCCCGTGATCGGAAGTGACGATGACCCGCCGCCCTGCACGGATGCCCTCGCGCAGGCTGGGGATGAACATGCTGATCTCCTCGGCGCGAACCGTCACGACAGCCCCGGTGTTGCTGGAGCCGATCTGATCGTCCACCGCGTTGAAGACGGCAGCAACGACGTCGATCGCGTCGTCTCGTAGGGCGGCAAAGAGCCCTTCGCCGTGGTCCGCGAGATCGCCCTTCAGAAACAGTTTGCGGGAACGACTACCGAGCGAGGTGTTCTGCTTGAAGCGCGCAGGATCGGTCGCAGACTCTTTCGAATCTCGCCAGATCGTCTCAGCGATCCACGGATCGTTCGGAACCTCACCGAGGAAAATCGCGCTACGGGCATGGCTGGTGATCGTGGGGACGATCGACAACGCCGGCGCGCCGTGCGCCTGCTGCGACGCAGGATCGACCCTCAACCCGAGCGGTGCGATGTCGTTCGCAAGCTCGGCGACGAGGCGCAGGAAGACGGGGTAGCTGCACCCGTCCAGAACCACGAGAAACAGCTTTTTCTGCTTCTTCTCGTTCGCAAGGTGCACGGGCGCGTGACGCCAGATCCGCGGAAGCGCGATGCAGTCGCTCGAGTAGAGGGCCGTCTTGTAGTCCGCGCGCAGGGCCTCTGCGAAAGCGAGGTTCTCCTCGTCCCGGCGCTCCCGATACCGATCCAGAATTCGGCCGGCCTCCTTGCGGAACGAGGCGCTCTTCGCAAGCGCCGTCCGAAGGCGTGCCGCCGCCCAATCGGCGAATGCCCCATCGCGCTGGTAGGCGCGCACTCGCTCGAGGACGCACGCCGTGGGCGAGACGGGAGGTGCCGCGAGGTACCGCGACAGGCGCGCCATCTGCTCGAGCACCGCGATCTCGCCCGCACGTGCGGTGGCATACCGGTGACGCTGCATGTCCTGGATGGCGACGTGGCTTACCGCGTCGCCAGAGGACATCTCCTTCACGAGCTCGTGGCACAGGTTGTCGAGGCCGAGCGGAAGATCGCGGCTCCTTGCAAGCACGGCAGGAGTGAGCACCCGCGTGGCGACGCTCTCTGCCTTCTTGAGGTACGCGGTGGCATCTGCACCGAGGAAATCGACGGTCTGCCGAGCGAGCCCTGAGACCGCCGTGCGGAAGGTCTCGAGGGTGAGACCGAGCGCGCGCGGGCCGTTCCAGAGAGCTCCCCAAGCCGACTGTGGGATCTCAGGCTCCTCGAGAGCGAGGAGCACGCCGTGAACGAGCAGCGGCTCGAGGCCCTTCGGCTCCTTCGTCCCCCAGGCGAGGATCCTGCCCTCGAGGCCATGCATCCTCGGAAGTTGGCGCCGCACGAGGTCGGCCACGGGCGGGGGCCAGTTCGGAGGATCCCGCAACCAGCTCGCGAGGAGCTCGCCCGACGAGCACTTTCGAACCTGTTTGCCGAGGAGAACGTCGAGGAGAAGCTCGTCGAGGAGCTCCCGGTCGACGACCGTCGGCAGCGTGCGCTCCCGAAGCGCCGCCTGGAGCCGATCCACGTTGTCGATCGCGAGGCGCTGCACGTCGTCGTCTTCGGTGCCCACGACGGGAACCTGCAGCGCAAGAGAGAGCACCTCGGCGGGCTCCACGGCGTGGACACGACGCCCGCGTGCGCGTCGAACGAGATCAGCGGGCAGTCGACGTGCAAGCGGCTCGTCAAGGAGCGCCAAGACGGGTGCGCCGTCGGCCTTCCACAACACGTGCCGAAGCCCGATCTCCGATGTCGGGTGAACGACGGCGTACTTGCCGCTCGACGTCGCGAACTCCGCCGGGAGGTCTCGTAGCCCGTCGGCCGCAAGGGCGAGGACGTACCCCCGCTCGGCAGGTCCGCCCGCCATCTCCACCAGCCTGCGGAGAATGACCTGCGCGTCCAAGCTTAGCGACCTCTCCGAGTGATGGTGATCGCCACGTCGACCTGATCATCAGCGAGCTCGTCGAGCTCACTTCGAACGCGCTGGATGAGCCGGTCGCGCTCCGCGCCGCTGCTCGCCGCGAACGTCGCCGCGATCGTCTTCGGTGCGCTCGGTCCCGTCGCGTGCGGCTCCGCAGGCGGCGGCTGGCCCGGCGTACCTCCGCCCTGAACCGGCGGCGGCGACGGCGGGAGGTGTTCGAGGACCCGGTGCAGGAGCGACTTGCCGGTCTCGTTCCACTTCTGGATCGCCTGCTCGGTCAGCGGCCGCTCCTGCTCGCCCGCGTCCGCGAGTCCTCGAAGCGCGTCGAGGTGAGCCTGGACCTCGGCGCCAAGTGGTCCATTCGTCGCGCGGCGCAGGCTGAGCCGCACGGTCTCGTCCAGCTTTTCGATCGCGGCCGAGACGTCGCCGATCCGAACAACCGCCGTTCGAACGGGGTCGCTCGTGTCGTCGGGCCAGAGCTTCAGCCAGTCGCGGAGCACCGCGCACGAGTCCGACGGCTGCTTGGCGAGCGGCGCAAGGCGCGCGATCGCCACCTTGAGCTCCTCGACCCGCTTCCCGTTGGCGCCAAGGTCTTTCACGAGACGCTCGTGAAGGCCTTGGAGCTGACCTCGTCGCCCGGCCGTACACGCGTGGAGCTCGCGAGCGAACCGATCTTGTTCGGAGAGTGTCCGCGTTGCCGACGGCGCGGACATAGCTTTGAACAGCGCAGGTCCGAGCTCGCGCGCTCGGCTCCATTCGGGCAGGTCGAGCAGCGGAGCGCGAACGAGCTTCACCTGCGTCCGCGACTTGCTGTCGATCTCGACGTCCACCAGATCTCCATGAACGGCGTGCACGACGCGGAAGCTGTCGAGGCGCGACAAGAGCTTCAGGAAGAAGTTTCGGACGATCGGGGTGAGCGCGTACGTCTCTTGGAGCTTGCGATCGATGCCGTCCCAGAGAACCGACTCGCCCTTGGCCTCTTCGCGGACCGTCTTGATGTAGCGGGTGTCGAGACGGAGCTGCGCCCGCGTTTGACCCATGCTCACGAGCTCGAGGGGATCGCCGAGCGTCCTCAGGACCTTGGCCTCCTCGTCGGTAAAGACCTCCATCTGATCCTGCTTCTCGGCGGCGCGCGCGAGCCAGTCGCAAAGGAGGCGGAGTGTCTCTGGCTCCGGCTTGGCCCCGAAGGCGGGATGCATGGGGTATTGCCGGTCGAGGAGCACGCGAGCGAGGCGGTCGATGATTTCCCCCAGCTCGCCGGCGGGAACGGTGGCCTCGATCCCGGTCGTGAGCGCCACGATGCGCCCGTGGTCGCGGTACACCTCGCCGAGCTTCTGCTGGAGGCTCTGACGAAGGTTCTGGGCCTGGTTGTTCGCCTGCTCGACGATCTGCGCTCGCTCGTTCGGGCCGAAATCGCGGATGAGCTCCTCTTGCGCGGATCCCGTGAGCTCCTCGAGCGCCGCGAGATCGTCGAGGAAGGCGAGCTCGCTCTGCGTGAAATGACGGGGGAGCCAGCAGGCGGTCAGGCTGGTGCCGTCGCGCTTGCGGACGTCGGCGGCGCGCTGTTCGTCGTCGGCCACCGAGTAGCCGGGCTCGTCCCACGGGTAGTCGATGAGGATCCGGTACTCACCCCCCGGTCGGATCTTGAACGCAGCGTTCGGAAGCTCGCGGATGTTCTCGACGTCGACGGAGCCGCGACGTGGGGTCCTGCGCCACTCGACGTCGTGCTTCTCGCCGAGCTTCTCCTCCTTCAGCCGGAGTGCGGGGAGGAGCACTTTGTAGAACGTGCGGAGGCGAACGTTCTTCTGCCCCATCACGCGGCTGCGGGCGCGGTCGAGGATCTCGCCAAAGTTGACGCCCTGGAGGATGACCGAGACCGACGCGTCCTTCCCCTGACCGGAAAGCTGGATCGCCCCCGGCACGATGCGCGAGAGGTCGAGGAGGTCCTGGTAGACGCGGTTGAACTTCGAGCGGTCCGTCTCGCCCGTGACCTCGGCATCATTCAATCGAACGAGGCGCTCGATCGACATCGAGCCGGTTCCCTTGAGGCGCGGTGACACCTCTGCGAGGAGCGCCGTCTTGACGATGGTGTCGAGGACCCCGCGACGGGTCGCATCGAAGTCGCCCTTTGCGGCCTCTGCGTCCCGCAGCATCTTGTCCATCGCGGGGCTGAAGCGCTGGTAGTAGGTGCGATGAATCGCGCGTAGATCTTCGACGCGCTTGCTTCCTTCCACACCGGCGCGCGGAAAAATCGCGTCGAAGGCGCGCCCAACCGGAAGGAGCTTGCCCAGCGGCAGGTCCGCGTTGTGAATGACGAGAAGCTCGTACAGGAGCCGAAGCGCGGTGCGGTCGCGCTGCATCAGCGACGACACGTCGATGAGCATCTCGATAAGCGCGGGATGGAACGGATAGACGTCGCGCAGGTACCCAATGTCCGCCTGCTGCAAGATCGACGGGAGGATCTTCTCGTAGTCCTTCGCGAGGGCGTCGACCACGCGGCTCACCTCGGCTTCGTACTCCGGGCGCCGACGAAGCACGCGTCCGCGGCAGACGTGCCGGAGCTCGACGTCCTCGAGCTCGGTGAGCTCAAAGCGCTTCGCGTGGTGACCGAGGTGCTCGTGAAGCTGGCGCTCCTCCACGAGGTCCGGGAAGAACTCCTCGATGTTCCGCTGCCGCGCCACGAACGTGAAGAGCGGAACGGCGCGCGCGCCGTCGGCGTGGTCCACCATCACGGTGAGCTGGTTGATGGCGCGCTCGAACTCGGGGCCGCTCTTCTCGCGCAGCCAGAGCAAGAACTCGTCGACCAGGAGCACGAGCCCGCCGAAGCCCTGCGCTTTGACGTGCTCGCATAGCTTCCGCAGGCCGACCGCCCAGCTCGGATCGACGCCGGCCGTCGTCGCGTCACGGCCTTTCCACTGGAGGAGCGCCCGCGCGAGGGCTTCGCGCTCGTCGGCCGCGCCGACGGCCATGGCCTCGAACTCGTCGCGCGAGCCGACGATCCCGGCCTCCTCGAGACGCTTCCAGAACTGCGTGCCGAAGAGCTCGGCCTCACGCCGGGCCTCGCTGAGCACCCCCTCGACGTTGAGGAACTCGAAGGGGGCCTTTCCTCGATGCTGGAGCGCGGCGTTCGCCGCCTCGTACACGGCGCGATCGAAGCCGGAGCCCTGCCCTCCCGTCGTGGTCAGCATGTGGAGACGAACGACGAGGAGCTTTGCGTCCTCGAGCCAGGGCCGATGCTCGCCGGAGAGCGCGCGGATCGTCGGATCGTCCTTGGCCCAAGAGCTCGCCTTCCCCTCGAGCATCAGTCCGAGGAAGGAGAGGAAGTGGCTCTTGCCCGAGCCGAAGCTGCCGTGGACGAAGCGACCGAGATCGGTCCGCGCCTTGAAGGTGTGGCGCATCGCCTTGAGGATCGCCGGGAGCTCTTCGGCGACCTTCGGCGTGATCACGTAGTCCGCGACGAGCTTCTGGTCCTCTTCCTCGCTGAGGCGCACGACGAAGCCGAGGGCGGTGATGTCTTCCCGCGCCGGGAGGTCGAAGGCTTGGGTGATGGTGACGGTCACGGCGCTTCTCGCTCCTGCGTAGTCCGCCTATGTCCGCTTTTATGCCCGCGGGCATAAGCGAGGTCGGGATGGGTCATAAACGTGGTCTTAAACGCTCTCATGATCGCTCGCGAGGGCCTTTCCCCGCGGAGCTTCCGAGGGTCGCGGGGGCATAAACCGCGGTCTTACGGGAGCCCGTCATGACGAGCTGGCCGTCCCGGACGAGCTTCGCGAGGAGCCGCGTCGCCTGCTTGGGCGAGATGCGGCAGAGCTCGATGATCTCGGCACGTCGCACCGTGCCATAGGTTCGCGCGAGCTTCATCACCCGCTGCTCTTGTTCGAGCGTGTCGAGCCCCGCCTGCCTCACGTACGCGGCCTTCGCGCCGAGCTCGTGGTAGGCCTTGGCGCTCAGCGTGTAGGCGCGGGCTCGCGTGTTTCCGTGGGCCTCCACGAGGCCGGACTCGACGAGACGCTCGAGGACGCGCTTGGCAGCTCCCTCGTCGCGCTGGATGGCCCGCGCGATCTCGGTGCTCGTGAGGCGCCGAGCATCCCTCAGCTCGGAGAGCGCGATGAGCGAGTCGATGGGGAGCGCCGCACCGAGGCGCGCCTCCTCCGCCACGATGAGCCGTAGAAACGGCAGGCTCGACGACGAGTGATCGAGCCGCACGACGACCGAGGTCGAGTCGCTCGAGTAGCTCGGGGCCGGGCGCCCATAGCGAAGAAGGCCCGCGAAGATCTTGTCGACGCCGCGCCCCGTTCGCTCCGCAAGCCCGATCCTCTTGAAGACGTCGGCAAGCACGGGGTTGCGCGGTCGCGGAGCGACGACGAGCAGGTTGTCGGCGGTGATCCCTTCGAGAAACCCTCCCGGGCTTGCGATCGCGACGTCGTCGGCGTTCCACTGCACGTGCACCGCCCCGAGACGCGCGTAGTCGCGATGGGTCAGGGCGTTGACGAGGGCCTCGCGGAAGGCGTCCGGATCGAGCGTCGGGACGCCCACGCGGAAGAGCCCGACCTGAATTTCGTCCTGCTCGTTGCGCGCTGAAAACAGGCCCTCGATGCGCTCGAAGACCTGAAGGAGCGGCATCCGGAAGAACTCGTTCAGCTTGACGTCGGTCCCCTCGAGCACCTGGAACGCCACCTCGTGGGTCGGCACCCACCGGCGAAGGGCTGCCTCGTGGCCGAGGAGGAGGAGCCCGGCCAGCGTCGGGTGTACGTTTCCTCCCTGCCTCGTCGTGAGGCCCAGCGCGCCGTCGAGCTCCGCGTCGTCGAGGCCGAGGAGCGTGCGGTCGCCCTTGAAGCGCTCGACGATCGCGCGGAGCCGCTGTCGCTCGAGGGGATCGAGCGCGTCGAGGCTGGCTTCGAGGAGGGGCTGCGCCGAGGCGTCGAGGGCCCCGAGATCTCCGAGCCGCGTCGTGAACTCGCTCGGCAAGAGCGGCGCGCACTCGGGCTTACCGTCGCTCCGGATCCGCCGGCGCTGGTACCGGCCGTCCGACGTCGCGACGATCCGGTGCGACTTCGAAACTTCAATCTTCGCGATGCGCTGGCCGAGCTCGTCGAAGGTCGAGACGCGGACGCTGACGGGCGGCGACGTGCGATTCGAGATGAGCGCCGCGAGGGTCGTGAGGTTGGACCGGTCCGGGCTCAAGCCCGTGACGCGGCCGTCATCCTCCACGCCGAGGTAGATCTCGCCGCCTTCGCTGTTGGCGAGGCACACGACCGCCAAGACGAGATCGGCATCGGAGAGCCGCGCGCGATCGCTCTTGAACTCGACCGTGAGCGACTCCTTTTCGGGGATCGTGCGGCTCGTCACGTCGCGGCGTCCTCCTTCGCCTTCGCCTTCGCTTTCGCACGCGCCCCCTTCTTCGCCTTCGGCGCCGCGCTCGGCGAGGGCTTCGGCTTGGCCGGCTTGCCTCCCTTCGGCGGCGGGAAGCGCTTGGCCCACTCGTCGAGCATCGCCTCGGTCACGCCGTTCTCGCCGACGAGGCTGCGAACGTCCGCGCGGAAGTCGCGCGCAGCGTCCGCGGACTCCCACGCAACGTACGGGAGGAGGAACCACACGCCGTAGAGTAGCCCGTGGCGATCGGCGACGTTCACCCCGGCGGCCTCGAGCTGCTCGTCGAGACCGAGCATCGCCTTCGCACGCTCGCGCGGCGTCCACCCCGCCCAGGCGTAGAGCGTTTCCGCTCCGGTGGGAGGAGGGACCTCGGTGAACGCGATGAAGCGCTCCTTCGGGACGTCGAGCTTGCCTCGGAGGTCCCAGTACTCCTTCTTGAGGAAGTCTTCCTTGGAGTACTTTGGCGGTACGTCCGGCTTCACGGACTCGCCGAAATCCTCCCGATGCTGCTGCTCCCAGGTCTTCTCCCACTCGGCGCGCTTGAGGAGGCCCTCTGCCTTGAACACGTGGTGCTTCATGTTCGGGACAGCAGCTAGGCGCACACGCTCAGCGATCAGCACATCTACGTCGAAGTCACTGCGTCGACTGAGGAGTTCGCCGACCGCCAGGACACCCGCGTCAGAACGGAGCGCCGCGCTCGCCTGCGCGGCCGTGAACGGCGCAGCACGTTCCTTTGCCCACGCTTCGAGACGGTCGTCGAGCCAGAGCTCCATAGCCTGCCGCTCCTCCCGCTCGCAGTCCGGCTTGTACCACCGACGCTTGTAGGTCGGCTGCTCCAGTAGCGCTAACTCACGGTTCGCCTGCGTCCGTTCGAGACGAGCGCTCATGATCGCTTGCTCGGCTTCGGGGATCGCTTCAATCGACGTTTCGGCGTTCCACCCGTGCCGCGTGAACCACGCGGTAGGAGCCTCGTCAGGTTCCTCTCCGCGACTGACGGCACTACAACTCTCCGCCTCCCTTCGAGCGAGTGCGATCTCGAAAGGTCGCCACCCAGGGGAAATCGGCGAGACTTGATTCGGGTCGCGCGCGTCTGGCGACGGGTCAATACGATAGAACTCATAACAGAGCCAATCGAGTTCTTCTTGAAGTCCGACGAGTCGAAACAGCCGATCGAGGTCACGTGCTCGACGGGTCTCGAGCGCAACGCGCAACGCGGATGCCCCGCGGGGCGCAGCATCCGCGATCGTTCGCGCCACCGCGTCGAGGAAGCGTTCCCGGGCAACCTCGTCCAGCGCTTGGGCGAACATCTGCAAGCGCGCGTCCGTCTTAGGCCGTGCCAGTGGAACCATCTCCAGCTTCCCTGAATTGAGGCGAAGGCGCACCTCCCAGGGCTCGTCGCTGATCCCACGGCCGTTTCCGCCGCCCCCCATATCGCGACACACCTGGCGAAGGAAGAAGGCGGCGACAGATGAGTTTAGCTGCGCAAGAAGAAGGAGGTGATCATCGAGCGAGGCATTTGCGTCCAACTTCACAACAATCGCACTTTGCTTGCAAAGCGTCGGCTCTCGAACGAGTACTGCATGATTGTGCGACGCGACCTCGGCCACGACAATCGAAAGCGGAGAGGCCAGCTTGCTCGGCGTCAGACGACCGTATTCGTACCAGCGAAGGCCGCCCTCAACCTTGGTAGTGCCTCCAAACAGGAGGCCATTTGCCAACTCCGTCCGGTAATGCCAGACACGCCATAGCGAAGGCGTTGCGGGGTCTGCCGGCGAAAAATCCTCGTTGTACGGAAAGAAGGCCAGCTCGTCGCAACGAGCCGCCCAATCTCTGATGGTCTCACCCCCGAGCATGGGTTGGAGGCTCGGGGTCGCGACACCCGCACGAGGCCAGTCACGCGCCGCACGCACGTAGACCTCATCGGCAAGCGTGAAACAATTGATCCCGATGCTCTCGACGATCTCGCCCAGAAGCACATTTGGTGCTTCCTGCAGCTTCGCGCTTAGCTCGGCCGCGCCGCCGCCACCAATGCGCCACGGATGTTCCGACAAGACGTCGCGCTCGACACGCGTGACCGAGATAAACTCACCGTCGTATCCGACCGCTCTGTGATGCAAAGCGATCGACATCCAGACCATCCCCTTCGCGGGATCCTCTGGAGGGCGTGGCTCCCGCTTCTTGCCCATCGTTACGAGTACATCTTTCGCTGCTGGTCGACGGTTTCGACAAATGAGAATGACTGTTGGAATGGCTGCGCCAGGAATAAGCACGCCCGAAGAGTCAACAACCTCTCGGATGTCGAGGGTCCGCAGAACTCGCTCAATGACTGCCTTGCCAAACTCGTTCTTCATGAATGAATTTGCAGTAATCAGCCCAACCCACCCGTTTGGACTCGCAATCTGAAACGCTCTTTCGATAAACGGAGCGCTAAGGGAGTACTTGCCGGCGGCCGCACGATAGCGCGGTCCGCTTTTGCCACGGCTGCGGTGATACTCGCGCCGTCGAGGGTCCTTCTCATTGTCGAACGGCGGGTTGCCCACGACCACGTGGAAGCGCTTCTTCAGCTCCGGGCGAAGCGCCGCGCGGACCTCCGGCGGTGTGAGGAGCGCCATCGCTGAACGATGGTCGTCCGCGATGGTGGCCAGCCCGAGCTGCTCGTCCTCTTCGACCTGCTCGAGGGCATCGGCCCAGAACACGCGTGGGTGGAACGTGCCCGCTGCCGCGAGGTCGGTCTCGCGGCACGTCTCGAGCGCCGTCATCACGAGGCGCGCGCGAGCGAGACCGCAGGCGTAGTCGTTGAGATCGATTCCGACGACGCGTGAGAGGACGTCTTCGACGATTTCGCGCACGGGCCGTGCCGGGTGCTTCGACCGCATGCCAGCGACGAGCCTCTTGAACGCGGCGAGCAAGAAGTGGCCCGATCCGCAGGCTGGATCGAGGACGCGCACGTTCTCGACGCCCCACTCGGCGATCGCGGGCGTGAGCGTCTCGTCGAGGATGAAGTCGAGGACGAAGTCCGGCGTCTGGAGGAGCGCGTAGCGCTTCTTCACGACCGGATCGAGGTCCTGATAGAGGTCCCCCATCAGCCGGCTGTCGAAGTGCTCGTCGTCGAAGCGGTAGAGCAGCTCGCCTGTGTCCGGATTCTTGCTCCGCCAGAAGTCGATGAGCCGCTGCGAGAGCGCGTCGGGCACGACAGCGAGCTCCGCGGGCTGGGGCGCGAAGAGCTCGGGGAGGCCACCACGAGCGGACGCGAGATCGCGGAACACCCACCGGAGGTACGCCGTGGGCCCGAGGTTCGGAGCGAGGTGCCGGAAGAGCTCGTCCTCGGCGTCGAGGATCCTCCGCGGCTGGAGGAGACCGCGGTCTTCGAGGATGCGCAGGTAGAGGCTCTTCAGCACCCAGAGGACGGACGCGCGGCGGGAGAGCAGATCGGTCCAGAGATCGAAGGCTTCGCCGACCTGCTCCTCGCGGTGGAGCGCCTGCGCCGCCTCCTGGACCGGCCCGGGCGTCCGCATCGGCACGCGCAGCGCCGCCGCGATCTCCACGGTCAGCTTGCTCAGGCTCTGCGTCAGCGACTTGCGTGTGGTTTGGTCCATCGAGATCAGGGAGTCAGCGAAGCGGGTACGGGTTTCACGAGGGGCAGCACGGTGCCGCGCATACTGAAGACGATCGCGCCGGGCTTCTCGTTGAAGAGCGGTTGGCTTTGATGCATGAGGCCGGGGATGACGAGCACCCAGAAGCCGCGCCCGCCCGTCGCCGTCAGCTCGTAGAGCCGCTTTACGAGGTGGAGCGCGTCGCAGATGCCCCAGAGCGCGGCGTCGCCGAGGACGACGCGAGCCCCCGGCCGACCGTGATCCTTCACGAGCGCGTCGAGCAGCGCTTCGGCTTCGCGCCTCAGCTTGGGCCTCGAGGCGAGGAACTTCTCCGCGCGCTCCAGCGCATCGACCTGGTCGCCGGCTCGCTCGAAGAACGCGTCCTCGTAGCTCACGTACGTCGCGTCGCTCCCAAGGCACCTCACGAGGCTCCGCGCGATGTCGGAGTGGTCTTCCGGAGACGCGACAACCAAGCGGAAGCCATCTCGCTCGGCCAGGCTCCGGAGGACGCCGCAGGCGAGCTCACCGGGATCCTCCGCGCGGAGCTCGAAGGGCAACGGATCCGCCGTCACCTCCGCCTTCGTTTCGATCGACCGCGTCGCAGGAACGTCGACGGTCCCGGTCGCAGCATCGACCTGGTAAGTCGCGAGCTTCGTCACGAGGACGGTGAGTTCGGGCAGCTCGGGAGGAGGATTCAGCGCTGAGCCGAAGTGCGCAAGCAGCGTCGCGCGCAGATCGTCGAGCTTGATGGGAAAGCGCGCCTTCCGTAGGACGTGCGCGACGGCGGCGCTGAGCAGCACGGGCGTCTCGTAGAGCTCGCCGTCGTCGGTCAGCCGAAGGTCCCGCGAGAGACGCGTCGCGAGCCCGATCGGATCCAGCGGATACTCGGGCAAGTACGACTGAAGGCTCTGGCGCACGCCATCCGCCTTCTTCGGGGGCCAAGCCGCGAGCGTGCGCGCCGCCTGGAGGAACGCCTCGATGGATTGGGCGTCGAAGGTCGGCCGCGCCAGTACCTCACCCGGATCTTCATCGAGCACCGGCAGGCACGTGAACCTCGTCGGCGCCAGCTCAGCGAGCAGGCGGAGGAAGCCCAGCTCGGCGAACTCCGACGCGACCGGCCATCGCTCGAGAAGCCGGGCGCCGACCTCGTCGATCCGAAGGAGCCCTCCCGCCGCGACCAAGAGGCCCTCCACGTGCTCGACCACCTCGTCAAGGATGCGGCGATCGATGATGTCGACCGCGCGCTGCTTGAGGAGGCTGATGTTGGGCTGGGACAGCCCCATCTCGTCGACGAGCTCGGCCTGCGTAACAGAGCGGCCACCACGGATGCCGAAGAGGCGCTCGAGCACGGGCCGCTGCTGGCCCTGGAAGGCGCTCGTCGCGAGCTCCCACAGCCCATCGAGGGAGGTCGGGACGTTGCTGCTGCGCGAGGATTCGCCGAAGCGCTGGAGCCCCTGCACGATCTGAGCGATCGTCTTGGGGCCAACACCTTGGAGCTTGCCGAGATCCTGGCGCGTCGCGTCGGCGATGCGGCCGACGGTCGAGAAGCCCGCGCGCGCGAGGGTATCGGCGAGGCCGCCGGGGAGGCCAAGCGCGTGAACGTCCGTCTCTTCACCGATCAGTGCGGGGTAGAGCGGATGACGCTCGACCGTATGCGCCCCGGCCGGCTCGACCCCCGACTCGATGAGCGACTTGCGGAGCGCGAGAACCTCTTCGCGTTTCTTCGTGCCGAGGCCAGGGAGCGCCGAGATCTTCGCGTCGTCGAGCGCCACGAGCGCTCCTTGGGTCGTGATACCGGCTCGCCTCAGGCAGGAAAGCGCGGTGCCGCTGAGCGCGGTCGCCGACAACGGCGCGTCGCCCGCACGGAGTCCGCCCGCGGGTGACGGCGGCGGGACCGAGGTCACCGCCTTCGAGCCGAGCGCGTCGTGAAAGTGCGAGCGCATGGCCAGCGCGGACGGGTGGCGCTGGTTCGGAGACGGCGAGAGGGCCTTGCGGAAGAACTCGGCAAGGTCGACGCGATCGACCTCCTGATCGTCGAGGCGCGGTCCCTCGCCCGGCGCCGGGGCCTGTCCCCCGAAGGCGTGGCGTCCCACGTACATCTCGAAGAGACAGAGCGCGGCGGCGTACCGATCGCTGACCGGCGACCAGCGCTCGAGCGCCGGATCGCGATAGAGCGCCGTGCCGATGGTCGTCTCGTCGGCGGCCTCTCCCCCGAGGGAGAAGTCGATGAGCGTCAGTCCGTCCGGGCTGACAATGAGGTTGTCGGGCTTGATGTCCTTGTGAACGACTCCCTTCTGCTCGAGGTAGGTGAGCGCCGCGACCAGATGCTCGGCGTAGAGGCGTCGCTCCTCCTCGGTGAGCCCGCCCGCCGCGAGTCGCTTGGCGAGCGTCTCGCCCTTCACGCGCTCGAGGACGAGGGTCTTGCGCTCGGGGACGATGCCGGTGATGTCGATCGCCCTGACGATGTTCGCGTGGTCGAGCGGCATGAGGACCCGGTGCTCGCTCGTGAGCGCCTCCTCGGCTCGCGCATCTGGGCGCGACACCTTCAGCGCCCGCGTGGTGCCGCTCATCAGGTGGCGCGCCATATAGACGGTGGCCATCCCGCCGGCGCCGAGCTTCCCCGTGACCTCGTAATCCGTCCCGAGCTTCGTACCCTGCGGGATGTTCTCGGGATCGAGGGTCGTCGGCAGCGAAAGCGACGAGCCGCCGCTGACCGCCTTCTCGACCGCGTCGATCGCCGCCGCGACGGACGGAAAGCGATTGGCGGCCGCGATCGAGAGCATCGTCCCGAGCGCTTGATCCAGCGTTTGCTTGAACGCCGGGTTCACGTCGCGAAGGCGCGTGAACGCGCCGTTTCGTCGAATGAGCTCCTCGGTCGAGTCGAACACGGGTCGCCCCACGAGCATGTGGGCGAGGAGCGCGCCGAGGCTGAACTGGTCCGAACGCGCGTCGGCATCGGAAAAGGAGCGAACGACCTCGGGTGCAGCCCACCGGCGCCGGTCGTCGCTGAGCGAGCTGATGGCGACAGTCTGCCCGGCGAGATAGAGCTGCTTGGCGAGCTCGAAGCCCGCGACGCGGATGTCCGGCTTCTCGGGAACATCCTCGATGAGGATGACCTCGGGACGGAGCAGGCGGTGAACGACGCCCTGCCGGTGAGCCGCATCGAGCGCCTCGGCGATCTCCTTCCAGAGATCGACCTTCGCGCGAATGCCCGCCGCGCCTCCGAGCTTCACGCCGTGTCGCTCGATCCAACTGCCAAGCGTGATGCCGGAGAAAGGTTCGAACGGAAGGACAAAGCCCGCTTCGTCGACGAACGGCGCGTCGGCGTGAAGGACGTGCGGGTGCTCACCGATGCGCCGGAGAACCTGGGCTTCCCACCGGAAGAGATCCTCGACCCGCTTTCGCGTGGCCTCGTCCTCCAGCATTGGCGCGTCGTAGATGCGGAGCACCGCATGCTGGGAGGTGATTCGGTGCGTCGCGAAGTACTCGACGTAGCGGTCGGTGCGATCGACGGGCGCCTCGAGCTTCCACTCGCGCACGAGGCGCACGGGCCTCTGCGAGGGGCTGGCGCCAGTCAGTACCTCGTGAACGATGCGCGCGGCATGCTCGTCGACAGGCGGGCGACGTCCCTCGCGGCGCCAGAGCAACGTCGGATCCTGCAACGAACCGAGGATCGTGCGGCGCGTGTGCACGCGGTCCACGCTCGCCGGTCCGACGACGCGGGAGTCGCTCGCGTGCGACAGGAACACGAGCCCCTCGACGAAGGGGCGCGCGGCGTCGACGCTTCGCTGCTTGAGGAGCGAGGCGAGCACCTGGGCCGTCTTCCGATTGAGCTTGAGCGGGCTGCGAATCGGCTGAGGGATGTACCAATCGTTGTCGTTGCCGCTGATCGCACCGCGATAGCTCTTGATCTCGACGACGTAGAGCGCGTGCGGTGCGACGACGACCGCGTCGAGCTCGAAGACGGCGCCGCTCCGCTCCACGAGCCAAGGGTTGCCGTAGACGACGTAGTCATCGGGCAGGTTGTCCACGAGGAACTTGAGCGCCTGGCGCTCGGCATCGTGGGCTGGTTCTCCGACATGAACGAACTTCGCTGTCACCCCACAAGCCCCCTCAAACGAGCACGATGGTTGCCGAGGGGAAGAACCCCTCGAGCGTGCGCGCGTCGAACGCGCCGCCCTTCTCGGGCTTCAGCCCGAACACGTGCGAAAACCCGCCCTCGGCCTTGCGAGCATGCTCGAGAGTCGGATCGACCAAGATGCGCGTGTCGCCGCGCACGTCGAGGCTCACGGCGACGAGCCCGGCGAGCAGGCGCTCCTGCCAGGACGCACACGCGACGGTGAACATGTCCTTGAACGAGAGCTCGCTCTGAGACAGCACGGCGTGGGCGGCGAGGCGGCCTCCCGAGCCAGGCAGCTCGAGGACGCGATGGTGAGCCGCCAGCTTGTGAAGGTCGCTGAACGCAGGTCGCGCCTTCAAGCCGAGGCGCTTCGCCTGGTCCTCGATGTAATCCCGGTCGGGAGTACCGAGCGGCAGCCGGGACAGCTCCGAGAGCCAGTCGCCGACCAGGGTTTCGGGCAAGGCGCGAAGGGCCTCTCTGCTCCCGAGCACGCGTTCCAGGGCGAAGGGCTCCGGCTGGTTTACCGCGGCGTCCTCGAGAACGAGCTCGGCGAAGTCGAGCGGGCCGAGCCGACCGCGAAAACGTTGCCAGGTCGCGTGGTTCGGCTCGATGAGCCGCTTCGGTCGCCGCCCGGCGTGCTCCTCGCGGGCGAGGGCGTAGAGGGCTGCGGCGAGATACGCCGCGGCGTCGCGTTGCGGTGGGTCGAGATCGGGAACGTCGAACACGGGCCGTACAGTCTCAATGGACCTGAGGCATGGAGTCCACCCCCGCGGGGGACAAATCGGGCATATGCTGCGACAGGGCGCGTCGCAGCCCGGATTTCAACCCTCGAGAGAGGAGCTCACCGCGCTCCACTGCCGCGAGCAGGACCTCCTCTCCCTTCGCATGGAGGCGCAGGAGACCCCGGACGTACTTCTCGGTCACGCCGACCTTGTCAGCGATCTGGGCCGGGTTGTAGCCGCGTTCCTCGAGCGCCGCGATGCTGCGGACCAGATCGAGGCTGTCCGGGTGCCGGCGCGCGATGTTCTCGACGAGGCTCATGATGTACCGGTCCTCCGGCGTCGCCTCGACGACGAGGGCAGGCACGTGAGTCTGCCCCAGCCTTGCGAGCGCTTCGAGACGCCCCTGGCCGCAGACCAGGTCGTACTCGCCGCCGGAGCCGGCCCGTGGGCACACAGTGATGGGCTTCTTGAGGCCGACCTTCGAGACGTTCGTCACGATCTCCGCGAAATTCGCATGGTTCCTCGCCCGCGGGTTGAGCACGCGGATCTTGTTGATGGCGATCATCTGCACGGTGCTCACACCTCGACGTCGGCGACGTGGAGCCCATCGACGAGAAGCGCGGCTACATCACCGTGACCCCGAAGGACGGATGGCAACCGAAGTCCTATCGGTTCCGGACGATCCCGGTGTCGCGCGCGACGTGCGACGCCGCCCTGGAGTTCATCGGCGAGCGCGACAACATCCGCCTCGACGACAAGGCGACCTGGGACGCGGTCCGGATCGTGAGAGAGAAGCTCAAGCTGCCGAAGTTCTCGATCCACGATCTCCGGCGCGCCTGGGCGAGCGCGATGCACGCCAACGGAGCGACCTTGAAGCAGGTCAGCGTCGGGCTGGGGCACTCCTCGATCGGAGTGACCGAGCGCTACATCAGGGTCTTCGAAACGGAGTCCGCGGGGCACGAGTTCCTACCGCGTTGAAAGAAGGCGGCGTCTCCCGACGCCGCCCTCTTTGCTTAGCCCCCCACCTGAACAGGGAGACAGTCACGCCTATCCGGCCTATCGGTTGGAGGCATCGGGCACGTCAGGATGCGCTGGATGTTTTGATCGCCCGGTGGTCGCGTTCGACACCGAGACCGTCCCCCGATCCCGATCTCGGGAGGCTCGCCTTCGGCCTCGAGGGCACCGACGCCGATGTCATCCACAAACTCGTGCGCCCTCGCCTCGCCGAGGCCATCGGCGCACCGAGGAGAAGTATCAGGCGTGTCGGGACGTCGACGCGGGCCTCGACGGCGGGCCCTCATGGGCGAGCACGGAAGAGACCGGCGGGGGGTTGCGCACCGAGGCAGAACACCGAACGATGGCTACGCGATGATCGTGCCCTCCGATGCCTGCTACAGCGAGGATGCCGCCAGGCAGGCGCAATGCTGGTTCGATGTCGACCGCGTCCCGCGTGATGCAGCCACTACCGTGTGGAAGCGACGAGCGCGGTGGCGGCAGGCCAGATGGCGCGAGCGGCGTGGGCTTCCGATGGGCGCCCACCCCTACCGAGGCGGGCCCGCTGCCACGCCTGTGGGAAGCCGCCTCGAGCTCGCGTTCGCACGTGAGAGCGGCGCCAACTTCGTGACACCTGGCGCGCTGGCCGCCGTTCGAGGCCGACTTCACACGCCCGAGCCATATCAGACGCTGAACGAAGACCGGCTATGGGCGGATCTCCTCTCCTCGATGCCGCTGTGCTTCAACCTGTTCGGCGACCTGGCTGGTGATGGCCTCGCTGCACGGCGCGCCGTGACCGAGCTTTGGCCGGAGGCGCCGGCAGGCGCCGTTGACGTCCGCTTCGAGCACTCGCCAGGCCGGCGTGACCCCGCCTTCCTCGGCAACCAGAGCGCCTTCGATGCCGCCATCGAGATCGAGGGTATCGACGGCTCGCGCGGGATCATCGGAATCGAGACGAAGTACCATGAGCACGCGCTGAGAGAAGCGCCGCCGAAGCCGTCCGCTCTCGCGCGCTACACAGAGGTGACCGAGCGCTCGGGGGCCTTCGCCGACGGTTGGCGTGACGCGATCCTCGGGACGGAGCTGCAGCAGATCTGGCTCGACCACTTGCTCGTGCTCGCGATGCTGCAACACGGGACGAAACGGTGGACGTGGGGCAAGTTCGTGCTCGCCTCCCCGGCGTCGAACCCGAGCTTTGTGACAGTGGCGGCACGGTATGCATCGCTCCTCCGTGTTCGCTCGACGTTTGAGGCTCGAACGCTGGAGGACATGACGACGCCCAAGGTCCTCGGCGACGACGTCGCTCATGTATTCCGCGAGCGGTACCTATGAGGGAGAGCGCTGCGAGCGAGAGTGACTTTGAGCGCCTTCTAGACGAGTGGCGCTCGATCTCTGCCGCGGGCTCCCCCAACCTCGCGGACTGGGCCAGCGCCCTGGAGTCGATCGCGCGCGAAGAGCAGGGGCTCCGCGCGCGTGGCGCGTGGGTGCACGGGCGCGACGATCTGTTCGGCATCCTCGGGATCCAGCGCGCCGAGGTGAGACACTCTTCGATGATCGCGTGGCTTCTGGACCCGTGCGCGAGGCATGGCCTCGGAACGCGGTTTCTCGTGGGGCTGCTGCGTCGTGCGTTCCCGCGCGATCACTTCAGCGATCTCGCAGGCGCGCGGACGACGTGCGAGGTGGCGCGGGGCGAGTGTCGTGCCGACATCATCGTCACGACCAGCAACGCCACGATCGTCATCGAGAACAAGGTCGACGCGGAGGAGAGCCCACGGCAGTGCGACGTCCTCTACGAACGCTTCATCGAGGACGTAGGCGCTCGCTTCATCTTCCTCACGCCGACAGGTCGCGCGCCGCACACCGCGAGCGGCGAAGCCGCGGACGCTTTCGCGGCGGTCGGCTACGCCGACATCCGCAGCGCCCTCGAAGAGGCGCTCACCGAGACGAGTGTGGAGGACGCCCCGTGGGGGCGTCACGCCGCCTTGGACTACCAGCGCACTCTTCAGAGGGAGTTCCGATGAGCCTCGACGACGAACGCGTCCGTTTCTACTTCCGCCATCGCGAGCAGATCGAGCAGTGGGCGGCGCTCCGCACGGAGGCCGCCGCTGCCATCGATGAGTGGATGGCTCAGATCGGCCCAGACGTCGAGGAGCTCGCGCGCGGGCTCGGAGCCGACGTTCGCGCCCGTGCGTTGATTGGCGCCGAGCAGCCGTACCCGTCGTACCGACTCACGCGGTCGGCGTGGGGCTTCGGTGAAGTCGACGATCCTCCCGCGTGCGTCTCGCTCGAATGGCTACGCGGCAGAACGACCATGCGCGGCGGGGCTACTCCCTACGTCGGGCTCAGGGCGCCCAAGGCACATGCGGTCGGCGGTGCGCTTCGGGGGTCAGACGCTGCTCGGCGGATCCGGACCGCGCGCAAGGACGCCACGTCGCCCTGGTGGGTCGGATATGCGTACGTGCCACCGGCAGCGGATTTTCCAGGCTCGATGGATGGCTACCGCGACGCCCTCCTCGAAGCGCTCCGCGCCGTCTGGGCGGCGTACGAGCCGCTCGTGTCGGCGCTGCCGGCTCAGTGATGCTCGGCGTCCTAGGAGGCGGCGGCCACCGCGGGTGCAACGGAGTGTAGCTCACTTCCGTCGGGCCCCATCACAAGCGGCCGGATGCGCTTCCATGCCGAAACAGCTTCGTCCCGAGCAAAGTGTCGGACCGCGATCTGGGCGACCAGATCGGCAATCCGAATCCCAGGCGTCTGTTGCGAGTCGCCGAACGTGATGTTTCTCCACAGCGCGCGCAGGTCGAGCCCGTCGGCGTAGCCGTACTTCGCCATGAACGCGTGGTTTGTCGGCCACTGCGCGATGTGCGGAAACGGCTCGTGCGCAGACCGGGCGCAGAGCGCGGAGTTGAGTATCTGGCGCCATAGGTACTCTTTTCTGTCGCCGCGGATTCGCGAGGAGCGGTCGAGCACGTAGGACAGCTCGGCGAGCTCTCGTCCGTCGTTGTGCTTGTCGTCGAGGAGCGCTATCACGGAATGGGACAGGGCATCGGCGATCGCAATCTGCGTGGCGAGGAGCCATCCGATGTCCTCCTCGCTCCTGCGACGCACCCAGGCAGCCACCTCGTCGACAACCTGGACCATGCGTTGATTCTGCTGGGAGGCGTAGCGATGCCGCTCCCGGGCGCCGCCCTTAGCGAGCAGTTCGCGAAACCGAGCGACTACGTCGCGCGGCGACCTGCGAGAGTCGAAGCCGACCAAGGAGACATGGGTTTGCTCCCTGTCGCGAGGCAGGACCTCCCACACGAACGCGGCGAGCTCCTGGTCGGACAGTGCCGACCCTTTGATCTCCCCACTCTCGGACCGGCGCTCCCGCGGGAGTGCGCCTTCGAACGCGCGAAAGCGCGCGAGCATCGCGTCGAAGGTCCCGTCGAGCTCGCAGATTCCGACCGCAGCGACGATCGACCAGCCGGGCTTCTGCCAGGAGAACGAGCCGCTCTCGTCGACGAAGACGCGCATGGCCAGGGTAGTGTACGGCGGTGCCATCCAACGGCAAACGCAGGGCCACCTTGCTGGAGTGCCCGCGCGTTGCTGGTCCGAAAGCTGCCCGCATCTGTGAGCTGCTGCGTCAGCTCACGGCGGGCGGCGTGTTTGGTAGTCTCGGTACCCTCGATGAAGCTGGAGAGACTACTGCAAGAGTTCGCGACGTCTCGCCAGGAGCGCGAGAAGGAGCGACGGTACTGGAGAGGACTCCGTATCCCATTCGCGGCCGTTGTTGATCGCGCAGCAATGGCCGTCACGAGGACGGGGACGCTCGACGCGCACCAACGGCGGGTGGGGCGTGCCGTTCTGACCGAGTTCGCACAAGCCCTGGCGTCGAAGGTCGCTGCCCTTCATGGTGCCCGCTCGTTCGACGAACTTCACGCCGTCGTCTCACGTGCTCGAGTCCGACGAACCGGTGACCTGACGATCTTCGACACCGCCCTGCGCATCGGCTACCACCGCGGGCTGCTGCCGAACCACGTCTACCTCCACGCGGGCACAAGGCATGGCGCGCATGCGCTGGTCATGTCGACCAAAGGGAGGCGGGTCGTGCCACTCGACGAGTTCCCCGTTTCACTCCGCGCGCTCGGAGCCCACCAGGTCGAGCACTTCCTTTGCGTGAAGGCCGATGACCTCAGACAGGGCGGGAAGGCTCCCCGTCCAAGCGAACGCCGACGGCGGTGCTGATCGGACCGCGTGTCGCCACCGATCTCGGCACCGTCTCGGCACGCCCCGCGAGCGGCGGTTTTTCTTAGCTCCAAGTCCGCGCGATGACACACGGGCGCCGCGCGTGCCGAAATGGAGCGGCGCCTTTGAAAACCGCCGTAGTGAAAGCTACCGGGAGTTCGAATCTCTCCTCCTCCGCCGAACAATCCCAGGGGTCGTCCCGAGCCCTCGCCGGTGAAGGGAAGGACTGGAGTCCGCAGGGCGTATCTGCGGGCGCAACGCAACGTGCGCAACTCCAGCCGGGAATCACCATGCCAGTCTACCGCCTCCGCTTCCTCCTCGTGATGGCCGCGCTCGCCTCCACGGCGTGCGCGCTCTCAGGCTGCGCCTCGGCCGCGGACGATGAGACCGACGCGGCGGAAGAGGACGTGAAGAAGAAGATCGGCGGCGCGAACACGGCGTACGCGACCGTCGAGACGGCGGCCCTCCCCTGGTACGGGCAGGCTCGGTTCGAGACTCGGCAATACGTGAACGGCAAGCCCATGCTTCCGGGCACCAAGATCGATCTCGCGCCCGGGACCTACCCGGTGAAGATCGCGTCGTACGGGTTCAACGACGCGCCGAGCGACTTCACGTTCCCGAACCTCTCGCTCGCCGCCGGGCAGAGAGTGGTCCTGCCCGCGCCCGTCGGCGTCCTCTTCGTGCGCAAGGGAACGATCACCTGGGACGGTCTCGGCACCAACCTCTCCGGTCTCTACTACGGGGACAGGGCGGTCGTCGCCGACAGCGGCCGCAGGCTCGACAACGTCGACCCGCTCGTCTTCGGACGCTCGATCCTCGTACCTTCGGACAAGCCGCTCACCCTGCGGACCGTCGACGGTACGAAGGAGATCGCGGCGGCTCCAGGCCAGCTCGTGAAGGTCGAAGTGCCCGTCGCCACGGCCACCATCCAGCTCGAGCCGACCGACCCCGCCTACCCGACGCCCACGTACGCGGCCCCGGATTTCCACGTCGAGGATGTCTACGGCCTTGCCTTCGAGACGGTGAAGGCGTTCGGCACGCGCTCGGTTCGCCCCGGCGCGACGCTCGTCTTGAAGAACGCCTGGGGCGCCAAGGCGACGTTCGTCGCGCGCGAGGCGGCGCCCACGACGATCGTCCTCCACCGCCTCGAGATCGACCCGCTCTCGGTCACGAAGGACGGCGGCACGAGCGACGTCTCCACGCGTGTCCACGTCGAGATGTGGAAGGACGGCCGGTATGTCCCCTACGGTCGTCAGCTCTCCGCGCCGCTCGGGATCGACGTTCTCGACGGCAAATACCGCGTCACACGCTACGACGTCGACGCGCCGACGGTCCGAACCGTCGACGAGGTTTCGTTCCCCTGACGCGTCGGCGGTTCGCGGTCGCGGTCATCGAGCCGACGACTCGCCGGCGCCGCGCGAGAGCGACCGTGAGCTCACCGACCCGGGCCCCGACGCCACCGCTCAGCGCGTGATGCAGGCCGACGGTAGCGGCGTGCACACCTTGGCGACGCACTGACCCGAGGAGCACTCCGCGGGCGACGCGCACGTCGCGCCGTCGTCGCGGAGCGCCACGCACGTGCCTCCTTCGCAGCGGCCCGACGTGCACGCGCGGCTCGTCGCGCACGGCTCGCCGAGGAGGGCGGCGCGGACGCACTGCCCACCCTCGCAGTAGGAGCGGTAGGCGCAGCGGCGCCGGGCGTCGCAGGGCTCGCCTTCACCGACGATCGCGGGCGCCATGCACGTCCCGTCCGTGCACGTGGAGCCCGTGATGCAAGGCTTCGCGTCGCCGCACGCTTCGCCGGAGAGCGCGCGGGCGACGCAGCTGCCCGCGATGCACGCGTCCTCGGACGCGCACCTCACGACGCCCGCCTCGCACGCGCCTCCGCGCGGCGCCGACGTCTCGCAGGTCCCGCAGAAGTCGAGGCCGAGGATGCACGTCGTCCCTGCTCCGCAGACGAAGCTCTCGACGTCGATCCCGCACCCTTCGCCCTTCGCGGAGGTCCCGCGCCACATCCGCCCGCACGGCCCGTCGAGATCGCTCGCTTGCTCTTCGCACGTCACCGCCCCGAGGTGCGCCGTGCACGCGTCGACGCCGGCGCGCGAGAGGCCGAGGAGCCCCGCCGCCTCGAGGTCGACGTACCGCGGCTCGTAGCGCGCGTTGCAAGACTCGAGGAAGACGGCGCGGCAGTCCGCCTCGTCCTTCGCGACCATCCGCCCGCAACGCATGTAGAACGCACAGAACGACGGCGCGAGGGTCTCGCAGTAGTCGGACGCCGGGAGGCGGTCGGGGTCCGTCCCCTTCCCCGCGTCGCGGGGCGCGTCGGGCGGCCCCTCGTCCCCACGCACGACCGCACCGGCGTCCGCCACGCCGGCTTCGCTCGACGGCGTGGCGGCAGGCGAGCAGGCCCCTCCCGCGCCGCCGACGAGCGTGATGGCGAGGATGATCGCTGCCCGGTGCTGCACGGCCGAGGCCGTAGCACGCGATCGTGCTCCGCGGAAGGACACGTGGGACGTGGGCCTAGAAGACCCAGCCGACGACGAGATCCAGCGCGGGGAAGAGGGTGCGGAAGCGGACGCGCTCGAGCCCGACGGGGACGTCGTACGCCATGTACTGGACGCCCGCGCCGAGCCTGAGGTTCACGCGCTCGGCGAAGAGCCAGGAGTAGCCGCCGAAGACGCCGGACGAGAAGCCGACTGCGCTGCCGGAGAGGTCGTCCTTCGTGGCGGTCACCCGATCGATGCGGAGGAACGGCGCGACGTAGACGCCGCGCGGCGCGTCCTCGGTGAGGAAGAACGAAGGCCGGAGCTGCCCACCGAGGCCGCGCAGGTTCGGGAGGTCGAAGGCCGGCCCGAACCACGTACCGAACACCTGCGCCTCGAGCTGGAGCGCGACACGTGGAGACAGGACGCGCTCGTACGCGAGGCCGACCACGGCGAGCCCGAGATCGAGCTGCACGGCGTTCGGCCTGCTCTCCCGAGGCGGCGCCGCAGGGGGCGCCTCCGCCGCGTGGGCGAGCGCCGGGAGGACGAGCGTGGCCGAAGTGGCCAGGGCGAAGAGCATCGAGGAGCGCCGGCGCGAGATCATCTCGCGCGCGAGTCTACACCGCACGGGTGGTGTGCGCGGGCGCCGGGCGGTAGCCTGGTCGAGGATGGGGAAGCGCGCGCGAGTCGTGGCTTGGGCTGCCACAGTGGCTTTGGCGTGCGCGGCGTCCGCGTGCGCTCTGTTCTCGGATCTCGACGGCCTCAGCGGGAGCGAGGAGCGCGCGGACGCAGCGCCTCCGGAGGCGCCTCTGGACGGCGCCGCTCTCCGCGACGCGGGCGGGGGCGCGAGCGACGCGGCCTCCGATGCGCCCACGGGTTGCCGGTTCATCACGGCCGATTTCTGCGCGGACTTCGACGAGCCGGCGACCGACGCGGATGTGCCCTTCGGCTTCACGAGCGCCGTCACGACGCCGAACGGGTCGCTCGTGCGCAGCACCGAGACCGCAGCGTCGGGCCCCGGCTCGCTGCTTGCCGCGATCGACCCCAGCGACGCGGGCGAGAACCTCGCGTTCCTCGTGCACGACTTCGGCGAAGCCCGCCAGCTCGTCACGGCGCTCGAGGTCGACGTCGCGCTCTTCGTCCCGACGTACGCGGCGCAAACCGTGAACGTCGTGAACGTCCTCGTCGGCAACGCGAACAGCGGAGCCGCCGACGCGTCGTTCGTCCTCTCGGTTGGGCAGGACGAGACGGGCAGCGCGCGTGCGACGCTCCTCGAGGTGTACGAGGCTCCGGACGGGGGCAGGTCGGGAACGGTGACCGGGCTCCAGACGATCCCGAAGGCGGGCGCGTGGTCGCGCCTCCGCTTCGAGCTCGCGATGTCGCCGCCCCGCCTGACGCTCACCGTCGACGGGGCCGTCGCCGTCAACAAGGTGCCGACGGCCCTGCCGCCCCGCCGTGACGTGGTCATCGCGCTCGGGGTGGGCGGACAAGACGACGACGTCGTATCGGTCGCGCGCCAGATCCGTCACGACGACGTCGTCGTCCGCCTGCGCTGACGTGGGGGCGGTCAGCGCCCTTCGCGGTCGACCGGCACGACGAGCACCCGCACGTGCTCGTCGGTCGTCCCCGTCCGTGCGCGCGCCGCCGCGTCGTCGAACTTGGTGCGACCGGCCGGTGCGACGACGACGCGGAGCTCGCGAGCGCTGCCGAGCGACGCGCCCGTCCCGCGGATGCGCACGGCGCCCTCGGGCGAGACGTCGACGTCGGCCTGGAGCGGCGCGGGCTCCTCGTCCCCGTCGCGTGTGAAGACCCAGGCGGCCACGCGCGACGACGGCGCCGTCGCGGGGCGAACGACGATCTCGAAGCTCGACGCGTCGCTCGTGACGCGGAGGCGGCTGTCCGCCTGGGCGGCCGCAGCGCGGAGGGTCTGATCGCCTCGCACCGACGCGGCGTAGTCCGGGAGCACCGGCCCGTCGTCGCCGGTCCCCGCGCCGCGGGTGGACACGTAGAGGAGCACGGCCGCGGCGAGCGCGACGGGGCCGACGTAGGGGCCGAGCCGCCGGAGGAAGAGCAGGGGCGCGGTCTTCGGTGGCGCCGCCTTCGCCGACGTGAGCTTCGCGACGATCGCGTCCTCGAACGACGCGCCGAGCGGCGCGCTCGCCGCCGCCATCGTCTCGGGCACGTCGCCGGCGTCGGCTCCGCCTCGGGCGAGGCGCTCGAGGGCAGCGTCGTGTGCGCGCTCGGCGCGCACGTGATCGCGCAGGTGACCGAGCGCCTCGTCGTCCTTCGTCATCGCGCCTTCTCCTCGTCAGCTCTACGCCGCGGCACGCCGGGATCTGACACGATCCGCGGCTCGCTCGACGCGATCTCGGTCGCGAGCTTCCTCACGAGCTTCCCGATGCGGCTCTTCCATGCGTAGACCGCGTCCGCGCTCATCTTCGTCGACGCACACACGGAGGCGACGTCCTCCTCCTCCACCACCAGGCGATGAAAGAGCTCGAGGCCTCGCGGCGAGAGGGCCTCACGGAGGCGGTCGACGACGAGCTCGAGCTGCTCGCGCGACGCGACGAACGCTTCGGCCGGCGCGACGTGCGCGAGCTCCTTCTCGAGGGTGTCGAGCTCCGTCGCGCTCTCCGTCCACGGGCTCCGCCGGCCGCTCCGCAGGATCGACGCGGCCTCGCGCTCGGCGACGAGCCCGCAGAAGCTCGCGAGCGAGAGCCCGCGAGCGGCGTCCCACGCACGGAGGACGCGAGCATCCTCCGCGAAGAGCGCGGCGAAGACCTCCTGCGCGAGGTCGGGGACCTCCTGGCGCACGTCCCGGCCCGTCGCGCCGCGGCGACGGACGAGCGTGCGCACGACGCGGGCCTGCACGATCGGCGTCAGCATCGCGACGAGACGGCGCACGGCCGTGACGTCGCCGCCGAGGGCTCGATCGAGGAGCGCGCGCTCGTCCAAGGGCACGAGGCTACACGCCCCCCGCGCCGATCAGTAGACCGGCACGCGTCCCGGGAGGTAGCCGCCGGCCACCGGCGGCAGATCGGTCACCACCGCGCGCGCCCGGGTCTCGTTGATCTGGTACGCCTTGAGGCCAGCGTTCACGGTCCTGACCTCGACGGTCCTGAGCAGGACCGTCTCGGGCGGGAGGACGGTGAAGAGCTTGTCCCCCCAGACGAAGCCGCAGACGTCGCAGCCGACGGAGCCGGCCATGGTGCCTGGCGTGAAGTCCGTCTCGGTCACCTCCGAGCGGACCGGCACGAGCGTCGCGTCGACGCCGCAGACGGGGGCCAGCCCGGCGTCGCTGCCGAGCGCGGCCTCGAGGGCGGCGCGGTCGGGCGTGCGGCTGGGGCCGGCGCGCCACCGATAGGCGCAGGCGAAGCGCTTCACCTCGGCGGGGGCGTCGGCGAAGAGATCTTCCGGGACCCAGCGCCCTCCCTTGCCCGGGACGGGTGCGCAGGTCCCCTCGGCGACCGCGACGAAGTACATCTTGGGTTGCGTGCATGACGCACGCACTTCGTCCTCGGTCGCCGCGACCTCGACCTCCGAGCCGCCTCCGTCGTCGTTCCCCGCGACGGCGGGCCCTCCCTCGTCCCGCACGTCGGCGCTGCAGCCAGCGACGAAGCCGGCGACGGCGAGGGCGAGGGCGATCCGCGAGCGAGAGAGCAGGGACATCGGCGGCGGTCTCGGGGTAGCACCGGAAGCGTCTCGGGCAACTGGGAAAAGGGCGGGCGCGAAGGCCCGAGACGGGTGGTATGAGCGGGCATCGTGGTCTACGCGGCCTCCCCGGCGCTTCTGACACGCCGCCTGACGATTTCGATCCTCGCGGCGACGTGTCTCGTCGCGGGCTGCCGCCGTCAGCTTCCCCGCGAGGAGCCGACGCCGCTCGCCGTCGAGCTCTCGGGATGCGCGGCGGTGCTCCGCGGGGAGGGAGGTCGGGTGACGTGCGAGCTCGGCGAGGCGCGCGCCGTGCGCGTCATCCTCCCCGACGGCGCTCCGCCTCCGTCGGTCGTCGTCGAAGGTCCGTCCGGAGCCACGAGCCTCGCCGACGCGGGGAGCGCGTTCGACGTGCCGAAGGGCGTCTCGCGTCTCGTCGTCCGGGCGGGCGCGGGCGAGTGGTCGGTCGCGGTCGCCGACGTGACGCCGCTGCCCTGGCTCGAGACCGCGCGACTCGCTCGCGCGAAGGGAGATCTCGCGGGTGCGCGCGCCGCGCTCGGAGGACACGAGGACGATCCGCGCGCGACGAGCCTCCTCGCCCGCGTCGCGCTCGCGGAGGGCAGCGTCGAGGCTTCCTTTCCGCTCTTCCGGAGGGCGATCGACGCCCATCGCGCCCGCGGCCGCACGAGCGACGCGGCGGACGACTCCTTCGCGCTCGCGTTCGCCCTGCACCAGCGAAGCCATCGCTACGCCGAGGCGCGCGCCGTCCTCGACGCCGCGAAGGCGGATCTCGGCGGGTACCCCGACGGCGCCGCACGAGAGCCCTACTACCGGGGGATCCTCGCGGCAGAGGTCGGTGACCGTCGCGCAGCCTCGATGCTCCTCCGCGAGGCAGAGCGTCGGGCGACGAGGCTCGGCCTGGCGAAGCTCGCGCGCAACGCCCGCGCGGCCTTGGCGCTCGAGCTCGTCGCCCTCGGTCGCGGGAGCGAAGGGCGCGAGCTGCTCCGCGCCCTCGAACGCGATCCCGAGGTCCGCGGATGTGAACGGGCCGAGACGCTCAACAACCTCGGCTGGGTGCTGCTCGAGGGCGACGAGGGACGCGCGAGCGGGCGCGCCGCCGCGCGCGGATACCTCGAGGGCGCCACGGGCGTCACGTGCAGCGATCCGTTCGTGGCGAGCGGCGCGCTCGCGAACCTCGCGGCGCTCGATCTCGAAGGCGGCGCTCCGGGCGCCGCGAGTGCTCGGCTCGCCGAAGCGCGAGCGCGCGTGAGGGAGCCACGCGGGACCGAGCGCCTCGCCTGGCTCGACCTCGACGGCCGCATCGCGCTCGCCGAGAAGCGACCACGCGACGCGCTCGCTCGCTTCGACGAGGCGATCGCGGTCGCGAAGGATCTCCTCCTCACGACGGCCGAGTGGAGCGCCCACGTGGGGCGCGCGGAGGCGCTCGCGGCGCTCGCTCGCGACGCTGACGTGGTGCTCGCGCTCGAGCGCGCCGAGGCGCTCCTCGATCGCGCGAGCCTCCTCGTCCCCCTCGGAGGCGGACGCGAGACGTTCCTCGGGGCGCGCGATCGGGGCGCGAAGCGACACGTCGAGGTCCTCGTGCGCCGAGGGCGCACGGAGGAGGCCGCGAACGTGGCGCGTCGGTCGCGCGCGCGGGTGCTCCTCTGGATCGATCGCGCGCTCCGGATCGCGCGCCTCGCACCCGACGAGCGAGCGTCATGGGAGCGGTCGGTCACGGACTACCGCGCGGCGCGCCGAGCGCTCGACGCGGAGGCGACGCGGGACTGGTCGCTCCCGGCCTCGGACCTCCTGCGCGTCGAGGCCTCGCGCAAGGCGAAGGAGGAGCAGGCGCGCGAGGCCCTCGAGCGCGCCATCGCGGCGCTCGAAGGGACGGTCGTCCGCACGGAGGCGCCTCCGCGACCGGCGGCAGGCGAGCTCGAGCTCCTCCTCTTCCCGACGCCGGACGCGTGGCTCGCCCTCGTCGCCGATGGATCGCGGGTGACGGCCCATCCCCTCGGCGCGCTCGACACGTCGGCGACGAAGAGCGCCATCGTCGCCGCGATCGCCGCGCGCGGCGGCCTCCGCGCCACCCGGCTCCGCGTGCTCGCGTACGGAGCGTCCCGCGACATCGACGTCCAGGCGCTCGCGACGGCGGAGGGCGCTCCGCTCGGCGACCTCGTCCCCGTGGAGTATTCGCTCGGACTCGGCGCCGCGCGCCCCGCCGCGCGATCCGAGGACACGGCGCTCGTCGTCGGAGATCCGACGAAAGACCTTCCGATGGCGCGTCGCGAAGCCGAGCTCGTCGCCTCCTCGCTCCGGGGCACGGGGAGACGCGTCACGACCCTGCTCGGCAAAGACGTCACCTCTGCGGCGGTCGCCTCCGCCCTGCCCGGCGTCGGGACCCTCCACTACGCAGGCCACGCGGTGTACGACGACCAGGAGGTGCTCGCGAGCGCGCTTCCTCTGGAAGGCGGTGCGCGCCTCACCGTCGGCGACCTCCTCGCCCTGCCGGGCGCGCCGCGCACCGTGGTGCTCTCCGCGTGTGAGGCTGCACGGAGCGGAGGAGCCTCGGAAGGTCTAGGTCTCGCGCAGGCCTTCGTCGTCGCTGGCGCGGACGCGGTGCTCGCGCCCGTGAGGCCCGTCGCCGACGACATGGCGCTCGCGCTCGCCCGTGCACTCTACACTCATCAGACGGACGCGGGCGTCACCTCTCTCTCGGCGCGCGCCCGCGACGCCCTCCGCGTCGTCCGCGTCGAGATGCCGCGCGCGGACTGGAGCGCGTACCGCGTCCTGACGCGCTAGGTTCCGCGAAGCGCGACGAAGGCGGCGAGGAGGAGGAGCGCGAGCCCGACGAGGGCGAGGCCCCAGCGCGCGCCCTTCCGCTCCGCGAGCGCGGCGCGCACGTTCACCGTCGCGGCCTCCGTTCGCCGCGTGCGTGACGTGGCGATCGCCGCGGGCACAGGCGCGTCCGGCAACGACGCGCGACGGAGGAGGGCCGCGTGCTGCGCGCTCTGTTCGGCGTCCTCGCGGTCCTCGTCGTCGCGCTCTTCGGGCTCGTCCTCCCGTTCGTCCTCCTCGTCGTCCTCCTCCGGGCGTGGGCGCGGCGCGCGCAAGCCCATCGTCGTCGAGGGCGCGCGCACGTTCGTCGCGTGCTCGAGCGCGGCGGCGAGCTCACGGATGGAGGCGAAGCGCTTCATCGCCGACTTGTTGAGGCACCGCAGGATGACCGCTTCGAGCGCCTGCGGGATGTCCGGTCGGTGGTCGCGCGGCGGGATCGGCGGAAGCGTGCAGACCGCGCCGCAGATGAGCGAGAGGCTCGGGCCCGTGAAGGGCAGCGCCCCCGTGAGCAGGGTGTAGAGCGTCGCGCCGATCCCCCACACGTCCGTGTGCGGCCCGATCTGGCCGCTCGAGACCTGCTCCGGCGCCATGAAGTTCGGCGTCCCGAGGGTCATGCCTGCCATCGTCAGCTTCCCGGGCGCGCGCGAGCGAGCCGGCGGGGCGAGCTCCACGCTGTCGTTCGAGCCGTAGCGCGGCGCTGCGTCGTTCGCGAGCGCCGCCCCCACCATCGGCTTCGCGATGCCGAAGTCGAGGACGCGGATCGAGCGCGCCCCCGAGGGACGCCACGCGAGGAAGAGGTTCCCCGGCTTCAGGTCCCGGTGGACGATGCCGATGTCGTGCGCCTCGGCGAGGACGTCGATCGCCTCGAGGACGTACTTCACCGCCTCCTTCACGGGCAGCGGCCCGCGCCGCCGGAGCTCCGCGGCGAGATCGTTTCCCTCGAGGTATTCCATGATGAGGTAGGGCATGCCCTCGAGGTCGCCGACGTCGATGATGCGGACGGCGTGCTCGCTGCGGAGGCTCGCCATCGCGAGCGCCTCGCGCTTGAAGCGGCCGACGGTCGCCTCGGAGCCGAGCGCCTCGGGGAGGACGATCTTCACGGCGACCATCGTCCCGAGCTCCATGTGCTTGGCGGCGAGGATCTGCCCCATGCCTCCCCGGCCGAGCACGCGCTCGACGGCATATTTCGCCGCGACGATGTCCCCGACCCCGAGGGGGCCGTCCGAGGCGTGCGGCCTCGCGGAGCGCGCGGCGGGGAGCTCGCGCTCGCTCCCGCGATCGCTCTCCGCCATGACGTCGGGGTCGCTGCCGAGGGCTACCGACGCCGGGTCGACGATCGTGTCGCCTCCGGCGAGGGAGTCGAGCGAGACGTCGAACGACGTCGGCTCACCCGGAGGTGCCCCGCCGTCCCTCCCCGCCTTCGGCCCCCCCTCCCGATCCGACACAGCGCGTCAGGGTACAGGCTGGATCGAGGTCATGGAAGGCCTCCGCGGCTCAGTCACACGCGGCGTTCGCCGCGCGCGGCACTGCGGTGCCCTGTCCGATCGAGCACCACGAAGGGAACGTGGGCGACGGAAGAGGCTTCCCTGCCATCGGGCTCTGTCCTCCGCCGAGCCAGAACGGGTGATCGAGGACGAAGCGCCAGACGATGTCGAACGCCGGCGTCCCGGCCGGCGGGGGATCGAACGGCGGCACCGCGTGACCGCAGTTGTGGATGCACTCCACGAAGAAGTGACCGCCCGCGACGAGCGCGCCCTCGAGGTTCTTCGAGGCCTTCTCGAAGTTCATGATCGGGAGCTGCTCCGGGAAGACGTCGCCCGCCCCTCCCCAGAGCACGAGGCCGGGCATGGCGTGGACCCCCGGCGTCCAGTTCTTGATGACGCCGCCCGTGCCGCCCGAGAGCGAGACGAAGCTCGAGATGCGCGTGCTACGACCGCTCGCCAGCTGCGCGGTCCAGAGCGCGCCGGCGCTGACGCCCATCGACGCGACGCACTCCTTGTTCACCGGGACGGAGGCGTTCACGCACGCGAGCATGTCGTCGAAGAACCGTAGCTCCTCGTCGATGCGCGCCTGCGTCTGCGTCGTCTCGAAGGGCCAGCGGAACGCGGCGTCTCCCTTCGGCGCAGGGATGACCGCGAGGACGCGGCGCGTGTTCGCGACGTTCTGGGCGTCGATCACCCTCGCCATGTCCTCCGGGTCACCGCCGAGCCAGTGCCAGAGGAAGACGACGGGGAGCTTCTCGCCGGGCGCGATCGTCTCGGGCTTGTAGACGAAAAACCGGCGCGCCGCGCCCGACGACGTGATGGTCGTGAACGTCCCGCCGGGCTCGAGCGTCGGGCACGTGCCGGCGTAGGTCGGGAGCGGAGCCGCCG
This sequence comes from Polyangiaceae bacterium, assembly GCA_022842465.1. Taxonomy (GTDB): domain Bacteria; phylum Myxococcota_A; class Polyangia; order Polyangiales; family Polyangiaceae; genus Labilithrix. The sequence continues at coordinate 19,493 of JALHPN010000004.1, read as the reverse complement.
TCTCCGCACCGGCGGGAACGGGCGCCGAGCACGACGCGGTCGCGAGGATCGCCGGGTCGACGCCGGCCTCGACGCCCCCGTCGGGGGATCCGCTCGACCCGCTCGACGAGCTCGCGCTCGACGAGGCTCCCCCGGAGGACGACGCGCTGCCGGAGCTGCTGCTCGAGCCGCTGGAGCTGCCCGAGGCGCCGTCGTCAGGGGTCGCGGTCGTCGCCCCGCCGCAGGCCGCGAACGAGATCGCCGCGACCGATGTGGCGACGGGAACAACCAGGAGACGTCGAACGAAAGGGCTCACCGAGAGGAAACGGTACACCACGATCAGGGGGGCAGCCAGCGCTCGCCCGTCTCGCAGTCGACGTGCTCGAGCCGGATCGTCTCGGGCGTGACGTCGATGACGCCGAAGAGGATGGGCAGGTGAAAGCGACGCGGACCGATCGACCCCGGATTGAACGTCACGAGGCCGCGGTCGCTCCCCACGAAAGGCACGTGCGAGTGACCGCACACGACGAGTGATGCGCCCGTCGCCCGCGCGAGGGCCACCGCGTCGGGCCTGAGCCGCGGGCCCGTCACGGCGATGTGGAGGAGCAGGATCTCGAGCAGGCTGCGGTCGCCGTCGTGCACGTGGAGGCGCACGACGTCGGGGAGGCCCGGCGTCCGCGCGTCGATGTTCCCGCGCACGGCCGTCGTCGGGGCGATCTCGGCGAGGGCGTCGACGACGGAGAGGTCCCCGATGTCGCCGGCATGGAGGATGTGCACCGGGGCCTCGCGCGCGACCAGCTCGCGGGCGCGCGGATGAGGCGCGGAGTGCGTGTCCGCGACGACGACGATGCGACCGCGTGCACCAGGGACGGAGATCGTCCGCTCGTCCTCTCGCGGCTTCACCCGGGATCTCGTGAACGCGCGCGTGGCCACGCAGCGAGCTTAGTCTCCGAAGAGGCTCGCGTGTCCCCTCGCCGGTTCGGTGCGTCCTCAGGTGGGGACGACGCGATCCACTGCGCAGTGCGTCCGGAGACACGGCCGCGTGCGTAGACGCCGGGAATTTCGCGCAGAGCTGCAACGTACGACGACGGCACGTGCCTTGCGGTGCCCTCTCGCATGGCGCTCCGCTCCGTCCTCGTCACCCTCGCGGCGCTCGCGGTCTCGGCCGTGGCCTGCGGGACTCCTGCCCCGACGCTCGGCACGTTCGGCAACTCGCCGGATGACGACGGCGACGACGGGGACGGGCAGAAGAGCATCTCGAACTCGGACGCCCCCGCGGCCACCTCGGAGCTCGATCGCTGCGCGACGTCGACGGCGACGGCCCAGCAGCTCCCGCTCCACATGGTCCTCGTCCTCGACCAGTCGGGCAGCATGTGCGAGTTCACGGCGAACGTGAACCCGCGCGACTGCGGCAACGCCTCGTCGAAGTGGCAGCAGGTGAGGACGGCGCTGTCGACGTTCTTCTCGAGCCCGGACTCGAAGGGGATCACCGTGTCGCTCGTCGCCTTCCCGGCCGGCAACGCGTGCAGCGTCTCGACCTACGAGAGCCCGCTCGTCCGTGACGTGGCGCTCCCGGACGCGCAGAACCAGCTCCTCACCCGCATCGGCCAGCTGAACCCGAACGGCTCGACCCCGACGCGCCAGGCGCTCGAAGGCGCGCTCCGCTTCGGCAAGAGCGTCGAGACGCAGCTCGCCGGCAAGGGGAAGGTCGCGGTCGTCCTCGCGACGGACGGCTTCCCGCAGGACTGCAGCGGGAACAGCATCAGCGACGCCGCGAACGTCGCGGCCGCGTCGCAGGCGACGATCCCCACCTACGTCATCGGCGTCGGCAACCGACTCGACAGCCTGAACACCATCGCCGCGGCCGGGGGCTCCACGAAGGCGTTCATCGTCTCGACGACGAACGCCGCGACGGTCAACGCCGAGCTCTCCGATTCACTCGCGAAGATCCGCGGCTCCGCGCTCAGCTGCGAGTACGGCCTCCCGGCGCCGCCCGCCGGCCAGAGCCTCGACTTCAAGAAGGTCAACGTGCAGCTCACGGGCGCAGGCGGCTCGGCGTCGACGATCCCGTTCAGCGCGGACTGCTCGAACACGCAGGGCTGGCGCTACGACAACGAGGCGGCCCCGACCAAGATCCAGCTCTGCTCCGCGTCGTGCGACAAGGTGAAGCTCGACGGCAGCGCGAAGGTCGATCTCGTCCTCGGATGCCAGACCCAGGGCGCCGAGGTCCGCTGATTCAGCAGACGTCGACGACGACGATCTCCGGGGCCGCGAAGGTGCGGATCGGCAGCTCGGTCGTGCCGACCCCGCGCGACACGTAGAGGCGGAGGTCGTCGAGGTCGTAGAGACCCGACGGGTGCACGCGACCGACCGGACCCGGCACGTAGAGCGGGCCCCACGGCATCGCGATCTGTCCGCCGTGCGTGTGGCCGCAGAGGTAGAGGGCTGGCGCGCCACGTGATGCGATCGCCGCGCGCGCCGCGGGAAGCGCGTCGGGGGAGTGACACAGAAGAACGACGGCGTCGGCGGGTGACACTCCATCGAAGGCCCGCGCGACGTCGGGAGAGCCCGTCCAGGGATCATCGACGCCGACGAGCGACAGCCCGGGGCCGAGCGCGACGTTCGCGTTGACGAGGACACGCACGCCCTCGCCCTCGAGCGCGCTCTCGAGGCGCTCGTGGCTCGACCAGAGATCGTGGTTGCCGAGCACGGCGAACGCGCGCGCCCGCGGGACGCGGCGGAGGAGCGCGCCGAGGTCCCTCATCTTCGCCGCCGTCGACTCGAGGAACACGAAGTCCCCGCCGAGGAGGAGGACGTCCGGCGCGGCGGCGGCGAGCGCGTCGAACGCCGCCTCGAGGAGGCGCCGCGGCGTCGTCGGGCCGAGATGGAGGTCCGAGGCGAACGCGATGCGACCGATCCCCGGGCTGCGCTCGCCGACGGCGAACGCCAGCTCCGTCCGCCGGACCTCGCACGCCCCGGGCACGGCGCTCCAGAGCCGAGCCGGCCAGTCCCCGACGTACGCGCGCTCGAGGACGGCCTCCACGATCCCGCGCCACGGCCGGTAGTCACCGCCGCGGCCTCTGGAACGTCGCGGGATCATGGGGACCTGACGCCGCGCGCTGGGTCCATTCCGACCCGGGGGTGGGTGGTCCATGGACCATGCGATCGGGCTCCCTCACCCGAGGCTCGTCCACCTCCGGTGAAGGATTCCGCCGAGGTTTGTCGGAGGTAGCCAAGTGGCACACATGGTGTATAAGGCGCCCACAACACCGCCATGACCCGCTTCATCGCGCTCCGCACCCTGGTCCCGACCCTCTCGATGCTCGGCCTCCTCCTCGTGGCCTGCGGATCGGAGGAAGAGCCGTGGAACCCGCCTTCGGCGTTCGCGGAGCCCGTGCCCGCGCCGGCCCCCACGGAGCCGGGCTCCGAGTTCGACAAGGGAGAGGAGTCGATCCTCGGCGCGTGCGCCGAGGGCATCGCGACCGTGAAGCGCGATCCCTCGAACGTCCTCCTCCTCGTCGACCGGTCGGGGAGCATGCACATCAAGCTGCCCTCCGGCCAGACGCGCTGGCAGGCGACGAAGCAGGGGCTCTTCGATCTCGTCGGGGCACTGCCTGCCACGACGAACGTCGGCGCCATGCTCTTCCCGCAGGGCGACGCACCGGTGAACAACTACTGTCGCATCGACGCGGCGGCGAACGACGTGAAGTGCACGCCGAACTGGCCCGAGCCGACGCAGAACGCCCGGTGCGACGGACAGACCTACCAGGCCGGCGTCCCCTCGGGCCTCCTCACTCCGGCGCAGATCGACGCGATCCGCGGCCACGTGAGCGCTTCGGACGCCGAGTTCTACTGGGGCACGCCCCTCGCCTCCGCCCTCCGCGCGGCGGTCGACGCCCAGCGCGCCTCGAAGGCCCCGGGGGCGAAGTCCGTCATCCTCCTCACGGACGGCAACCCGACCTCCTGCGACAAGACCGGGATCTCCGACGACATCGCGAACGTCGTCGCGGCCGCGCGCGCCGGGACCGAGAACGGCGAGCTCGTCCGCACGTTCGTCATCGGCGTCCTCGACACCGCGCGCCAGGCCGCCAAGGCGGAGAACCTCTCCCCCGTCGCCGCCGCCGGCGGCACGGGCCGCGCCGCCAACTGCGCGGCGACGAACGAGTGCTTCTACCCCGTCACCGCGAACGCCTTCGCGACCGACATCAAGAAGGTCCTCGAGGACATCAGCCTCCAGGCCTTCGACTGCACGTTCAGCATCCCCGAGCCGAAGGCCGGCGCGAACCCCGACCCCGACTCCCTCAACGTCGAGGTGAAGGGCGCTTCCGGCGGCTACGTCGTCCCACGCGACACCGGGAAGACGAACGGCTGGGACTACCTCCCCGGGGGCAAGCAGCTCCAGGTCTACGGCGACGCCTGCAAGAAGCTCGCGGGCGACGGCGGATCGAGCGTCGAAGTCAAGATCGTCCTCGGCTGCAAGACGCAGGTGAAGTGAGGCGCGCGGACTCGCGTTGAACGGGGCCGCGCCCCGTGTAGGATGCGAGATCGTCGTGTTCGAAGACATCCGTCTCGAAGGCCCGCTCGACGCCAGCGCGTCGGACCGGATGATCGTCTACGCGATCTGGTCGCGGGACACCGCCTCGCGGCTCGCGCCCCACGAGGGCTGGAGCCTGCTCGCCGATCGCTACCCGAACGACGCGCGGTTCCTCCTCTTCGCGACCTACGAGGAGTACGAAGGGCACCCGAAGGACTGGACGCCCTCCGCGTTTCTCAACCGCGTCTGGACGGTGCTCGAGCGCGCCGGGGGGAAGCTGAATCCCGAGGTGCGCGATCTGCTCGCGGTCGTATGGGACGACCTCCACGGTCTCGAGGAGCCGGCCGCGGCGCGGCTCGAGCGGATCCGCGGGCGGGTCGGCGCGCGCTTCGGCGACCCGGCCGCGGCGCGGAAGCGTCTGACGCGCCTCGTCGGCACGGTCATCCGCGAGATCCACGAGCGCACCCAGGGGAGCGGCTCCATCGCAGCGCTCCGTGCCGCAGCGCCGGACGACGGCAGCGAGTGGAGCCGCGCGGTGGCGAACGCGAGCGGCGAGAAGAAGAAGTACGACGCGACGGCGAAGGTCGAGGTCGGTGCCCTCGTCGATCACCCGAAGTTCGGGACCGGCGTGGTGATCGGGACCGAGCCCGGGCGCGCGAACATCCTCTTCGAGAGCGGCGCGCGGAAGCTCGTCTGCGGCTGAGCCTCGCCGCGCTAGGATGCGGGCCGTGCGACGCGCCTCTCTCGTCCTCGTCCTCGCGCTCCCGACCCTCGTGGGATGCGGCGGCGGCGTACGGCGGTTCCCGCTGAAGAGCGCGATGTGGCGGGACACGGACCTCGACCCCGTGACGGTCCGCTGCGAGAAGCGCCCGAGCGAGAAGGACGAGGGACACGTCTCCTGCGCGCCCGAGCCGTACGTGTCGCCGCTCGCGTGGGACGCGGCGGACAACACGTTCTTCCGCCCGCTCTCGAAGATCTTCGCGGTCGATCCGCCGAAGGAGGCGCCGAACGTCAACGCCTTCGACGAGGTGCCCGACTCCGCGTGGTTCACGAACCGGCTCGGAAGAAGGAAGCCGTCGCACGAGGAGCTCCTCCGCGGCGCCTGCCGCGAAGAGGACATGCTCGACCCCGAGGGCGAGGGCGAGTGGGTGATCGACCAAGGAAAGCCGAACGGCGCGTCACCAGGCTTCCGCGTCCGCGTCGGCAAGAAGAAGTACATGTTCAAGACCGACTCGAAGGCGCAGCCCGAGCGCCCGAGCGCGGCCAGCGCGATCGGCGCGGCGCTCTACCACGCCGTCGGCTTCAACACGTCGTGCGAGCAGATCGTCTACGTCGAGCGGAAGAAGCTGAAGCTCACGCCCGGCCTGAAGTTCACCGCGAACGACGGCGTCACGCGGACGTTCGACGAGGCGGCCCTCGAGAAGGTCTTCGGCGAGTCCTCCCAGCGCGGCAACACCTGGCGCTTCCAGGCGAGCGCCTGGCTCCCGGGGTTCCTCCTCGGCCCCTTCAAGTACGAGAAGACGCGGAGCGACGACCCCAACGACGTCATCCCGCACGAGAACCGCCGCGACCTCCGGGGCGGCCGCGTCCTCGCGGCGTGGCTCCACCACTTCGACGCCCGCGAGCAGAACAGCATGGACTCCTGGCTCGCGGCCGACCCGAAGTCGCCCGAGTCCTCCCCGGGCCTCGTCCGACACTACTACCTCGACACGAGCGACTCGCTCGGCAGCGAGTGGGATTGGGACGGGATCTCGCGGCGGATGGGCGACTCGTACCTGCTCGACTTCGCCGACATCGGGACGGACTTCATCACGTTCGGGCTCCTCGAGCGCCCCTGGGAGCGCAAGCAGCGCACGAAGGGGATGGAGATGTTCGGCTACTTCCACTGGTCGGAGTTCGACCCTGCGCGCTGGCGGAACGAGTACCCGAACCCGTCGTTCTCGCGCGCGACGGAGCACGACAACGCGTGGATGGCCCGCATCCTCTCGCGCTTCGATCGCGCCGACATCAAGGAGCTCGTCACGCTCGGAAAGTTCACCGATCCGGCGGCGACGGAGTTCATCACCGAGGTGCTGGAGCAGCGGCTCCGGAAGATCCTCGATCGCTACCTGACCGAGCTCTCGCCGATCGCGGACCTACGCGTCGAAGGCACGTCCACGCTCTGCGGCGTCGACCTCGCGCGGCGGCGCGGCGTGCGAGCCGACGGCGCCTTCCACTACGACGCGGAGCTCGCCCTGCCGAGCAAGCGAGCCGTGGCCGCTGCGCCCCGCGAGGACGGCCTCGTCTGCGTCGAGCTCCCGCACGTGGCGCCGGACGGCGGGCCGCGCGACGACGATCCGTCGCGCTACGTCGTCGTCCGCATCGCCAACGGCGTCGCGAAGGGCGCGCTCGATGCGCACCTCTACGATCTCGGACCGAGGCGGGGCTACCGCGTCGTGGGCCTCGAGCGCCCGGATCCCTAGCTCACGCGCCACCGTCGCTCCGCCGCGTGAGCTACTCCGGCGGCGCGGGAGGGACGACGAGCCGGTAGCCGTGCGTCGCGTCGAGCACGGCGCCCCATCCGCGGTGCACCGCGATGTCGAACGCACGGAGGGCTCGGTCGATGCGCTCCTCCTTGTTCGAGAAGTCCCGGAAGTAGAAGCGCCGCAAGATCGGAAAATACGAAAATCGCACGCTCGGCTTCATGCAGAGCGCGCGCAGGATCGGACAGTCGAACTTCGCGAGCTCTGCGGCGATGCCCGGCGCGACCGTGACCTCCTGCTCGAACGCCAGCGCCTTGGCGAACGCGGACCGCTTCCGGGCATCGTCGAGGACCGCGCCTCGCTCCCTCGCCGCGTGGATTTCGTTCAGCGCATCGAGGAGCTCGGGATGCACGAGCGCCTCGGCGCCTTTGGCCCGACCGTAGAGCTTGGTGAAGAAGTAGTTCGTGTACGTGTCGACGAAGACCTCACGGTTGACCGCCTTGAAGCCCTCGGCGAAGGCGTCGAGCATGCCGTGCCGCTTCCTTCGCTCGTCCGCGTCGAGAAAGTACCTGTACGAGATGATCTCGCCGAGCGTGCCGGTCACCTCGAAGAAGTCGTGGCCCCAGAGCGCGCCGTGCAGCGCGATGAGCGGAAAGGCGTGGTTCCCGTTCGAGTCGAGGTAGATCGCGCGATGTGCGAGGACTCGCAGCAGGATGTCCCCCGGCGCCCCCGCCTGCCGGCGCGCCTCCGCCGCGATGGCGTCGTACGCCGCGCGGAGAGACGCGCCGGCCTCCGTGCCCGCGGGCGTCATCGGAGGCGCCTCGCCAGAACGCGCGGAACGAACGCTCGCAGCGGGCCTCGCACGATTCACCTACGGCCGACCGCGATGGAGGTCGAGCGCCGATCCCCCGCAGCTCCCGAGCGAGAGTGTGCACGGCGTGCACGTCCCCGACTTCGAGAGCCTGAGATGGCAGGGCTGCTCCTTGCCGGCCGAGGGGCGGCTCGCCGGCGGCTTGCCGTAGAAGGTGTTCCCCTTCAGCGTGACGGACTTGCCGTCGACCTCGCCCTCGAAGGTGAACGTGCCGTCGGCCGTCGCCACACACGTGCCCGGGAAGGTCGACGCGACGCACTCGCCGCCGGTCTCGTCGTCGGCCTCGTGCGCCGTCGGAGGAGCAGGAGGAGGCGCCGAAGAGGCGGCGGGCGCGGTCGACGCGGAGCTGGACGAAGGTCGATCCCGCCGAGCCGAGAGCGGCGGCGTGGGCGGGGGCTGCGTCGATGAGGACGCCGCCGCGGGCGTCGGGGCCGCGACGCGGCTCGAGGCGGCCTCGCCACAGGCGAGCGCCACGAGACCGATACCGACGGCGAGAGCGCCGTGCGCTCGCGGGGTGGACGGCACGCGTCCGAAGAGCGTCATGATTACCTCGAGACTATCCGACGGCTGCCCAAGACAAGCCGGCTCGATCAGTCGCTCGACTCCTCGGCGGGCATGCCCTCGAGGTGGGCCGTGTCGTTCCAGGCGTGGAGCCGAAAAGCGCGGCCCGAGACGTGCTCGACGACGGTGAGGGACGCGTTGGCGACGCTGCCGAGGACGCGGCGCGCCGGCGCGCCGAGGTCCAGGAGGCGGCTGACCCAGCTCTTGATCGCGCCCCCGTGGGTGACGACGAGGACGCGGCCGCCGGGGTTCGTCGCCGCGATCTCGAGGAGCGACCGGTCGACCCGCTCGGCGAGCTCGGCGTAGGTCTCACCTCCCCCGCGACGCAGATCGAGGCCCGCGCTCCACGCGGCCCACTCCTCGGGATGGGCCTGCTCGATCTCGCGGTAGGTCTTGCCGGTCCACGCCCCGACGTCGATCTCGCGGAGCCCTCGGTCGGTCGTCCGGACGTGCGAAGGCGCAGCGATGGCCGCCGTCTCGACCGCACGCTCGAGGTCGCTCGAGACGACCGCCGTCACGCTCGCGCGGGCGACGCGCTCCGCGAGGCGCCCGGCCTGGGCCCGGCCGCGGAGATCGAGCCCTCGTCCCCCGTGGCCCTGGAAGACGTGGCTCGCGTTGTCGGCCGTCTGCCCGTGACGTGCGAGGAGGATGTACATTTCGCGTAGATTATCGTGCAGTTCGAGAGATGCTTGCGCCGAGGGACACGCGCGACTAGGTTGCCTATCCCCCTCTGGAAGAGAGCATGCCATGGCGCGCGTCACCGTCGAAGACTGTCTGGAGCGTGAGGAGAACCGGTTTGCGCTGGTCGTCCTGGCCGCGCGTCGTGCGCGCCAGCTGATGAAGGGCACGCCTCCCCTCGTTCCCTCGAAGAACAAGGCGGCCGTCACGGCGCTCCGCGAGATCGCGGCGGGCAAGATCCACTTCGATCGGACGAGCAACGAAGTCGTCCAGGAGTGGATCGAGGGGATGAGCCGCACCGGCCTCTACTGAAGAAGCCGAAGGGCCGGGACCTCGAGCTCGAGGCCGGCAGCCGCGCTCACTTCGAGGACGCGGCCTATTACAGCCAGACGTACGCGGACCGTGTCGAGGACGTGGCCTTCTACGTGCAACTTGCACGGAAGGTCCCGCGCGTCCTCGAGTACGGCATCGGCAACGGACGCATCGCGATCCCGCTCGCGCGTCACGGCGTGAGGGTGACCGGGATCGACCTGTCGCGGACGATGCTCGCGGATCTGCGCGCCCGCCTCCGCGCGGAGCCGCCGGAGGTGCGCGCGCGCGTCGCCGCCAAGGCGGGCGACATGCGGCGGGTGAAGCTCCAGGAGCGCTTCCCGCTCGTCCTCTGCACGTTCAACACGGCGCTCCACCTCTACGAGCGGGAGGACGTGGAGGCTTGGCTCGCCCGCGTCCGCGAGCACCTCGCTCCGGGGGGAGAGCTCGTCTTCGACATCTCGATGCCGATCCTAGAGGATCTGACCCGTGACCCGCGCCGCGCCTACCGCACCCCACCGTTCCGACACCCGACCGCCGGGAGAGTGAGCTACGCGGAGCACTTCGACTACGATCGGCTGCGTCAGATCCTCTTCGTCTCGATGATCTTCGAGCCCGTGAAGGGAAGAGGGAACGTGGACAACCAGTCGTTCATGACGCCCCTCGCTCATCGCCAGTTCTTCCCGCGCGAGATGGAGGCCCTCCTCCACTACAACGGCTTCGCGGTCGAGTCGGTCCACGGAGACTTCTCGGGCGGGCCGCTCTCGCCGACCTCGGACGTGATGGTCTTCCGCGCCCGCACGCGCCGAGGTGTCCGATGACGACCATCGCAGAGAACCTCGCCACCGTCCGCGACCGGATCGCCCGCGCTGCGCAGGCCGTCGGACGCGAGCCGTCGGACGTGAAGCTCGTCGCCGTGTCGAAGACGAAGCCGGCCTCCGCGATTCGCGAGGCCTACGCCGCCGGGCAGCGCGACTTCGGGGAGAACTACGCGCAGGAGCTCGGAGCGAAGGCCGAAGAGCTCGAAGACCTCGAGGGCGTTCGCTTCCACTACATCGGGCATCTCCAGTCGAACAAGGCGAAGATCATCGTGAAGGCGGCGCACGTCGTCCACACCGTCGACTCCGTCGCCCTGGTCAAGGAGCTCGGCAAGCGCGCCTCCAAGGCCGGGTGGGGAGAGACGCGGGAGCGCATGCCCGTCCTCGTCGAGGTGAACGTCGGCGGCGAGCCGCAGAAGCACGGCGCAACGGCCGTGGAGCTCGGCGGCGTGCTCGACGCGGTCGACGCAGAGCGGGCGCTCCGCGTCCGCGGCCTCATGACGATGCCGCCGCACGACCTCGAGGCGGCGCGACGCGCCTTCGAGGCGCTGTCGTCGCTGCGCACGCTCCACGGCGGTCCCGCGCGCCTGCCCGAGCTCTCGATGGGCATGAGCGACGACCTGGAGGTCGCGATCGCTTGCGGGTCGACGATGGTGCGCGTCGGGAGCGCGATCTTCGGCGCGCGCTGACGCGCCCACCGCGCTCCGAAGACGAGCTCCGTCAGCGCCGGCAGCGGTGATCGCGGAGCGCGCAGCGCTTCTCGCGCTTGCACGACGTGGACGCGGCGCAGTCCGTAGCCGAGCCCGGCGCGCAGCCGTAGGTGGCGCCTTGGAACGTGCAGTCACCCCGCTCGAGGCAGGAGGTCGACGCGCGGCACGCGGCGTCCGTCGCGGCTTGGCACGAAGCGCCGACGAGGGTGCAGCGGCCGAATTCCTTGCACCACGTGGACGCCTCGCAGTCGGCGTCGGTCAGGCTGACGCACGTTCGGTCCACCGCGTGGCACTTGCCATGGTCGAGGCAGCCCGACGTCGGCGCGCATTGAGCGTCGACGAGAGGCACGCATGCGCCCCCCTCCGCGAAACACCCTCCCCGCGAGAAGCACGCGTCGGAAGCGAGGCAGTCTTCGTCCGAGTCCGCCATGCATCGTCCGCGGAGCTCACGACACGCTCCGGAAGCCGCGCACGGAGCGCCTGCGCAGTCGGCGTCGGACGTCACCCCCAGGGGCACCATGGTCACACCGGGACTGTCGTCGCACTCGTCGCCGGCACAGCAGCTCCCTCGCAGGACGCCACATCGCTTGCCGACCTTGCAGTGCGCGGAAGCGCGACAGTCCTCGACGGACCGTGCGACGCAGCGCGCATGCTCCACACGGCAGCGTCCGGAGGCGCGGCAGACCGCGGAGGCGCGGCAGTCCTCGTCCGCGCGGGCCACGCACGCGCCGCGATCGGCGCGACACAGGCCGAGCGCCGCGCACACCGCCGCCCGCTTGCAGTCGTCGTCACCCAGAACGACACACGCGCCGTCGACGGCCCGGCACGCGCCATAGCGCTCGCACGCGGGCTCTCGCGCGCACTCGGCATCGCTCATGCCGGGCGCCTCCGCGCGAGGAGCGCTCGGCGCTTCGGCGCGAGGGACGGTGACCTCCGTGTGCCGCGGCTCGGGTCGGATGGCCGGCCGCGCGTGGACGCGATCGCGATGCGCGTTCTCTCCTGCCGGCCGCGGTGACCCGGTATGACACGCGACGAGGGTCACGAGCGCTGCGAGGACGACCGACGGGGCCACGACGCGCTTGGGCATGGAGCGGCATACGTCGGACGTGGCGGCGGTCTACCTACGGCCCCGAGTCCGCAGCGATCAGCGCTTGCGGCGGCGGCCGAAGATCTCGCGGAGACGCGCGAGCGCGCTCGGCCGCTCGCGACGCTGGCGGATGCGCTCGGCGAGCGCGCGGTTCGCCTCGTCGGTGTCGTCGAGGGCGAGCGCGCGGTCGATGGCCGTCGCCGCTTCCTCGCGCTGGCCGGCCGCGAGGAGCGTCGTCGCGAGGACCGCCAGCGTGCGCGCCGTGTCGCCGTCGAGATCGCACGCCCGGCGCGCGTGCTCGAGCGCGTCGAGCGGCTGCGAGAGCGCGACGAGCGCGCCCGCGAGCTCCATGTGTGCCGGCGTGCAGCCCGGCGAGAGCCGGACGGCCTCCGCGAGCGCATCTTTCGCGGGACGCCATCGCTCGAGACGGCGCTCCGCGATGCCCGCGGCGAGGTACGCGCACCACGACTCGTGCGCCGCGCCGAGGGTGCGCGAGCGCGCGGCGATCGTGTCGAGATCGGCGGCCGACGCCTGGTACGCAGCGCGGAGGACGGCGTCGATCTCGATCGCCGCCTGCGGCTCCTCGAGCGCGAGCCGGCCGCGCTGGGCCTCGGCCGCGAGCGCCGTGCCCTTCGCGATGTGCTCCACCTGGAGGAGCCGTCGCGCCGCGGCCATGCGCTCGCCCGTCTGCGAGAGCGCACGCGCGAGGACGAGGTGCGCCGACGCGTCCTCCGGCGCCCGCTCGACGAGCGCCCCGGCGAGGCGGACGACGCGCGAGGCGCGCGCTATCCCCTCCGGCTCGACCGCCATCGAGAGCTGGATCGCACGTCGGAGGACGTCGGGATGGGCGAGGTCGCGCGAGACGATCGCGAGGACCTCGTCGACGAGACGAGCCGCCGCGACGCCGTCCTTTCGCTCCATCACGAGCGATGCGAGGTTGGCGAAGGCCGGCGGGTAGAGCGGGCGCGCGTCGAGGACCATGCGGAAGGCCTTCTCCGCCTGCGGGAGGGCGCCTCGTTCGACGAGCACGATGCCACGCTCCGTGCCGAGGAGCGGGTCGGTCGCGTCGTGGAGCAGGCCCTGCTCGATCGCCTCGCGCGCGCCGCCGAGATCGCCGCGCGCGCGACGCGCTTCGGAGAGGAGGGCGTACAGGCGCGCGCGGCCGGCGTCGATCGCGATCGCCTCGAGGGCGCGACGCTCGGCCTCGGCCGAGTCGCCCTGTCGGAGGCAGAGCGCTGCGATCGCTTCGACGAGATCGGCGTTCGCCGGGGCATCCTCCGTCGCGCGGACGAGCGCGCGCATCGCCGCGTCGGCGAGCTTGCCGTCTCCGGGCGCGACCGCGACGTCGAGCGCGAGCGACGCGAGCCGGCTCGCGGGGAAGCGTGACTCCGGCGCATCGCCGATCGCGCGCCCGAGATGCACCATCGCGGCGAGTCGGTCGTGCGGGCCGCCGCGGAGCGGGTCATGGAGCGCGCACCGCTCGGCGAGGAGGACGCTCTCGAGCGCGTCCCACGCGAGGTCGTCGATGTCGCGCACGGGTCCGAGCTCGCCGCCGACGAGCGACCACGCCTCCTCGAAGGCGGCGAGGAGCGTGCGCCCCGCGTTGTCGCCGTCGACCGGCGCCTCGACGCGCGCGCGCGTCCGGCCGTTCTTGGCGTCGAACACGAGCAGCTGGATGAGGCCGCGACCGTCGATCGGCGGCTCGAACGCCCCGGTGACGACGTAGCTCACGCTCGAGGAGCCCGCACCCGCGAGATCCTTCCACGCCTGGGGCGGGACGAACGCTTCGACGGGCCCGGGCTCCTGGTTCCGCGGCGGGCGGGCCGAACGTCGGGAGCGCGGCTCGCCGTCGGCGTCGTCCTCCACGCCGTCGTGGAGGTCGCCGTCGCGAATCGCGGCGAGCTCTCCCGTCGAGGCAGGCGAGGGATCATCGCTCTTCTGCGAGAGGAGCTGCGCGAGCGCGACGCTCTCGCCGTCGATCTGCGCGAAGGAATGGACGAGGGCTGCCAGGCCGAGACCTAGACCGCGCCCGTCCTCGGGGACACCGAACGGGATCACCACGGCGCGCGGGCTCGTCATCGACGTGATCTGTGCCAAGGACCTGGGCGAGAAACAAGCTGTGCGACTCGATCACGTCGAAGTACGCGATCACTCATCGAGTCCCTTGACGTGGATTGAAATTGATCCTCGCGATGACGGTCCCCTTGCCGCCGGCCGGCGGAGCGAAGGCGAGACGCTCGAGCGCAGACGCCGCGCAGACGAGGAGCGGCTGCGCGCCGGCCCACGGATCGATGTGGACGTGCGTGACGCGGCCTTCCGCCGACAGGGTCATCGTGAACGTGGCCTGGGCTTCGAGATCCCTATGCTCCCGCCTTGCTTCCGCCTCGCAAGCGTGCAGCGAGGGGCGCGCGCTCTCGACGGTCAGATAGGCCGAGGCCGTGTACGCGTCGTCGTCCGTCGCCTGCGTCTTCTTGACCCCGTCGCGCGAGGTGAACGCGACTGGAATCGTGATCGTATCCGAGCCGGCCGGTGGCGGATCGAAGCGGAGACGCGCGCCGACCTGCTTCATGCACGCGATGGCGTCAGGCGCGATCTCGCAGGCGGCATGCGACTCGACCTGCAGAACCCTCCCGTCCGGCCCGACGCGGAGGACGATCGCCACTCGACCGTCCTGCGTCGGGTCGCGGACGAGGCTCCGCCGGAAGCAGCCGCGGAAGTCGCGATGGGTCGCCTCGATCGCCTGCTCGGTCGCGGTGCGGTCCTTCGTGCGCGAGACGTAGCTGCGATCGAGCTCCGGGCCCGGCGCGGACGGCTCGGGCGCACCGGGCGAGCCGGACGCCGCCGGCGGCGTCCACGGCGGCAGCGTCGGGATCCAGTGCTGGCCTAGCGCCCCGGGCGGCGCGCAGCGCGTGAAGCGGTCGATCCCGCTGCCGCGGATCTCGAGCTCGGCGACCTCCGCGGTCGGTGGCCGCCGGACGGACGGGTCGACCGGCAACGTGGAGGGCTCCCCTCCTCCACATGCGACCGCCACCGCGCCGCCCACGCCCGCGACGAAGGCGAGAGCGACGTGGAGACGGAGCGCCTTCCTTCGCGACATGAGCCTCGCAGGATAGCCGAGGTCGACGCACGAGCTGCTAGCTTGTCACGCCGTGGCACGCGGACACCGCACCGGACGAGGCAGCGAGGGCAGCACGCTCTTCGCGGCCGCTGCGCGTCGCGAGGCGACGGCGACCGGAGCGGTCCCGCTCGCCGAGCGCATGCGCCCGACGAGCATCGAGGAGTACGTCGGCCAGGAGCACGTCCTCGCTCCGGGGAAGCTCCTCGCCTCTGCGATCGCAGAGGACCGGATCCCCTCGATCATCCTCTGGGGGCCGCCGGGTGTCGGGAAGACGACGCTGGGACGCGTGATCGCGACGCGCACGAAGTCCGTGTTCGTCCTCTTCTCCGCGGTGCTCGGCAGCCTGCAGGAGCTCCGCGAGATCGTCGCGGCCGCGAAGGAGCGACTCGACTACCGCGGTGAGCGGACCATCGTCTTCGTCGACGAGATCCATCGCTTCAACAAGGGGCAGCAGGACGCGTTCCTCCCCCACGTGGAGGCGGGCACGATCACGCTCGTCGGCGCGACGACGGAGAACCCGTCGTTCGCGGTGAACGCGGCGCTCCTCTCGCGGTGCAAGGTGTTCCGGTTGGAGGCGCTGGGCGAGGCGGCGGTCGTGACGATCCTCGAGCGCGCTCTCGCGGACGAGGTGCACGGCCTCGGCGGGGGCGGCCTCACCGCGGAGCCGGAGGCGCTCGTGACGATCGCGCGGCTCTCGCGCGGCGACGGGCGGCGCGCCCTGTCCGTGCTCGAAGCCACCGCCGACCTCGCGCGGTCGCGAGGGGAGACGACGATCACGAACGAGCTGCTCGCGCTCTCGGAGGAGAAGGCGCCGCTCCTCTACGACAAGAGCGGCGAAGAGCACTACAACGTCGTCAGCGCGTTCATCAAGTCGATGCGAGGGTCGGATCCGGACGCCGCCGTCTACTGGCTGATGCGGATGCTCGAGGCGGGAGAGGATCCGCTCTTCGTGGCGCGGCGGCTCGTGATCTTCGCGAGCGAAGACATCGGCAACGCCGATCCGCGCGCCCTCGTGGTCGCGACGAGCGCGGACGAGGCGTTCCGTCGTCTCGGGATGCCCGAGGGGATCTACCCGCTCACGCACGCCACCCTCTACATGGCGTGCGCCCCGAAATCGAACGCGGTGAAGAACGCGTGGCAGCGCGCGAAGCGCCTCGTGGACGAGATGGGCGCGCTCCCCGTCCCGCTGAAGCTCCGGAACGCGGTCACGAAGCTGATGCGCGAGGACGGCTACGGCGCGGGGTATCGGTATCCACCGGACCACGAGGGGAGCGTCGTCCCCGGCGAGACGTACCTGCCGGATTCGATCGCAGACGCGCTCGTGTACGAGCCGAGCTCGCAGGGCGAAGAGGTTCGGATCCGCGCACGTTTGGACGCGCTCCGCGCCAGGAAGCCATAGCGGCGATTCGGCGTCGCGCGGCGCATCCTTGCCGCACCTGAGGGCGAACGGGCGCCGCACCTCGGCTGTGCGCGATGTGGCCCGTAGGTTGCTGGGTCGCCGGCCCATGCCGAGACGAACCTCCCCCGACGAGATCGCCGTTGCCGTCGGAGAGCGCATCCGCTCCCTGCGCCAGAGCGCAGGGATGAGCATTCAGGATCTGGCCGAGCAGAGCGCGATCTACTCGAAGGGCCACCTCTCCAACGTGGAGCGAGGGCTCGTTCGACCGAACGTCCAGACGCTGAAGCAGATCGCAGAGGGGCTGGGGGTCCTGCCGCTGGATCTGCTGAATTTCCAAGCGGACGCGCGACAGAAGCTGATCGAGGCGACCCGAGACCTCCCCCCGCGAAAGGTGGCGGAGCTCCTCCGCACGGCGCGCGGAATTGCCACGCGACGCGCATGAACGCCACAGTCCCGTGGGCCCGCCGCCCCGCCTCGTTTGTCACCTGAAACGGAGAAGCTACACTCATCGACATGACCCGTGCAGGTCATCGAAAACCGCGATGCAATTGCCGAACGCGCGCGTCCTGAGCCCGCCACCCTTGCTCCAAGCCGTCCGGGTCCTGGTCGTCGACGACGACGAGGACGCGCGCGAGCTCCTTCGTGCGCTCCTCGAATCGCGAGGAGCGCACGTGCTCGTCGCGAGCTCGGTCGCGGACGCGCTCGACATGATGGACGGCGCCCCCGAGGTCGTCGTCTCCGACATCGCGATGCCCGAAGCCGACGGTTACGCGCTCGTACGGACGCTCCGCGAGCGCGAGGGCGCGGGGAGTCGCCGGCTGCCCGTCATCGCCGTGACGGCCTATGCAAGCGCGTCCGACAGGGCCCGCGCGCTCGAGGCCGGGTTCGACCTCCACTTCGCGAAGCCGGTGGACCTCGACGCGCTCGCGAACGCGATCGATCGGCTCCGGAGCGGCGAAGCCGAGCCTCACTGACGCCGAGGCGTCCTCAGTCGAGGAGGGCCAGCGCAGACTCGAGCTCGGAGGCGGCGTGGCCGTCCCCCTTCGCGCGCGCTCGCTCGAGCCCGGCTTCCATCCACGATCGTGCCTCCTCCTTGCGTCCGACGCCGTCCAGCATCTGACCGCACATGAGGTACATGGCCACGTAGTCCGGGTTCTCCGCGCGGAGGGCCGCGAACGTCTGGAGCGCCTCGTCCCACCGTTCGAGCTTCCGGTACTCCATCGCCAGCCCGTACCACGCGAGCGGATCCTTCGATCCATCGCGGGTCAGCTTTTCCAGGAACGCAAGGCGCTTGTTCGGAGGGGTGCTCACGGGAGTGCCAAGGTGAGTCTTGCCTTCGGGCCGCGTCAAGGCGACACAGCGGCCCATGAGCGAACGCATCGTCACGATGTTGTCCCAGGAGGCGATCGCGGCCCGTGTGAAGGAGCTCGGCGCGGAGATCACGGCGGCCTACAGGGACAAGAACCTCACGCTGGTCGTCGTGCTGAAGGGGAGCTTCGTCTTCGCCGCCGACCTCGCGCGCGCGATCGACCTCCCGCTCCGCATCGATTTCCTCGGCGTGCGTTCGTACGGCGAGGGCACCGAGACGAGCGGTGTCGTCCAGATCACGCAGGACCTCTCCAAGCCGATCGCGAACGAGGACGTCCTCATCGTCGAGGACATCGTCGACACCGGCCTCACGATCGCACACCTCATGGACCTCTTCCGGACCCGCAACCCGCACAGCGTCAAGGTCTGCTCGCTCCTGCACAAGCCGGCTCGCGCCCGAGTCAGCGTGCAGGTCGACTACCTGGGCTTCACGATCGAAGACAAGTTCGTCGTCGGGTACGGGCTCGACTTCGGCGAGCGCTATCGCAACCTGCCGTTCATCGGTGTCGTCGAGCGCGCCTGAGAGCTCCGAGGTCACCACGCGTCCTCCGCCGTCTCGACGCGGAGCTCCCTCCCGTCCGTCGTGACCGTGATCGCACCGTCGATGTCGGTCCGGTACGTCCTCGCTCCCGCGCGAGCGAGCGTCAGGAGCGTCGCCACGTGGGGATGGCCGAAGCGGTTCCGGACACCGCTCGACACCACCGCCACCGAGGGCGCCACCGCCGCAACGAAGGACTCCGACGAGGACGTACGCGAGCCGTGATGACCCACCTTGAGGACGTCGGCGCGTAGAGAGCCCCGGGCGCGGGAGAGGAGCTCCGCCTCCTCCGCGTGCTCGGCGTCGCCGACGAAGAGAACGGCTCTCGCGCCGAGCTGGAGGCGGATGACGAGAGAGTTGTCGTTGGGCCCGAGCGAAGGGTCGTGACGAGGGCACGGGGCGAGGACGTCGACGACCACGCCTCCGACGACGTGACGACCGCAGAGCGTGTCTGGCCGCCGCACGAGGGTGCCCTCCGCACGGAGGCGGGCGAGGAGGGACGCGTACGGACCGACGTGCTCCGTCCCCTCGCTCTCGCCCTGGCCCGTGTCCCAGAAGCTCGCGACGCGGGCGCGAGCGAGCCCGGAGGCGAGACCGAGGAAGTGATCCGGATGAGGATGCGAGAGCACGACCGCGTCGAGCTCGGCCCGACGACGCGCGCGGAGGACGGGCGCGACGACGCGCTCGCCGATGTCGAGCGGGCTGCCGACGAGGCCGCCTCCGTCGACGAGCATCGCCCTGCCGTCCGGGAAGTCCACGAGCGCGGCGTCTCCCTGCGCGACGTCGAGGAACGTCACGCGGAGGAGGCCTCGCGGCGAGCCCCCGCGACGCGCGAGCCCCTCGGCGACCACGAGCCCGCCGAGCAGGAGCACGGCCGCCGTCCGAGCGCGAACGGCGCGGACCGCCGCGAGGCCGAGCAGGGTCCCGAGCAGGACGGCCTCGAGCGCCGTCGGGGGCGGGACCGCCACGCTCCCGTACGGGATCGCGGCGAACCCCCGCGCGACGGCCCGCACGAGATCGAGCGCTCCTCCGGCCGCGAGCGCGCACCCGCGCTCGCCGCC
>JALHPN010000003.1 GCA_022842465.1 Polyangiaceae bacterium | reverse complement strand
ACCGCCGCCGCGTCCGCTCGCGACCGACCCCACGCGGGGGCGCCGAGGCGGTCCCCGACCGCACGACCCACGAGTCGCTCGAGCGGCAGCGGCGCATCGCCCGGCGCGCGTGATCCGCTCGACAGGGACGAACGGCAGTGAAGCGCGTCGCCTCCAGAGCCGCCGCCGTCCTGCTTCCTCTCGCCATCGTTCTCGGCTCCGCGCCGGCGCGTGCCGACGGCGCGCCGCAAGCCGCGCTCGCCGAGAAGCTCTTTCGCGACGGGCGGAAGCTCCTCTCCGAAGGCAAGCTGCGCGAAGCATGCGAGAGCTTCGGCGAGAGTCGACGGCTCGATCCGACTCCGGGGACGCTTCTCAACCTCGGATCGTGTCTGGAAGATCTCGGACGCACCGCGAGCGCCTGGGCGACCTACGGCGAGCTCGCCGCGCGCGCGTCGCGTCTCGGCCAGACCGCGCGCGCGCAGTTCGCGACCGAGAAGGTGGCGGAGCTCTTGCCGAAGATGCCCACGCTCGAGATCCGGCTCGTCTCGGACCACCGGATCGACGGCCTGACGATCGAGTGCGACGGGACCGTGCTCGGCAACGCGTCGCTCGGCACACGCGTGCCCGTCGATCCCGGACCTCACGAGGTCACGGCGCGTGCGCCGGGTCGCGTCGCCTGGCGGTCGTCCGTCGAGGCGAGGCCAGCGCAGTCGACGCGTGTCGACGTCCCCCTCCTCGCGCCCGATGGAGGCTCCGGCGACACGAGCGCGGCGGCGGGCGGGGCGAGCACGACGATGCCGCCTTCGTCGAGCCCGCTTCGCACCACCGGAGTGGTGCTCGCGCTCGTCGGCGCCGCCGCGACCGCGACGGGGCTGGTCCTCGGTGGTGTGGCGAAGGTGACCGACGACGGCGCGAACCGCGACGGGTGCGTGGCCGCCGGCTGCCCCGCGGATACCGTCGCGCGCATCCGTCGCGCCGACGACTACGCGACGGCGTCGACCGTGGTGACGGTCGGCGGTCTCGCCCTCGCGGCCGCCGGTCTCGCTCTCTGGGTCTTCGCGCCGTCGTCGAAGCGTGCGGCGAGCACGAACGTCCTCTCGGCCACCCTCGCTTCGCTGACGGTGGGCGGGACGTTCTAGCTACATCGCTGGACGCGCATCTCGCGCATCTCACGCGCGGTGGCGGCGGTCAGACCCCGAGCTTCGACTTCAGGACGTGGAAGTAGCGGCGGGCGACACCGGAAGCCGCGGCGGCCCGGGTCACGTTGCCGCCGTGGCGCGCGAGGGCGTGCTGGACGAAGCGCCTTTCGAAGTCGGCGACGATGATGTCCCGGGCGTTGCCGAGCGCGAGATCGGCCTCGAGCACGCGACGATGGAGGTCGTCGACCGTCGGCGCACGCGCCGCGTCACGGAACGCGAGACGCGCGTCCGTCGCGTCGTCCCCCGTCGTCGCGTACCGAGCGACGGCCCGCTCCAGCTCGCGGACGTTGCCCGGCCACGAGTACGCCTCGAAGCGGCGCAGCGTGATGGGTGGCAGGACGCGGTCTTCGATCCGGAGCGCCTTGAAGAACGCGGTGGCGAGGAGCACGACGTCGCCCGCGCGACGCCGGAGGGGCGGAAGCTCGAGCCTGGCGGCTCCGAGGATCGCGGCGAGGTCCTCGCGGAGGCGCCCGTCCTGCACTTCACGTTCGACGTCACCTCGCGAGATGGCGATGACGCGTGCGTCCACGGCGGGCAGCGGAGATCCATCGGCGCGGGTGACCGGGCGCTTCTCGAGGAAGCGCGCGATCTTGTTCTGGACGGCGAGGGGGAGCTCGGCGGGCTCGTCGAGGACGAGCGTCCCTCCGTGGGCCTGATCGAGGAGCCCTGGCGTGTCCTTCAGGCCGAAGAGCGCCGCATCGATCATGGAAGGGGCGGTGGAGACGGGATCGAGCACGACGAAGCTGCCGGCGCTGCGAGGTCCTTGCTCGTGGATGACCTCCGCGAGGAGCTCCTTGCCCGTTCCGGTCTCTCCTTCGATGAGCATCGGGACGGGCGAGCTCGCGAGCGCGGTCGCGAGCGGGTAGAGGCGGCGCATCGCGTCGCTCGCGCCGAGGACCCGTCCGAAGCTCGCGGACCGCGCCACCGCTGCGGCGACGGCGGCCCCCGCCAGCCGGTCGACGCGCAGCCGCGTCGATCCGATCGAGATCTCCTCGCCACCTCCCATCGCGACCTCGCCGACGCGCAAGGTGCCGATGAAGGTCCCGTTCGTGGAGCCCTGGTCTTCGAGATGGAGCAGGCCGTCACGCAGGGAGAGCGCGAGGTGCCGGCGCGAGACGGCGCGATCC
Source organism: Polyangiaceae bacterium (assembly GCA_022842465.1). Classification (GTDB taxonomy): domain Bacteria; phylum Myxococcota_A; class Polyangia; order Polyangiales; family Polyangiaceae; genus Labilithrix. Next base: position 121,145 of record JALHPN010000003.1, on the reverse strand, counting down.
GTGAGGACGAGGTGGCACGTCGACCCCGTCCCGACGAGCAGCCGCGTGGCGGCCGAGCCGTCGACGACGAGCTCACGCGGAGCATCGGGCCCGTGCGTCACGGTCACCCGATACGTGGCCTGCGGAAGCTCGGCATTCGTCCGGAGCCCGAGATCTTCGGTCCCTTGCTCTTGAACGTGTCCACCTTGGTTCGTCATCGGTACGTCGAAGGTACCTCAGCGGCTCGCGGCACGTGGTGATCGACCGCTCGTCCGGGCTGCAGACCTCAGGGGGGCTCGACCGTCACGTCGTCGAAGAGCAGACACCCGGGCTCGCCCGTCTCGACATGGAGGCGGAGCTCGGTGACCTCCCCGGAGGGCGGATACTGCGCGGTCACGGAGCGCCACTCGTCGCCGACGGGCGACTGTCCCGCGCGCGGCGTGGGATTGCCGCCCCCGTCCGCGTAGAGCGCGTAGAGGAAGATCCACGCGGTGGCGACGTTGCCGCCGTCGGGCGCGGAGCGGAACCACGCTGTCGCGCGGGTTGCGCCGCCATCGGCGCGCAAGAAGGTGTGGATACCCCTCGTCCCCCCCGAAGTGACGTTGCAGACCTTGCATGCCGACGACCCGCTCAGGGCGGTCGTCGCGCGCTCGAACGTGGCTCCGCCGTACGCCATCCACCCCGGGCCGCAGCCCCCGCCCGGCGCCTCGAAGTCGCCGTTCTCGAGGCGTGACGCGAAGGGCGGCGCCACGTCGGCGCTGCTACCTCCGTCCCTGGGACCTTCCCCGCCTACCGCGCCATCCGAGATCGGCGCTTCGAGGACGGGCGGAACGTCGATGCCGAGGAGCGCGCTGCACGCCATCGACACGGGGGCGGCGACGACGGCGAGGAAGAGCACGCCCCGTAGCACTCGACGGCGGCGGCCGGCGTCTCGCTTCGCGCGTATCACGGGGGCCTCGCGTCCATCTTAGCCTGGCGGAACGCGACGAGCGCGTGTTCCGTCCAGCACGTCCGGGATCGCGAACGCCGTGTCCGCGTCGAAGCGAGCGTCGCCGTGCGCGCAGTACGGCTTTACGCTATCCAGGGGCGATAGCGATGACCATGGGCGACCAAGAGATCGAGGAGCTCGGTCGACACCGATGAGCACCCCGGCAGCGTCTCCGTCGAAGCCGTCTTCCGCGCTCCTCTGCTTCGCGACGCGTGCCGACGCGCCTCGTGCGATCGCGTTCGTGCGCGCGACCGTCGGCGTGATCTTCGTCTCCGAGGGGATCCAGAAGTTCCTCTTCGCGGAGCAGCTCGGTGCGGGGCGCTTTGCGCGGATCGGCATCCCTCTACCCGACGTGCTGGCCCCCTTCGTCGGCCTCGTCGAGATCCTCGGGGGTGCCCTCCTGGTCGTCGGGCTCGTCACACGGCTCGCCGCGGTCCCGCTGTTCGTCGCCATGCTCGTCGCGATCACGACCACGAAGATCGTGAACGTGGGGCGGGACGGGTTCTGGAAGACTGCCCACGACTCACGTACGGACTTGCTCATGATCGCGGGGCTCCTCCTCTTGCTCGCGCTCGGCGGCGGGCGGCTCTCCGTCGATCGCCGGCTCGGGGTTCGCCAGGAGCACGAGCGATGAGCGGAGCCCGCGCCGGGCGCTTGGTGTTGATCACGTCCTGGCTCGCTGCGGCGTGCACCTCGAGGTCGCCGGTGCCCGATGCGACGCCGAGCGCGCCGGCATCGAGCGCCACGGTGCCCGAGCACGCCGCCTGGTTGCTCGACGGTGGAGTCGAGGATCGGTTCGTGCGGGTGGCGAAGCACCTCCGCGGCTTCGACGTCGCGATGGCCGAGACCGGCTACCGGCACGGTGAGCTCTACTGGGCCGGGAGAGACGAGAACTGGGGCTACGCGAGCTACCAGGTCGAGAAGATCGAGACGGCGGTCGCGAACGGGACCGAGCGGAGGCCGAAGCGCGCGGCGTCGGCGCGGATGCTCGAGGGCGCGCTCGAGCGCGTCAAGGAGGCCATCGCGCGGCGGGACGCGGGCGCGTTCGACGCGGCGTTCACCAAGCTGACCGCCACGTGCAACGCCTGCCACGTGAGCGAGCGTGTCCCGTTCATTCACGTCGTCGCGCCTCGCGTTCGTCTCTCGCCGGTCGTCGCCGCGCACGCGCATGACGGAGGAGGGCCGTGACGAGCCGCGCCGCGACCGCGTCGCGAGTCCTCGAGGTCTGCGGGGCGTTCCTGAAGCTCGGATTGACCTCCTTCGGCGGCCCCGTCGCGCATCTGGGTTACATCCACGCCGAGTGCGTGGACGAGCGGAGGTGGCTCGACGACGACGAGTACGCCGACATCGTGGCGCTCTGCCAGTTCTTGCCCGGCCCTTCGAGCAGCCAGATCGTGTTCGCGCTCGGGATGCAGCGCGCCGGCCTCCTCGGCGCGGTCGGCGCGTCCGTCGCGTTCCTCCTCCCGTCCGCCGCGCTCATGATCGCGTTCGCGTACGCCGTCGCGGCGATGGGCGATCTGCGCGGCGCCGGCTGGCTCCACGGTCTCAAGGTGGCCGCCGTCGCGGTCGTCGCGCAGGCGGTCTGGGCGATGGGCGTCAAGCTCTGTCCCGATCGCGCCCGCCTCACCATCGCGCTCGCGGCGGCCGCCGTGACCCTCGTCGTCTCCGGCGCCGTCGCTCAGATCGGCGTGATCGTCTCCGGCGCGCTCGTCGCCTTCCGGCTCTTTCGCGACGTCCCCGCGCCGCCGACGCCAGCTTCACCGGAGCGCATGCGCGGCCATCTCGCCGCCGTCGCGGCGCTGTCGTCCTTCGCCGTCCTGCTCGTCTTGCCCAGGCTCGCGGCGTCCTGGACCGAAGCACGGGGCCTCGCCGTCTTCGACGGGTTCTATCGTCCTGGCGCGCTCGTCTTCGGGGGAGGCCACGTGGTTCTCCCTCTCCTCCGCGAGGCGCTCGTGCCGCGCGGCTGGTTGACCGACGATGCGTTCCTCGCCGGCTACGGCGCCGCGCAGGCCGTACCCGGGCCGATGTTCAGCTTCGCGGGGTACCTGGGGACGGTCATCTACGCGGGGCCGCACGCGTGGGTCGGCGGCCTGCTCGCGCTCTTCGCGATCTTCCTCCCGTCGTGGCTGCTCATCGCGGGGGCCTTGCCCTTCTGGCACCAGCTCCGCGCGCGATCGTGGATGCAGGCGAGCCTACGAGGGGCGAACGCGGCGGTCGTGGGCATCCTGCTGTCGGCGCTCTACTCACCGGTGATCACCCAAGGTGTGAGGAGCGCGCGGGACGTCGCGGTGGCGCTCGTGGCGTTCGGGCTGCTCGAGTCCTGGAAGGTCCGGCCGTGGGTCGTCGTGCTCCTGACCGCGGGCGCGGGGCAGTGGTTCTTGCGCTAGCCCGCGACGTCTCGGCGTGAGGGGCGGCTCACGAGCTCTCCTTCTCTTCTGCCTCGCGGAGGATCTCGGCGCTCGGCTGCTTGTTCGCGGGAGAGGTCCCGAGCGTCCCGTCGGTCACGCCGATCGCGTCGTCGAGCGCGCGATCGCGGGCGGTGGCTCGGGCATCTTCCCGCGCAGCGACGCCGCCCGCGATCCCGCCCACGATGGCACCGAGCGCTCCGCCGACCACGGCTCCGACCGGCCCGCCGACGGCGCCGGTGGCAGCCCCGGCGACCGCTCCACCCGCGACGAAGACGCCCGCGACCGAGCTGTCGCGGCGAAGGACGTCCTCCTCGGGCTGGCGCGCGACCAGCACGGGCACGTGGGAGCGCCGTACGAGCCCTTCGGCCACGCTGCCGAGAACGAGCCGTGAGGCGCCCGTCCGCCCATGCGTACCGACGACGACGAGGCCGGCGCCGCACTCGTCGAGGACGCGAAGGACCGTCTCCACGACGCGGCCCGTACGCACCTCCTTGCGGACCTCCAAGCCGGAGACGAGGAGCGACACGAAGTGATCGTCCAGCATGCGCTTGGCGCGCCGCGACACGTACTCCCCGAGATCGACCGGATCGGCGGCGTCCGTCGGCAGGAGCCTCGTTCCCTCGGGGAAGCTCATCGGAGGAACGACATGGACGAGCACGACGCGCCCGCCGAGGGCGTGAGCGAAGCTCACGGCGAGGCTGACCGCATGCTTCGAGGGATCGTCGAAGTCCACCGGAACGACGATCGTGGGCTCATGGAGGCTGGGCAGCGTCATGACGGCGTCGTGGAGCAAGACCCTTGCCACGGAGGGGTGGCCTGGCTCTCGAGGCATGGGGCTCGGGTTTCCGCCCGACACGGGCTCTCTGGACGCAAACCTTGCGAGGCCGGCGCAAGAAGGCGCGCGACGCGCTAGCTCGTCGCGAGGAGACGACGGCCGAGCGCGGTCAGGGCCGCCAGGCGGCGCTCGCCGGAAAGCTCTCTCGCCGCAGGCACGCACCGCGTGGCGACTCCGAGCGTTCGGAGCTGCACGAGGGCGCGCTCTTGGCCGTCGCAGTAGGCCCGCGCGTAGCGAACCACGTCCCCGCCCGCACCGAGCGCCGCGGCGTCGACGCGGGCGAGCTCGACCGCGAGGGCGGCGGGCACGACGCGATTCACGAGGATGGCGGCGGGCACGACCCCCTGGAGCTCGAGCGCCGCGCAGAGGGCGCGGGCTCCTCGCTCCGCGTCAGGGCGAGGTGCGGCGACGAGCAGGAACGTGGTGCTCGGTCCGCGGAGGACGGCGTCGGCGAGCTTCAGCCGTCCGACCGCGCGGTGCGACGCGGGGCGAAGCGCGTCGAAGAGATCGGCGAGCTCCCTGAGCACGTCGCTCCCCCCGAGCCGCGCGAGACCACCCATGATCCGGACACCGATCCCGCCCATCAGGCTCCCCCCGCGTCCTCCGCTCGCGACGTGGTCGACCCACGACATCGCCCGACCGCGCGTGAGCTGGACGAGCGCGCCTGGTCGAACGAGGAGCTCGAGGCCGTTGCGCCCGGGCGCCGTGTCCACGACGAGATCGGTCAACGACGGGTCGGACTCGAGCCACTCCGCCATGCGCAGCGCCGCGATGACGTCCGTCGTGGTCGCGAGCCGATCCGCGAGCAGCGGGAAGAACCGGTTTTCCGACAAGCGCGTGCGCTGCTCCTCCTCCGGAAGCTCGTCGAACGCCCACCGTCGCAGGGTCGCCTCGGGCATGAGGTGTGCGGCCCAGAGCTCGCCGTCGACGGGAACGCGGGCCGCCCCGTCATGAACGGTCAGGCCGAGCGCGCTCTCCATCCGTCGTGCCGGGTCGATGCTGAGGAGACCGACCCTTCCGCCGCGCTCCGCGAGCGCCAGCGCATAGGCCGCCGAGAGCGTCGTCTTCCCCACGCCGCCGTCGCCGAGCATGACGTGGACGCGCGTCACGGGGTGCCCTTTCCCCCGCCGACGAGCTCGCGCCTGACGTGATCGACGACGTCTCGAGGCGTCGGGTGATCGCCGAGGGAGAGCGCGTCCCTGATGCCGAGGACGCCGTGGCGTGCGAGCGGTGAGAGCGAGGCCCGCATCGCCGCCTCGCGGGCGATACGCGCGGAGAGCTCGCTGGTGATCGTCTCGAGGCCGTCGCGCGCCTCTGCAGAGAGGCGGACGAAGAGCTCGTCGAGCCAGTCGCGGCGGTGGAGCGCCCCCGCGAGGTGGGCGGCGCTCCGGTTCACCAGGATCCCGAGCGGCGGGCGGCCCATCCGCTGGGTCACCCGTGGAACGAGCTCGGCGGTCTCCTCCTCCGCGAGCTCCTCGGCGAGGGTCACGATCACGGTGCCGGTCGAGGCCGGGTCGGACATCATCGCGGTGATGCGCTCCGTCTCGACGGCCACGAGGCCGGACGCGCGGAGCGACGCCAGCACGGCGGGCAGATCGAGCAAGGAGACGCCGTGGCCGGTGGCCGGCGCGTCGACGATGACGTGATCGAAGCGAAGGCCGGCCTCCTTCTCCGCGAGCGTGGTCAGCCACCAGACGTGACCGACGAAGAACACCTCCGCGAGCCCAGGGGCCGCGTCGATCAGCTCGCGGACGTGGCGGCTCCGGATGACGTGGCGATGGAAGCGCGGGAGCCGGAGGTGCCCGACGAAGTAGAGCTCCAGCGTGTCCTCGAGCCGATAGTTGGCGACCGACAGCCCCGGGGCGACCTCCGCCGGTGTGAGGCCGGCCGGCGGAGCGCCGAACCAGGGACCGATCGGATCCTCCACCGTCCAACCGAAGACGCACGCGCGCCGTCCGCGGCGCGCGAGCTCGAGGCCGAGCGCCGCCGCCACCGTGCTTCGACCCACGCCGCCCTTGCCGAGGACGAACGTGGCCCGCGGCAGGGCGTCGATCGACAGCGTCATCCGTCGACGGCCACGGGCGGAGTCTCGCCGCCCGATCGCGCCGCCGCGAGCGCGGTCGTCATTCCGCGGAGGATGTGGCCATGCACTCGCCCGGCGAGCACGCGCTCGAGCGGTCGGAACAAGAGGCGCGGACGGAGGTGCCCGCGATAGCGCGTCGAGAGCGCGACGATGGCGCCGTCGCCGTCACCGCGGATCTCGTACGAGCCGCCACACATCGCGATCGCGTCCTCGATGCCGAGCGCCTGTGCGCAGACGTCGAAGGCGATCCGTCGCGCGGGCTCGAGCGCGGTGATCCGCTTCTCGAGCGTCCCGCCGTCGTACGTGCACTGGACCATCCCCCCGACGCGCCGCTTCTCGCCCTCGCTCTTCACCGGCAACGGGATGAAGAGCCCGAGGAACGGAGACGGACGCGCGGGGACGTCCTCGTAGAACATCAGCGCGTCCCAGACCTGCTCCGGCGTCGCCTCGAAGCGCCACGTCGTCGTGACCGTGTCGACGACCGCTTCGTTGCGCGGGAAGATCCGTCCGATCCTTGCGAGCGTCATGCGCGCATCCGCCTGCAACAGGGGTGCCGCATGTCGAACCCGCACACGCGACGTCGCGTCGTCGAGCGAGCGGTGCAAGGCGTGCCTCGCGGCGCAAAAGTCGCGCTCCTCCCCTCGACAGTCGGCGCGCCCGCGAGGTGAGAGGGACGCGGCACGTCGAGTGCATCAGCGCTCGCGTGCTCGACATCGCCTTGCCGCTCCCGCCGCTCTGGCTCCTCCGCGGCGCGGTGGCGGCGGTCTGGCTCTACGAGGGACTCTGGTGCAAGGTCCTCGGGCGCGAGCCGCGCCAGGTGCAGGTGGTGGAGGCGGTGCCGAAGCTCGGTCGCTTCTTCGGCCGGCCGTTCCTCTTCGTGCTCGGTCTCGTCGAGACGACGATCGCGATCTGGGTGCTGTCGGGCGTCGCGCCCGGGCTCGCCGCGATCGTCCAGACTGGACTCCTCGTCACGCTGAACGTGAACGGGATCCTCTGGGCTCGCCACATCATCCACGACCCCGCGGGCATGGTCGTGAAGAACGCCTCGTTCCTCCTGCTCGGCTGGATCGCGAGCGGCGCGGGAGGGATCCGATGACGACGGCCGAGACGGCGTGGGTGGCGGGGCGGCTCGACGGCCGTCGTGGGCCGAAGAGCGTGCTCTTCGGCCGCATGTACGAGGACGTCGCGGTCGAGCGCGGCGTCCTCCGGCCCGGGGGGCGCGTGTTCTGCATCGCCTCGGCGGGGTGCACGGCGATGGCGCTCTCCGAAGACGCCGAGGTCGTCGCCTGCGACATCAACCCGGCGCAGCTCGCGTACGCTGAGGAGCGGATCCGCGGCGGCGCGGGCGCACCTGGCGCGGCCGAGCGCGTGATGGCCTTCGCGCGCGTGCTGATGCCCATCGCCGGCTGGACGCGCGGGCGCATCGACGCGTTCCTGTCGCTCTCGGATCCCGCCGAGCAGGTCCGCGTCTGGACCGACGAGCTCGACACGTGGCGATTCCGGACCGGGTTCGACGCGCTCCTCTCCGCGGCGACGCTCCGCGCGAGCTACTCTCGGGCGCTCGTCGACGTGCTCCCGCGACCCTTCGGGAGGATCCTGCGCGCGCGGATGCAGCGAGCCTTCTCGCGGCATCCGAACGCGAACAACCCCTATGCTCACGCCCTGCTCGGAGGCAGCCTGGTCCCGGACCGGCCCTCGCCCGTCGGAGCGCGCATCGACCTCGTGCACGCCGACGCCGCGAGCCACCTCGAGTCCTGCCCGGAACGCGCCTTCGACGGGTTCACGCTCTCCAACATCCTGGACGGCGCCTCTCCGGCCTACCGCGCGCGCCTCTCGCGTGCCGTACGGCGCGCGGCCCGCAAGGACGCCGTCGTCGTGCTCCGCAGCTTCGCCGAGCCGACCGCGTCGGTCTTCGACAATCGGGCCGCGGACGACCGCTCGATGCTCTGGGGCGTCGTCGACGTCCGCCCCGCGGAGGCGGGACTCCCGACCCCTCGTGAGGGAGCGTAGCGCCCTCTGTCGCGTCAGCTCGGCATCGCGGCGTAGAGCGCCTCGGCGTCCTCGCGCGAGCAGAGCTCCGTGCCCGGTGTGATCACGGCGGCGGCGCCGCACGCGACGCCGAAGCGGGCGGCGTCCCCCATCGAGAGCCCGCGCGCGAGCGACAGCACGACGCCGGCGACCATGCTGTCGCCTGCACCGACCTTGCTCACGGGCTTCACGTTCGGCGCGGGATGGCGGCGTACGCCCTCCTTCGTCGCGAGGATCGCACCCTCGGCGCCGAGTGAGACGATGACGGCGCGCGCACCTCCACTCTCGACGATCCTGCGCGCGGCCGTCTCGGGTGTGTCGCCCGGCGCGCTCCCGGCGAGCGCGTGGACCTCGTTGTGGTTGGGCTTGAGGAGCAGGGTGCCGGGCCCGACCGCCTTCGCGAGCGCCGGCCCCGACGTATCGACGACGAGCTCGATGCCGAGCCGATGGGTGAGCTCCGAGAGCTGCCCGAAGAAGTCGTCGGGGACGCCGGGAGGCACGCTGCCGCTCGCGACGAGGTAGTCGGGCTTGGGCTGAACGCGCTCGATCGCGTGGAGCGCATCCTTCCATTCGTCGCCGTTCATGGGCGGTCCGGGGAGGATCAGACGTAGCTGCTCGGTCGTGGAGCGCTCGTACACGTTGATCGACTCGCGCGTGTAGCCGCGGGTGGGCACCGCGATCGTGTGGATGCCCTCGCGCGCGAGGAGCTCGAGAAGGAGGCTCCCCGTCGGACCGCCCTGCACGATGATCGCCGTCGACGTGCCGCCGAGCCGCGCGATGGCGCGCGAGACGTTCAGGCCGCCGCCGCCTGGCTCGAAGGTCGGCGCGTCGCAGCGAAGCTTCTTCTCGCGCACGATCGCGTCGACGGAGGTGTTGAGGTCGATGCAAGGGTTGACGGTCAGCGTGGCGATCGTCTTCATGGTCGCTCCTTCCTAGCGGATGCGCGGACAGCGGGCACGCTTCGAGGCATGGCAGGGAGATGGTCAGAGGTACGGCGTGAAGAGGCGCGCGACGCCGTTGCGTAGGCGCAAGAGGCGGGGCTGCGCTTCGAGCGCCGCGGCGTCGAGCTGGCGAGCGCCGGCGATCTTCTCCGCGACGAGCGCCTCGAGCGTCTCCGCGAGCGCCTGGTCGTAGATCTCGAGCCCGAGCTCGAAGTTGAGGCGCAGGCTCCTGGGGTCCCAGTTCGGCGATCCGACGACGCACATGGCGGCGTCGACCACGAGCAGCTTGCCGTGGTCGAACGGCGGCGGAGTCAGCCACACGCGGCACCCGCGCCCGAGCACCTTCCAGAGCTCGCCGTGCATCGCCCACTCGACGAAGCGCAGGTTGCCGCGCTCCGGTAGCACGATGTCGACCGCTACCCCTCGCATCGCCGCCACGTTCAGCGCCGTCACGATCGCCTCGTCGGGCAGAAAGTACGGCGTCACGATCCGGAGGCTGCGCCTCGCCGATGCGATGGCCCCGAGGAAGACCCAGCGCATCGCGTCGAGATCCTCGTCCGGCCCGTCCGCGATCCCGCGCGCGAGGGCGCCTCCGGCCTCCTCGAGATCGAGCGCCCAGGCCTCGCCCTCGAGCGCTTCGCCGCGCGAGAAGCGCCAGTCCTCCTCGAAGACGTCGAGCAGGTGCGCGACCACGGGGCCTCGCACGCGGAAGTGCAGATCGGCCGTCGGGTGACGTGGGGCCTCGCGGAGGAGGCAGCCGCCCCGGATGTTCATCCCACCCGTGAAGCCCACGCGGCCGTCGACCACGAGGAGCTTCCTGTGGTTGCGCAGGTTGGAGTACGGCCAGGCCCACGGCAGCAGCATCGGGAGGAAACGCGCGGTCCGCACGCCCGCGCGGCGGAGCAGCCGGTCGGCCGGCGGCCTCGAGTAGCGGGCCCCCGCGTCGTCGACGAGCACGCGCACGTCGACCCCGCGTGCGCGCGCCGCGACGAGCGCCTCGATGAAGCGGTGGCCGGCCGCGTCGACGTCGAAGATGTAGGTCGCGAGGGCGATCGATCGCTGCGCCTGCTCGATCGCCGCGATCATCGCCGGGTAGGCCTCGTCCCCGTCGCGGAGGGGCTCGACGAGGTTCGCGCTCAAAAGCCGCCGCGAGGTCGTGCGGTCGACGAGGAGGGAGAGCGACGCGAGGTGGCGGGAGTCCTCGGGGAGCCTGGCGACGACGTCTTCGCGGGGGACGGCGTGCCCCGCGAGCGGGTGCTCGACCCGCGGCGCCTGCTCCCTCAGCTTCGACGCGCGCCTCGCGATCCGGTTGACCCCGAGCAGCGCGTAGAGCACGGCGCCGACGCCCGGCACGAGCGCGATCAGGCCCACCCAGCCGATGGCCGCGCGCACGTCGCGCTTGTTCAGCACCGCATGCGCGCCGGCGAGCACGGTGACGAGCAAGAGGACCGCCGTCGTGAGATGCGGCACCGTCTCGTTCAGCCACGCCCACGCCGGCATGCGGCGATCCTAGACCTTGGCGGCGTCGAGAGCGGCGCCATCAAGTGCGTGACTGGTCAGCCGCGCTCCACGGGATGACCCTTGGCGGTCCAGTCGTCCGCGAAGCGCGTGGGGAGGTCGAGCACGTGCGCGTCGGCGCGGGCGAGCGCCCGGAGCGCCGCGCTCGCCGGCCTCACGTTCGGACAGCTCCGGACCGGACAGCAGCCGCAGTAGAGGACGATCTCCGTGCCCGGCGGGATTCGGGCGAGCGCCTCCGCCAGAGCGCGCCGGCCGCCCTCGGAGTCGACCGAGCCGAGCTTCTTGGCGCCTGGAACGTGCCCCCGGTCGAAGAGCTCGTCCGGCCCCACGTAGAGCACGGCGATCTTCCCGGCTCTCACGTCCTCGAGCCGTCCGGCGAGGACGCTCGGAGCCAGCAGCGGTCCGATCGGCGCCTCGTCGTCGGAGCTCCCGTCGCGCTTCGGGCGGCAGCCGGAGGTCACGAGGGCGGCGAGGGCGGCCGTGAGGAAGGCGCGACGGAAGAGGATGGCCACGCGGGTGAGAGCCATGTCGACGCGAGAAGGGTTCGACGTATGTTTCCTTCGTGCAACCCATGCGAGATGAGCCGATGACCTCGGACGTGCCGTCGATGCGTGCCACTCGAACGAGCGACGATGCGAGGCGCCTCGCCCTCGTCGGCGCGCTCGCCCTCGCGGCGTGCAGCCGCGGGAGGCCGCTCACCGACGCCGAGGCGGTGGCCCGCGCAGAGAGCGCCCTCGCGCCGTTCAAGGCGGAGCTCGCTCGGACGCTCGCCGGCGCCCTCGCCCGAGGCCCGGACGACGCGATCGACGCCTGCGCGACGCGAGCCCCGGAGCTCGCCCGGGCCGCGTCGAAGGACGGCGTCCAGCTCGGCCGCGCGTCGGACCGACGGCGGAACCCCGGCAACACCGTCCCCTCGTGGGCGAGCTCCGCGGTCGCGGACCTCGCGCGTGCGCCGCGGGACGGCGAGCACCGCGTCGTCCCGCTGCCGGGCGGGCGCGCCGGATACGTCGAGACGATCACGGTCAAGGCGATGTGCCTCACGTGCCACGGGGAAGCGGTCTCGGCGCCGATCGCGGCGCGCATCGCCGCGCGCTACCCGGACGACGCCGCGACGGGCTTCCGCGAGGGCGACATGCGCGGCGTCTTCTGGGTGGAGCTCCCGCCCGGACGGTGATGCCCTGGTCCGAGGCCGACGGCCGAGCTCCACGCGAAATCGTCGGAGGCCCGAATCCTCCGCCCGTGTGGCGGATAGAGGAGGCAGAAAGAAGGTGCCCCATGCTCGCCAAGCTCCTCCCCGGCAACGAACACCCCCTCGAGCGCGCCGTGCGCGTCGTGCTAGGGCTCGTCGTCCTGTCTCTCGTCTTCGTCGGTCCTCGAACGCCCTGGGCGTTCCTCGGCGTCGTGCCGCTCGTGACGGGCCTCCTCGGGAGCTGCCCCCTCTATACTCTGCTCGGGATCTCGACGTGCCCGATCCGGACGAAGACGACGACCACCTGATCGCCCGCGTGGTCGGCGGCGATGCCGCGGCGTTCGGCGCGCTCGTCGAGCGCCACGGACGAGCGCTCCTCCGGGTCGCGCGCGCGTTCACGACGACCGACGCCGAGGCCGAGGACGTGGTCCAGGAGACCTGCGTCTCCGCGCTTCGCGCCATCGCGACCTACCGTCCTGGGGTCTCGTCCGCGCGCACGTGGCTCTTCGCGATCGCGCGCAACGCCGCGCGGCAGGCGAAGCGGCAAGCACGGGAGGTCCCGGCGGAGGATCTCGACGAGCTGCCTCTCCCGGTCCTCGGTCTCGCCGCCGGCTGGGGCGCCGAGGCGCCGGATCTCGCGCTCGAGCGCGCCGAGGGCCGCGAGCGCCTCGCGCATGCCATCGCGTCGCTCTCGGAGAAGGACCGCGCGATCCTCGTCCTCCGCGACGTGGAGGGCCTGAGCGGCGAGGAGATGACGGAGGTCCTCGGTCTCGGGGACGCGGCCATGAAGAGCCGGCTGCACCGCGCGCGCCTGCGGCTGATGGCGGCCTTGCGCGCCGAAGAGGGAGGCGTCGTGGCGAACGAACGGCATGTCGGCGGCCTCTCGTGCAGCGCCGTCCTCGAGTGTCTGGGCGACTACGTCGACGGCGAGCTCACCGCGACCGACATGGCGAGGGTGGACGCGCACCTCCGCGGCTGTACGGTCTGCGAGCGATTCGGCGGTCGCTACGCGAGCGTCGTCCACGCCGCGCGCGATCGCCTCGGCGCGGCGCACGCGATCGACGAGGCAACGCTCGCGCGTGTGCGAGCCTCGCTCTCCGGCTGAAGCGACGCACCCAGCCGCCTCCGCCGGCGAACGTACATGGTCAATCGGTCTCCGCGAGGTCGGCGTCGATGCGTTCGTCGAGCTCGTCGCGCGCACCGTCGTTCGCGCGCGGCGCCGCGACCGCGCGCGCATCGTACGCGCGACGCCAGCGCCGGAGGACAAGCCCGAGGCCGATGGCGGCCATCGCGACGAGCGCCGTGACGAGGAGGGACATCGCGCGCATCGGCCGGTCGCTCCGCGCCGCGACGACCCGCTCGCCGTAGCGTGCGACGAAGTCCGACTGGATCGCCTCGCTCGTCTCTCCCTGCGCGAGACGCGTCTCTATCTCCGACCGCAGCTCGCGCGCCACCTCGGATTCGTGCCCGTACAGCGTTCCGCCGTAGCAGCACGGCGCGTAGAGGCGCGACTCGAGCGCGGCCGCGCTCGGCGGAGGCCCAGCGAGCACGGGCGACGTCGCGAGCAGCGCCGCGCCGAGCAGGGCGGTCCGAGCCAGTCCGAAAGGGGTCGTGCTCACGGGATCTCCGCGGTGGTGCGCGCGATGACGAGAGGCTCCATCGCGTTCGAGCCGATCATGTCGAGGAAGCGAAGCGCAGCCGGGCCGGGGTGCTCCGCGAGCAGCTCCAGCTCGGCGGGGCGGATCGTCTGGTAGAGGAGGGCGATCTCGATGCGGCCTTTCGCAGGGGCGCCGGCGACGCGGACGTCGACGTCGTCGGTGGAGCCGAAGTCGGGGTCGTTCTCGACGCCGACCGCGCGTGCGAGCGTGGCTCGCGCGTCGGCGGCGTCGAACCCGCGCGGCAGGAGCCTGTCGTCTTTGGCCACGCCGGTCGCATCGAGCAGCGTTCGCGCGACCCTTCCCTGCGCATCGATCGGCAGCGCCTCCCAGACCTGCACCTCTCGTGCTGTCGCGATGGTCGTGCGGTGCGCGAACGTGGCTCCCAACCGATCGAGCACGTTGCCGGCCTCGTCGACGATGCGGCCTCCGCGGTGGGCGCCCGATTCGAAGCGGACGGCGCCGCCGTCGTCGAGCACTTTCACGTGCAGCCACATGCGGCGCGACGGATACCCGGTCGGGAGCTTGTGTCCCGTGAGGTTCTCCACGCGCACGCGGAAAGCCAACGCGCCCCCGTCGTGCGAGACCGCCGCAAGGAAGACGCGGGCGGCCGAGCGGAGGCTCGCCTCGGCACGATCCGCCTGCGCGAGCAGCTCGGACGCAGCGGGCGCGTATCCGGCCCACGTGCGCTCGGCGGCGAGGACGCGCAGCATCATGGCGTTCGCGCCGGCGAACGTGTGCCGACCGATCGGCGAACGCGGCGAGAGGCGGTTCGGCGGGCGGGTCGCGATGACGGTGGCGATCGCCGCGCCGTCGTCGTCGGTCGTCGGCACGTGACAGCCCTGACACGACTGTCCGCCCGCCTTCGCGAAGTCGGACACGCTCCACTCGACGAACGGCCCCTGCTCGAGGAAGGCCGGACCGCTCGCCGCGCCCGTCTTGTCGAGCGCGTGCGTCACGACCGTGTGGCACGAGCCGCATAGTCCGCTCTCCGTCACGTGCGCAGAGCCGGTCGGCACGTAGCCGACCTGCTGCTGCATCGGCATGGTCAACGGGGCCTCGTGCGGGCCGTAGATGCGCCGGTCGTCGCCGACCACGTAGCCGCCGGTGAAGCTCCCCGGCGTACCGAGCCCTTCGCTGCGGATCTGATGACAGAGGGTGCACGTGACGCCGTCGCGACCGACGACTGCGTTGCTCGTGGTGGCGGCGGTCAGCGATGCGAAGTCGAGCACCGCTCCTTCGGCAGCGAGCTCGACGTTCGCCGCCGGTGCATGACAGCGGGTGCACGTCCGGAGCACCGTGTCCCTGCCGCTCGGATGCGCCGCGAGCTCGTGCTCGAGCACGGCGAGATAGTAGGGGTCCCGCGCGGCGAGGGCCATCATCGAGCCTCGCCACAGCGAAGCGGGCGACACGTCCCGTCCCTTCGCGTCGCGAAGCGCCGCGGAGGTGCCTGCCGCATGACAGGAGGTGCACGCGTCCGACGTCACGAAGCGCGTCGTCTGCGCCGACGCCGCCGCGGGCAGCGGCCCGAGGCGCTCTCCCGGGAGCCCTTGCCATCCGGTGGGCGCGGCCTCCGATGGGCGCTCCCCCGGCGACGGCGCACCCGGCTCGGAGCCGCCGTCCTGCGCGCGCTCGCTTCCACACGCGGCCACGAGCGCGACCGCGAAGAGACCTCGACCGTACCTCTGGACAGCGCTCATGCGATCGAGCGTCGGAGCCAGGAGGAGCGACGAAGGATTCGCGCCTCACGACGAATTCGCGGCTCAGGCGGGCTTCGTCGCGGTGAGCAAGAAGATCGGGTAGCGCCGCTCGCTCTTGGTGACCTCGCAGGCCTTGACGAAGCGCACGTCGACGAAGCCGGCTCCTCGGCACAGCGCTCCGAGGGCCTCGCGATCGAAGCCGGAGTGGTGCACCCCCTCCGTCCCGGGGGGATGGAACGTGCCATCCTCCGCGTCGAGATCCGCGAGGGCGATGCGCCCGCCGGGCGCGACGTGGCGGAAGATGGCGCGGAGCAGCGCCTCCGTGTCCGCCACGTGATGCATCGCCATCGCGCTCACGACGAGGTCGACCTCACGGCCGAGCGGGATCGCGAGGATGTCCTGACAGAAGGTCTCCACCCGCCCGGCGAGCTCGGGCTTCTTCGCGAGCTGCTCGAGCATGGCCGCCGAGACGTCGACCGCGAGGACCTTCGTCACGCGGGGAGCGAGCTTGCCGGCGATGAGCCCCGTGCCTGCGCCGAAGTCCATCACGGTGAGGTCGGGTCCGAGCGGCACGCTCGCGGCGATGGCCTCGAAGACGCCCTCGGAGATCTGCGCCGGGACGGGACGCGCATCCCAATCGGCGGCCTTGTCGCGGAAGAGATCGGTCATGGCTCACATTCTCCCTAACCTCAAGACGGGAGCGCGCGGCGCGACGGCGAGACCGTGACGGCTCGCGGCTTCCTTCGCGGCCTTCTCCCAGCCTGACTCGGCGCCCGTCGTCCCCAGGCGCACGGCGACGGAGCCCGCGATTTCGCCCGTGTAGGCGCGGACGCGTGACGCGCACGCCTCGAACGAGGTCTCGTTGCCGCTGCAAGTGACCCACGCCGGCACGGGCTCCGTGGCGGGAGCCGACGTCGGGACGACGGGGAAGACGTAGAAGTGGTGATCGATGCAACCCGCACCCTTCGACGACGCTCCTCTCGCCCCTTCGCAGAGCCGGTCGTAGCGCCCGCCCGCCTCGAGCGCGATGCGCCCGCCGTCGAGCGTGAGCGCGTTCGCCGTCTGGTTTGCGGGGGCGTCTCTCACGTCGACGCGCGCGTGCTTCGGGCCGCACGCGGCTACCGCGACGCCGAGGACGGCGACCGCACGAACCGCCTCGAGCTTGCTCGACGAGCCGTCTCGGACGGAGTGCGTCCCCACGCGCCGACGATACCACGGGTCGCCGCGACGGTGGCCGAGCAGGCGTGAGGTCGGGCTCTGCCCAGGCGGGCGCACCCGAGACGGTGCGTCTTGCATCCCTCTCCCAATGCGCAGAGGATCGGCGTGGAGATGTCGACGATCGACGATCAGACCGTTCCCGCCGCCATCGCGCGCCACCTCCAGCCCGGCGAGCAGCTCCGTCACTGGGCGTACGGCGTGAAGCAGCCGAACATCGGCCTCATCCTCCTCTTCTACGCGACGATAGGCGGCGCCCTCGCGGTCGCCTTCATGACGAAGCACTACGTCATCGGCCTCACCGATCGGCGGCTCGTCGTCATCAGCTTGAAGCCCGGGTTCTTCACCCGTTGCCACCTCGATCGCGTCGTCGAGGTCTTCGACTTTCCGCTGCACGCGCTCCCGCAGATGAAGGTGACGAGCTCGAGCGGCATGCTCTTCTCGCACTTCCGGATCGAGGCGCCGAATCGCACCTGGGTGGCGAAGTTCCATCGCATGGGCATGAGCCGCAACCACGAGCAGTGTGCGGCGATCGCGAGCGTCCTCGGCAACCCGCACGCGGCGATGCAGATGGGCGGCGCGCCGCCCCCCCAGCTCGGCGGGCCGCCTCCGTACGGACAACCCCCCGCCCCGTATGGGCATCCTCCGCAGGGGCAGGCCCCGTACGGGCATCCTCCGCAGGGGGGCTACGGCGCGCAGCAGCCCGGCTACGCGCCGCCGCCGGCGTTCGGGCACGGCGCGGCTCCTCCGCAGTACGGGCAGGCCGGGCAGGGTCCGCCTGCGCAGGGGGCGCAGCCCGGCCATGCTCCGTGGTACCCTGGCGACCAGGGCGGCGGGCAAGGCGGCTTCGGTCGCTGAACCGCTCAACATGCGGAGCCCCCGGGTCCGGCGCCGCGCACCAGCTCCTCGACGGTGCTCCGCAGGATGCCGTAGTCGAAGTTGCCGTAGAGCATCGCGCGGCCACCGTCGAACACGTAGGTCGGCGAACCCTGGAGGCGCAGCCGCTCCTTCTCGGCGTGGTCCTCGCAGACGGCGGCGAGCGCGGTGCCGTCGTCGAGTCGGCGCTCGAGCGCGCCGCGGGGAACTCCGAGCTCCTCGGCGACCTCGAGCTGCACGCCGCGGAGGGCGATGTCGCGTTCGCCCACGAAGAAGCGCTCGCGGAGGACGCGCTGGTAGAGCGGGCCGACCTCCTCGTCGAGCCCCTCCGCGACGAGGGCGAACACGGCCTTGATGGCCGCCGCAGGCGCCCACGACGACGAGGGCGTCGCGCGTCGCCAGCACTCGCCGCTGACGTCGTGGCGCCCACCTTGCTCGGCGATCCTGCGGGTCGCTTCGACCCGCCCGTCGACGCCCTCCTTCGCCCAGGGGCCCTGGGCGAATCGCCAAGGCACGCTCCCGAAGACCGGAACGATGCGGTAGTCGACGCGGACGTGCTCGCCGAGCTCGCCGAGGACGCGATCGAGCTTCGCCTGCGCGACGAGGGCCCAGATGCAGAGCGGATCGGACCAGTAGCTGAACTTCAGCCGAGCAGGCATGGACGACCTCCACCCGTGAGAGCCCGAAAGAGCGCGGGAGGGTTCGCGGTGTGCCGTCGTGCGAACCCCAGTCGGGGGCCACGGGCATCCCACAGATAGGTGAAGAACATGGGAAGCGAGACCGAGCAGGCGCGTGGACAGTGGAAGAGCTCGTCGCTCAGCTACGAGGAGGCGCTCTCGCGGCTTCCGGCGGCGCTCGAGAAGGAGGGCTTCGGGATCATCACCCAGATCGACATCCAGAAGACCTTCGAGGCGAAGCTCGGGGTCGCCTTTCGCAGGTACCGGATCTTCGGTGCTTGTAACCCGTCGTTCGCGCACACGGCGCTGCAGCAGGACCCGCGCATCGGGCTTCTCCTGCCGTGCAACGTGGTGCTCTACGAGGCCGACGACGGCAACGCGGTCGTCGGTGTGATCGACCCGATGCAGACGCTCGGCGCCCACGGCGAGAGCAACGCCCTGGCAGGCGTGGCGCGCGACGTCGGCGCGCGACTCGAGCGGGTGCTCGCGGCGCTCCCGTCCTGAAGACCGGGCGTCGGGGCCGCCCGCGAACCCAACGCTTCCTCCGCCGGCTCTCACGTGGAGGAGGAGCTCATGACCACGATCGCGATGACAGCCGAGTCGTTTCCCGCTCAGATCCAGCAGGCGGGCATCGTCTTCGTCGACTTCTGGGCGCGTTGGTGTGCGCCGTGTCGCGCGTTCGCGCCGATCTTCGAGGCGGCAGCGACCAGGCACCCCGACATCACGTGGGCGAAGGTCGACACCGAGGCGGAGCCGGCGCTCGCGGGTGCGCTCGAGATCCGGTCGATCCCGACGCTCATGGTCTTCCGCGACGGGATCCTCGTCTTCGCCCGCCCCGGTCTCCTACCGGCCGCGGCCCTCGACGATCTCGTCACTCGGGTCCGCGCGCTCGACATGGAGGAGGTCCGCCGGAACGTCAGCGAGGTGAAAGTCGCCTAGCGCGCCGAGGCTCGCGCGGTGCTCACTCTCGACCCGAACCGGGCGTCGCGGACGGCGCGAGGGGGAGGACGGAGAGGAGCAGGTGTCGGCATCGCGGGTACTCGGCGCAGTCCTCCGCGTAGACCGCGCGCTTGTCGCAGCCCTGAACGACGTGACGGGGCTGCGCGGAGTTCGCATAGTCACGGCTGAAGGTCATCACGATCTCGACCCGCGGACAGCCGAGGTCGCTCGACGCCGCGCCCAGCACGGCATCCGCGCGTGACGTCTCGGTGTCCTCCTGGGACGCGGGAGCGCTCTGAACGGACGGGTGCGCCGGAGACCTCGGCGAGATGGTGCACGCCCCGAGGAGTGTCGTGCAGCCGAGGAGCGACATCGACCGCAGGAGCCTCGCACAGCGCTTCGGGGACGCAGCCATCACCCGAACCTCTCGGCCGGCGCCGCGCGAACGTCAAGGGCACACGCGCTCGAACGTGCCTGCGGGGCAACGCTCGTTTGCCGCGCGCCGGCGTGGTCACGCGGGATCGCCGTGATACTCGAGGCGTGCGCTTGCTGGAGGTTATCGTCATGAAATTCAACTGTTGCATCGAGTCCGCACGGATCCTCGCCCTCGCCGTGACGGCCCTGATCGCCGCGAGCGGCTGCGCGGCGCCGACCGCGGACGACGCGACCCACGTTTCCGAAGCAAACATCACCGGCGGTGAGGTCTACACGGTGGATGCCGTGGCGGTTCGCAGGCTCGTCGACAAGCGACAGCCGCCTCCGGCCGTCCTCGCGGATCCCCGTTACTGGCGCGGCGAGCTCGCCTGGTCGCCCACCCCGCTCGGCGAGCCGCTCGAGACGGTCCTCGGCCCGGCGCGGGTGACGATCAACGTGCGCGGGTTCGTCTTCGATCCTCGCGCGAGCGCCTACGACACGTTCCGCGCCGACGTACGGGTGAGCCACCCCCGCCTCGACGGGCAGCCCGGAGACGAGACCACGAGCCATGCCGACGTGCTCTTCACCCGGCAGTCGAGCGGCGGGTACAACGCCCCGGGTTACTGGGCGCCGGTCCCGGGAGACGCGCTCGCGGCCAAGCTCACCTTCGCCAGCGATCGGCGTGGGCGCCGCGTCGACGGGACGCCGTCGTCGGGCCCGGAGGCGCTCGAGAGCCTCGAGGTGAGCCGGTTCCTCGGGAGCCTTCCGGTGGGCGCCGATGCGTGGCTCGAGCTTCGACCGACGACCGCCTTTCCCGTGCAATCGCCGTGACCTCGAAGGGCCGGTGGACTCACCGGAGTCAGCCTCACAAGCTCAGCGCGAACGGCGTCGCCGGAGGGTCGCCGGTCACCGAGAGACGCACGACCGTGATCGGCATGGGCTCGCTCGGAGCCACCGCGACGAGGCTCGAGTCCTCGACGCTGTTCGCTTGACGAGGGAGCGTCGCACGCGCCGAGAAGCACGACAGGCGCTCGCCGGCGTTCGGGTTCACGTCGATGCCGCCGAGGACGAGGCGGATCGGTCTGCCGTCGGCGCGGACGGAGAGCGAGGGCTGCCATGGGCCCGGCGTGAGCTCGCCGGCGGAGGCCGCGACGAGCTCGGGAGTGGCCTGGGCGCGGGTCGTGCCCGACGTCGCGGCCTCGATGGTGACGTAGAACGAGCGGCCCTCGCGGAGGATGCGCACGGGCGCGCCCTCGAAGCGGAGGGAGACCGCGAGCGACTCGCCGGGCGTGAGCGCGGGGATGGTCGCGGTCGGCCTCGCCGTGAGCTCCCACGAGAGGCTCGCACCCGACGTGACGGTCTCCTCCGTGAAGTCGCTCGGCGCGAGCACCAGCTCGACGACGCGATCGGCGGTGAGCGGACAGCCTGTGACAGCGCCAGGGGTCGCTCCCGACCCGCCGTCCGCGTCGGCCGGCGCGAGCGCCGACGTGGGAGGTGTCGGGTCCGACGAGCAGCCTGATGCGACGACGCTCACGGCGACCGCCAGGAGCGCGAGGCGGCGGAGGGACGTCATCCGCTCACCGGGCCACGGGCTCGTGGCCCTGGGCTCGACACTGGGACACGAAGGTCTCGACGCCCGCCGCGTTCGCGCTGCTCGCGGGACCGTAGATCCAGCTCACCTGACAGCCCCCGTTCTCGCGCAGCAGGCATCCGGCCGCGGCGCCCTCGCGCGGGCACGGGCCCTCCGAGAAGACATACGTCAAGCCGCCCACCGCTTGGCCTTCGCACGCCTCCTTGGCGCCGTTCGGCTTCGCGCTGGCCTCGACGCAGTTCAGCGTGATCCCGCCCGAGTCCGCACGGCAGCTATAGGCGACCGCGCAGTCGCTCGTCGCGCCGCTGCTGCCGCCGCTCGATCCTCCTTCGGCGCTCGCGCTGCCGCCTCCGTCGGCGCTCGGGGCGGCGCCCCCGTCGGTGGAGGGTGTCGTGGTCTCGTCGTCGCAGGCAGAGAAGAGGACGAGGGCGGCGAAGAGGGGGATGGCGCGTCGAATCACGCCCCCATTATCCGCATGCCGCGCCGACGCGCCACCGATCCGCCGTCGCCCCGATGGACGACAGCGCCGAGCAACACATCGCGCACGCGTCGTGCGGAAGCATGGCGCGCCTGCGCGCCCTTCAGGGGAGGACGCGTACCACCGCGCGCGGCGAGCTCGCTTCCGCCTCGTGGACGAGGGCATAGAGCCGTCCGGCGCCATCCATCCCGAGCTCCTCGACGTGGCCTCTCGTGCGATCCGCGGGGAAGATGGCCACCCCGCCGCGGCCGAACGACGGATCGAGCTTCCCGTTCGCGTCGAGCTTCACGAGCAGCGGCGCCGTCGACGAAGCCGAGGCCTTTCCTGCCTCCCGCGTTCCGCCTGCAACATACACGCTTCCGTCGACGGCGCGGACGGCCCGCACCGGACCTATCACCCCTGACAGCCCCGCGCGCACCACGCCGGCTTCGCCGAACGAGGGATCGCGAACGCCGCGCTGCCATCGACCGAGGGCGACGTCCGCGTCGTCGACGAACGCCGTGAAGACGACTCCGTCTTCTGCGAGGAGAAAGTCACCATGGGTGCTCGCGTCCACGGGCAGGGACGCGAGACGCGTGTTGCTGGGGCCGCCTACGAAAGCGCCGTCGGGCCCGAGCTCCACCAGCATGTTGCCCTCCGTGGAGCGCCGCAGGAGCACGTTGCCGTTCGTCGGACGGAAGAGGGCAGGGCCGGCGAGCGGCCCCTGGCCCGTCTGGAAGGACGCGCGGATGACCCCCGCCGTGCCGAACGTCGGGTGGGGGGTGCCGTCAGGGGTCGTGCGCAGCACGTGCGTGGCCGAGTCGAGCTTCTTCAGCGTCGTCGTGCACGCGAGGACGAGCTCTCCGTCCGGCGCGACCCACGCCTCGGGCGTGCACTCGTCGCCGATGGTGTACGTCCTTCGTCCTCCCGTTCCGAACGAGGAGACGGGCTTCCCGTCGGCGGTCGCCCGCGCCAGGACGACGTCGGTCGTCTGGAGGAACTGCGGAGTGTAGAGCGCGTACACGTAGCTCCCGTCGGGCGCGCGGCCGAAGCCGACGCAGCGTCCACCCTCCAGCGTCGCCGGGCGAAATCCGTTGTCGGACGCGCCGCTCGGATCGAGCCGCGAAGGCTCTCCGCCGCTCAGGTACGTCATCGCGCCCGAAGGCTCGACGGAGATGCGGACGCCCGCGAAGCCCACGCTGCCTTGCGCTCCGTAGCTCTCGTCGGGAATGCCGCTCCTCGGCATCGCATCGGTCTCCGACGTGCCGCCGTCTCCCGCGGGCGTCGCCGGCGTCGCATCGCCGCTCGCCTCCGCCGCTTCGCCGGGCAGCGTGCCCGACCCTCCGACGCACGCCTGGAGCGCGACGAGGATGAGCAGGCCGGTCAGCCCACCGAGCGCGTGGGCGCGGCGGGTTCGCGTCGACGAGCGAGCAAACGTGCGAAGCACCATCGTGCTCGTATACGTCGCGGCGCGCGGGTTCTCCCTGCGTGATGGAGTCTGCAGAGGCTCCCCGGAGCTCAGGGCACGACGACCCCGCCCGCCTGCGTCTTGGCGCGCACGAAGGCGACGAGATCGTCGTACCAGACCGTCGCCGCGCTGCCCGCCGCGTCCGCACCGACGAGGCCGTCCACGTGAGCGAGATCGCCGTAGAGCTTCGCGACGAAGTCGGCGTCGGGCGTCTTCACGAGCTTCCGCAGGGCGTCGTGGGCCGCCGTGTCGCCGACGAGCCGGAAAGGCGCGGCGAAGATCGGCAGGTCGAGCGAGGCGCCGTGCTTCGTACGCAGGCCGTACTCGCTCCAGCGCCAGTCGGACTCGGTCACGTTCAGCGTCGTCGCGACGCCGAGGTCGAGCGAGAGGCGCGTCGGGAAGTACCACTCCGCGAAATTGACGCCCGGCCCTTCGAACCATGCGCGCGCGAGGTCCGAGAGGCGCGTCGGCTCGCCGACGTCGGGGCCGTCCTTCCACGTGTACGTGGCGGCGGGGTCGCTCGGTTGCACGAGATCGCCGCCGAACACGGCCTGATACGCTTCGACCGGACCGCCCTCCGCTCGACCGCAGCGTGCCGCGGCGAAGGAGAGCAGCGCCGAGCCTTCGTCGAACGGAAACCCGAAGGCCGCCGCGTTCGTGAGCTTCGGCAGCGTCGAGACACCGAGCACGAGGCGGAGGAGCTGATCGCGCGCCGGCACGTCGGTCTGCACCTCGTCGGGCCGACTCTTCGCGTCGATGGCGACCGCCTCCGCGACGACGAGGGCCTTCACCCCGAGGAGCGGCAGCGCCGTGAACACGCTGCCTTCGCGGATCGACTTCACGCCGGGCGAGGGGACGAGGCCGCCCGGGACGCCGTTCTCGTACGCCGATCGATCGACCGTCTCCGGACCCGCGCCCTCGCGGCGCGCGGCGCCGTCCGCGAGCACGAGCGCGGCGAGGTCGGCCTGCCCCGGCACCCCGTCGAAGTCCCACGCGGCGTACGCCTCCGCCACGCTCGCTCCGAGCGAGTGGCCGAGCAGCACGACGCGCGCCTTGCGCTGCTCCGCCGGTACGCGCTCGATGACCCTGCGGAGGTCACCCACCGTCGTCGCGAGGCCCCACTCGCTCGCCCATGGGACTTGTGCTCCACCGAGGAAGCCTGCGAACGTCTTGCCCTCGATGGGCTCGCCGCGATCGTAGTACGCGTAGGCCGCCTTCGCGTCGCCGCTCCGCTCCGCCACGTCCAGGCCGTGGGTGTCCTCGAGCAGGTTCGAGCGACGGTCGATCGCCCAGGCCTCCAGCGCGTCGTCGTCGGTGCTGCGCCCGACGATCGCGCGCGCGAGGCCGTCCATGCTGCCGGCGCCGGCGAGGAAGCCGGGCATCAGCACGACGATGGCGCGCGCCGGCTTCGGCGACGCCGTGTCGACCCGGTAGCGGAGCACGCGAAGCTTGTTCTGCTCGGACGGCGTCGCCTGGCCAGAGACGGGATTCGGCGGTGCGGCGACGCCGTCGAGCTCGAGGACCTCGCGGCGGACCGGAGCCAGGACGGCGGGTACGGCTGCGTCCGCGAGCACTTCGGCGCCCACGCCGAGCTCGGCCGGCTTCTTCTCTTCACAGCCCGCGGCGCCGAGAGCGAAGAGCGCCGGAGCGAGGCGAGCCGTCCGGACTGCGAAGCGCTTCGAAAGGATCACGCGTCAGAGCTTAGCACCCGCATCACGGGCGCACCGAGAGGGGGCCGGCGTCCTCCCGCGTACCGAGCTCGGCGAGCGCGTCTTCGCCGAGCTGGAGATCGCCGTCGAACCAGTCGATCACGCAGGGGCCGACCCGCTCGAGCAGCGCGCGGAGCTGCGTGACCTGAAGCGGACTGTCGAGGTGGCGCTTGATGTGGTCCACGAGGATCGTCGACCGGCACGCGCGGTAGAGCGCGACGATGCGTGCGGACGCGTCCCCGCCGTCGTGCGCGGGGCGGAAGCGCACCCACCGCTCGTCGAGAGGCGGGGGCGGCACGGGTGAGGGACACAGCTGCCCGCACTCTGCGTAGACGTCCGCGAGCCCGCGCGCTTCGACGAAGTCGTCGAACGCGTCGGCGACGGCGTCGAGGACGCCTTGCGCCTCCCGCGCGGGCAGCGGGGTATGGATCGACCAGAACGCGGACATCGCGCATCCTCGTACGCGAGATCCTCGGCGCATGTTCCCACCCCCGCGGTGCAGCTCCGAGTCCACATGCTGGAAAAATGGCGACGCGCACCGGCCACCCCGTCGACGACTTGACGTCGCGAGGCACGGCCGAGTACGAGGCTGCATGACGCGACGACCGCCCGCCCTCCTCTCTGGCCTCGTGGCCTGCCTCGTGGCGCCGTTCCTCGCCGGCTGCGCGCCGGAGATCGGAGGCCGCGCGAGCTTCCCCGTCCTCGCGAAGGGTTCGCTCTCCGGCTTCGAGAGGGTGGCGGAGGTGGACGAGAAGCGATGCACGCACGTCGTCCTCTTCTTCTTCGGCTGGGGAGACGATTCGAACCACGAGGCCCTCGTGACGGACCTCCTCGAGCAACACAAGGGGGATGCGATCGAGAACGCCGAGCTGACGTTCTTCTCGATCCCGGCGCTCGTCTACAACCAGAGCTGCGCGCGCGTTCGCGGCACGGTCGTGCGCCGAGCAGGAGGAGGCGCGGCGCCGGTCGCATCTCCGCCGGCGCCTGCGGCGCACGCCTCGCTCGGCGCCGAGGTGACGCGATGAACGCTCGCATCGCGATGCTCGTGGGGGCGCTCCTCGCGACCGGCTGCACCGTGAAGACCGTCGACGCGCCCGTGACGGTGACGACGAAGCCGCTCCCGGAGCTCTCGCGCGCCGACGTCGTCGCGGGCGCGAAGGAAGTGCGCGGATCGAGCTGCTCGCGCGTCGTCCTCGGGATCATCCCGGTCGGGATCGCGACCGTCGAGAGCGCGATCGAGGACGCGCTGGCGCAGGCACCCGGCACGGACGTGTTGCTCCGCTACGAAGAGCGGCAGTCCTTCGTCATGATGCTCGTCTACCTCCAGGCCTGCACCGAGGTGCACGGCTACGCCGTTTCCTCGAAGTCGCTCGCGGCGCGCTGACGCGGGGGAGGCGAGCTCGCGTCAGCGAGCGGAGGTAGGCCGCGCACTGCGGAGCCAGCGCGAGAGCACCCCCTCGAGCTGCGACCGCTCGAACGGCTTGCTCACGAAGTCATCCATGCCGGCCTCGAGGCAGCGGCGGCGGTCCTCCTCGAGCGCGTTCGCGGTGAGGGCGACGATCGGAACGCGTGGATGGCCCCTCTCCGCCTCGAGCGCGCGGATGGCCCGGGTCGCCGCGAAGCCGTCCATCTCGGGCATCTGGCAGTCCATGAGCACGAGGTCGAAGGCGGACTTCACGTACGCCTCGTAGGCGTATCGGCCGTCCACCGCCGCCTCGACACGGCACCCGAGCTTCGCGAGGAACGCTGAGGCGACCTTCCGGTTGACCGCGTTGTCCTCTGCGAGCAGCACGCGGATCGGCTGAGCGTCCGGCCGCCTCGGTGCGACCGGGGTGCGCGCCGGGGCGAAGCTCGAGGACGGCAAGGTCGCCCCCGTCGGCGCGCGGCGGAGGCGCGCCGTGAAGCGGAAGGTCGAGCCGACGCCGGGCTCGCTCGCCACCGTCACGTCCCCCCCCATGAGGTGCGCGAGGCGCCGGGCGATGACGAGGCCGAGGCCCGTGCCGCCGAAGCGTCGGGCCATCGACCCGTCGCCCTGCGTGAAGGCCTGGAACAGCGAGGGCAGGACGTCCGCCGCGATACCGATCCCCGTGTCTCGAACGTCCACGGCGAGGCGCACGGCATCCTCGGCGCCCGCTTCGGCCTCGAGCTGGACGCGGACGTCCACGCCTCCCTCGCGCGTGAACTTGATCGCATTCGCGATCAGGTTCGTCAGGATGTGGCGCATGCGGATCGGATCGCCGAGGAGCCGCGGCGCGGCGGTCGGCACTTCGAGGGTCATCGTGAGGCCCTTCTCCCGCGCCGCGAAGCCGAGGAGCTTCGCGGTCTCGCCGACCACGAGGTGGAGATCGAACGGGAGGTTCTCGAGCTCCACGCGACCCGCCTCCACCTTGGAGAAGTCCAAGATGTCGTTGATCACGGTGAGGAGGGCGCGCGCAGAGCTCCGGATGAGCGCGACATGCTCGCGCTGCGCCTCGTCGAGCGCGGTCGTGGCGAGGATCTCGGCCATCCCGAGCACGCCGTTCATCGGTGTACGGATCTCGTGGCTCATCGTCGCGAGGAACTCGGACTTCGCGCGGCTCGCGGCGTCGGCGGCTTCCTTGGCGCGCTTCAGCTCGTCGTTCGACCGCGCGAGGTCTCCCATCGCGCCTTCGAGCGCGCTCGTGCGCTCCGCGACCTTGCGCTCCAGTGCCGTCGCTTCCCGGAAGAGCGAGAACGCGCCGCCCTGCACGTTCATGTCGCTCTCGACGCGCTTCATCAGGGCAGCGTTCACCCTTCGTAGGCGCGCGATCTCCTTCTCGAGGGCCTCGCGGGCTTCCGAGGCTCCTCGGCCGCCCTCGCCGTCAGCCATTCCGCGTCCCCGCGGCGCCGAGCGCGACGCCCGTGAAGGTCTGGTTCACGTGCATCGCATTCCACTGCTCGCCGTACGTCGCGAAGCCGACCACGTTGTTCGCCTGGAGCACGGCCCCGATGCGGGCCCGGACGCCGACGCGCCCCGCTTCGAGGAAGCGCAGGATGCAGTCGCAGCCGAGGACGACGCTCGGCTTGCCCCCGAGGTCCGCTTCGAGCCTGGCGAACGCGGCTTCGAGGTTCTCGAGCATGTCGATGCCGCGGGCGAGCGTGAGGACGATCCCCTCGTCGATCGCGCAGAGGAACGTGAGGCTGCCGTCGTCGTTCACCTTCTGAATCGACCGCACGAACGTCTGGCCGCCGATCGTGACGACGACTGGATGGCTCGCGAAGACCTCGGGCGCGAGCTCGAGGACGGGAACGCCCACGCGTCGTGCGTACTCGGCCGCAGCAGGCTCGCCGTCGAGCTCCGTGACCACGCGTCGGGAGAGGTCCGCCGCCGTCACGACCATCTTCGTCGTCGAGGGGACGAAGCCCTCCGTCTTGAAGACCATGAACGGGACGCCGGGCGAGATCAAGGTGAGCAGCGCGCAGTCGCTCCGGAACGCGCCATCGTGGTAGAGCCAGGTCTTCTCGAACCGCCTGCCGTCGGCCGCCGAGCCTCCGAAGAGAGGGATGGCGCCGAGGCTCCCGTAGAGACCGGCGACGAGGGCCTCCTCCTTCGCAGCGAGGCCGTCGACGAGCAAGAAGCCGAACGCGTCGCCGGCCGACGGGATCGCGCCGCACGACGACGTCAGCTCCTCGAGTGCGCGCGCCGTGGCCGTCTCGCAGGTCGCGAGCTCGAGAGCGGCGAGGCGGTCGATGCGCACCGTGGCGGCGTGGAACCCGGCGCCCGCAAAGCTCACGCCGGTGAGCGCGCCCTCGACATAGCCCTCGGGTGTGATCTCGCCGGCGGTCGTGCAGCCGACGACGGCCGCGTCCCCGAAGGTCGCGCGGAGCGCGGCCGCGAGCCCGCCTCTGTCGTAGTCGGGAGAGCAGAAGACGATCGTGAGCACGGCGTCGGGAGCGCCGATCGCCGCGTGGAGCTCGCGAGCCGCAGCCCAGGGGTCTCGTTCCTGCGACGCGCCGCGTCGGATGCGAAGGTCGGACGCGCTCGCAGAGATCATGGACCCGACAACGGGTGTTGGTCCGGAAGCTTGAGCGCGGCTGGGGTCCGTGACGCGGCAAGCGGAGTGCCGTGCACCGCGTGTGCAGCACGTCATGGGGTCTTGAGGTTGCGGGGGTCCGCGGTGCGTGACGGGCGAGACAGCCGTCACGGATCCGTGACAGCTCGCGAGGAGCGCTTCGAGCGCGCGGCGCATCGTGAACGTCGCTGCCACGATCGTCCCCGATCTCCGTCGAACGGAGACGTCGCGACGCCTCCCGCGACGCCTCCCCATGCCCGGAACCCTCCGCCTCCCGTTCGTGCGCCTCTGTCCTCGCTGTCGTCTGCCGATGGTCCCCTCGCGAGCGACGCGCGGTGATCGCTGTCTGCGATGCCGAGGCACGTTCCTCCACGCGACGCGCGGCATCGGGACGTGCATCGCATCGGACCCCGCGACGTGGCCGCTCGAGCTCTTCGCACATCCGCCGGCGCAGGCGCCGCTCCTCTGCCCCTCGGGGCACGGCAACCTATGGAGGCTTTCGCTCCGTCATGACGGGCACGCGCTGGAGATCGACAGCTGCTCCGAGTGCCGGGGGCTCTGGCTCGATCCGGGGGAGTCGGAGTCTCTCCTCGACCTCTCGCGTCGTGTCCACGCCGAGAACGCCGACCCCGGGTGGCGCTTCGGCGCGACGGGCGCGGCGCTCACGTACCTCTTGCAGCTCTTCACGCTCGTCCCGGTCGAGGTCTACAACCCGGTTCGTCGTCGGCCCGTGCTGGTCTACGGCCTCCTCGGTCTCCTCCTCCACCTCTTCGTCGCCGAGATCTTCCTGCTCGGTCTCTTCGGCGACCGGGCGATCCACGCGCTGGCGCTCGTGCCCTCCCTCGTCTGGCGCGGACACCTCCAGACGCTCGTGACGCACGCGTTCTTCCACGCAGGGGTCCGTCACCTCCTCGGCAACGCCTACGTCCTCTGGCTGTTCGGCGGTCACGTCGAGGACCGGCTCGGACGGAAGCGCTTCGTCGTCCTCTATCTCGCGGCGGCGATCGCGGGAGGCCTCGCGCACGCGGTCGGCGACGCCGGGAGCACGCGGCCGATGATCGGCGCGTCGGGGGCGATCGCGGGCCTGATGGGGGCGTACGTCGTCCTGTCCCCGCGGGTGAAGCTCTGGTTCGTGGTGGCCTTCTTCCGCTTCAAGGTCCGCGCGTACGCGTACGTCATCTTCTGGCTCGTGCTCCAGCTCCTCGTCGCGCGCGCGCCCGACGGTCGCGTCGCCTGGCTCGCGCACCTCGGAGGCTTCGCCGCGGGCGCGCTCCTCGCGGCTTGGTTCGCGCGAGAGCGCTCCGCCTTGGCGGCCGCGCCAACGCCATCGTGACCGAGACGCAGGCGCGTCGTCACGTCGTCAAGGCGTCGCCGTGACCCAGGAGCAGCCCTTCCGCCGCTCGCAGCCGGCCTTCGCCTCGTCCGGGAACATGACGTCCTGATTCCACGCGGCGCACTCGCCGTAGACGGCGTAGTCGCGCTCGCACCGACTCTTCGACGTGTTCCAGTTGCATGGCCCGGGCTGCTCGTCGCACGTGGCCTCGTCCGCGAACGTGTCGCAGGGGACGGCGCTTCCCGTACAGGAGCCCGTCGGTGCGGCGATCTTCTCCCCGCTCGGGGTCTGCCAGAAGCAGCCGAGCTGCTCGACGCAGCGCTGCTGCTCGGAGAGCAAGTTGCAGAACACCTGCTTGCCGGAGCAGTCGTCGGTGACGCGATAGCATCCGCGCTGTCGAAAGCACGATGAGATCGTGTCGATCTTGTAGCACTCGATCGCGTAGCCGCTGCACGAGCCGCCCGTCGGTGAAGGTGCGTCGCCGTTGCTCTCCTGCGAACGAGTCGCTCCGCGGGGCGTCGCCTCTTCGTTGGACGAGGCGCCGCCCGATCCACAGGCGACCAGAAGCAGAGCACCGAAGAGAGGTCCACCCGCGGGGAAGCGACGCATCCGCATGGCGTAGCAGGGAGCGGCGGGCGGTCTCGTCACCCGCTCGGGTGACATTCGGGCACGTCCGAGGCCGTACCGTGCCCGGTCGAGCGTCGACGTGCTGCGGGATCGGCGTGGAGGCGGAGGCATGAGCGCGTAGACTGGACTCCGGAGGTCGACGGCATGGGGCGACGTGCGTTGTTCGTGGCAATGGGGTTCGTGGCCTCTGGGATGCTCGCCCTCGAGCTCGGAGGGTGCACGGCCTTGCTCGGCGACTTCGAGGTGTCGGCCGAGGCCACGGGAGACGGCGGGAACGCGGACGGCGCCCTCGGGGGCCCGAACGGCGCGGCGTGCGGCGCGGCTGGCGAGTGCGCGTCCGGCTTCTGCGCGGACGGCGTCTGTTGCGACACCGCGTGCTCGGGCACCTGCGAGGCGTGCAACCTCGAAGCGCCCGGCACGTGCGCGCCCGTTCCCGACGGCGTCGACCCGGCGAGCGAGTGCGCGCCCGGCGACGCGGGGGCCGCGGACGGCGGCGATCCGGACGGCGGCGTGGCGTTGAACGTGCCCGACGGCGGTCTCGTGTCGAACGACGTCGCCTGCAAGGGGTCGTGCAACGGGCGTCGCGCGTGCAAGTTCCCGGGTGAGGAGACCGCCTGCGGCACCCGGTTCTGCAACGACACGGCCACGTCCGTCGGCTACGCGTGCAACGGCCGCGGGGCATGCGACCTCGGCGTGCGCGCTTGCCAGGCGTACTCCTGCGAGGGCGACGCGTGCCGAGCGTCGTGCGCCGCCGTCGACGACTGCCAGTCCACCCACTTCTGCAGCCCGCAGGGGCAATGCCAGCAGAAGCTCGGCAACGGCGTGCAGTGCGTGAACGCCGGACAGTGCGCGAACGGCTTCTGCGTCGACGGCGTCTGCTGCAACAGCTCCTGCAGCGAGTTCGGGGGTACGTGCGCGAACCCGGGCGCGCTCGGGCAGTGCAAGTGCTCGCGCGACTGCGGCACGGGGAGCTGCGTCCTGTGGTACGTCGACGCGGACGGCGACGGATTCGGCGACCGGAACGCCACGTACACGGGGCCGGCCGGGCAAGGCGCGATCATCGGTTGCTCGAACCTGACGCCGCCGACGGGCTACTCCGCGAACAAGCTGGACTGCGCCGACAACAACGCCGATGCGCGGCCCGGGCAGACCACGTACTTCACGACGCCGATCCCCGGGACGACGTCGTACGACTGGAACTGTGACGGCGTCCTGACGAAGCAACTCGACGAGTTCCCGGGCGCCACCTGCAAGTTCTGCGGGCCGCCGAAGGACTGCGAGCCGCTGAAGGGCGGGTGCTCCACCGCCGGGCAGCGGTCGTACCTCAGCTGCGCGCCGGCGAAGAACGGGGCCATCACCTGCGGCGGGCCCTCGCGCGACGACTACCGCGACGGCTTCGTCACGAAGGTCGAATGCGGCGCGTCGGCGTCGTACGTGACCTGCGGCGCGTGCACGTTCGCGGGGGGCGCGCCGGGCAAGGGGAGCGACGTGCTCACGACGCAAGCCTGCCGCTGAGCGCGCGGTCGTGGTCGCGTGTTCCTCGCACGTCTCGCGCGTGCGGATTAGGGCTTGGCCGGAAGCTCGACCCAGAACACGCCGCGCATGTCGCCTTCGCGGAACCCCGTTGCGGCGTCGTTCGGGTATCGCGCGGCGATTCGAGCCGCGATCGGTGGCGCGACCGCCTCGCCGTGGCACGTGAGACACATCGCCTTCACGGTGATCGTCTCTACGTATCCTGCTCGCCCGCCGGGCAGCCCGACGACTCGGTGCTCACCGTCCCGCGGCGCGCGCGCGAGGTCCGCGACGGCGGCGCCAGCCCACGAGGGAACGGCGTTGTCGGGATTGCGCCGTCGGTCCGACGCGCGGCCGACGCGGACACCGTCCTTCGACGCCTCTCGGGCGAGCTCTGGGGCTCGCGTCGCGCAGGCGTCGATCGCGTCGTCCGGGCCTCGGGCGAGGGCGCTGGCGAGCGTGCGAGCGAGCTCCGTCTTGAACGGCGCGAGGGTGCTCTGCGCGCGTGCCGCCGCCTCGGCGTCGGTGAACGGCCTCTTCGGGCTGCACGCCGCGAGGGCGATCACGCCGACGAGCGCTAGGCGCCTCGTCGCGCCTCGCGTACGCCGTCGCGGGGGGGAGTCATGAAACGTCTCGGCTTGGAACATGGCTGTCTCGCCTTCCGTGGGAATGGGTTCGAGAGGACACGTGCGAGGGGTGAGCGTCGCCGAAGGGAGCATCACGCCTCTCGCTCGATCGCGACTGCGTTCTCGATCTGGGCGAGCTCGTCGACGATCTCGCGCATCGACGTCGGGCGCTCCTCCGGGCGCTTCGCGAGGCACCTCAAGATCAGCGACTCGAGCTCCTCCGGAATCGCTTCGCTGCCAGGCATCGTCGAAGGCGCGCGTGGCTTCGTATGCAAGTGGTGGCTGCAGATCTCGACGAGGTTCGACCCAGGAAACACCAGCTCGCCGGTCAGCAGGAAGAAGGCGAGCGCGCCGAACGAGTAGATGTCGGCGCGAGCGCCCGGACGGCTCGCCCCCGTGATCATCTCGGGAGCCAGATACGTGGGTGTGCCCCGGATCACGGTCGCGCTGCTCTCTTTGAACGCGGAGGTCGTTCCGTCGTGAATGGGTCGCGCGAGGCCGAAGTCGACCACCTTCACGAAGTCGAAGGCGTCGGGCCGACGCGTGAGGAGCACGTTCGCAGGCTTGACGTCTCCGTGGACGAGCCCTGCCCCGTGCGCCTCGGAGAGGGCGTCGGCGATCTGGCGGAGAATGGGCATCGCGCGCGCCGCCGGCAGGGCCCCCTCCTCCTCGACGAGCGCCTCGAGGGACGGCCCATCGACGAGCTCCATCGCATAGTAGAGGCGGCCATCTTCGGAGCGTCCGTAGTCGAAGACGGCGACGGTGTTCGGGTGCGTCAGCGATGCGGTGAGCTGCGCCTCCCGGTCGAAGCGGCGCGCCGAAGCCTCGTCTAGGTGGTCGATGGCCATCAGCTTCACGGCGGTCGGTCGTCGCAAGTGGGCGTGCTCGGCACGCCACACCGTGCCCATGCCCCCTTCGCCGATCTTCTCGATGAGGCGGTAGCTTCCCATCTGCTCGGCATCGCGAACGCGCTCCTCGAGGCCGTGGAGAGTGCGAGACGTCCTGGCCGCGACCGCTACGGTCACGAGCGCGATGGCGAGCGGCGAGACCCACGCGGGCTCGGGGAGGGGGAGGACGACGAAGGCGGGCACCGCGCGGAGGCCCGCGTAGAGCGCCGCGAAGCCTAGGACCCCGACCAGCGCCGTCTGCCACGCGCGGCTCGGCACCACGCCGGCGCGCAGCATGATGACGGCCATCAGGAGCGCTTCGGCCCAGCGCGCGCCATCGTCGCTCCCGCCGCGGAGGGCGACGCCGTAGATGGTCGCGAGAACGACCACCGGTGCGCCGTCGAGCACGGCGAGCCACCCGGGCGCGACCCTCCAGCGCTCGAGTGCGCGCGAGGTCGCAAGGAACGCGACCGCCGGGGTGAACGACACCAAGCCCACGAGCGCGAGGGGAACGCGCACCGTGCTCACCGTGACGGCGAGCCCGAGGCCGACGGCCCCGAGCGCTGCGTGCATCGCGGCGAGAAGGCGATGGAAGGAGGCAACGAGGGCGCGATACTCGGCGACATCCGGCGTCGGGCCGCTCGTCGGGACGGAGCGGGGGTGATGCGCCGCGAACCCCGGCGTCGAGAAGGGCGCTGGAGGCGGCGGAGGATGGATTCGAGCGGGCATGGCTTCGTGAACGACCACTCGAGGAAATTCAGCTCGCCGAGCGCGAGGATGGGTGCGCGCAGCGGCTCTCGTTCATGACGTCGCGTCAGCGACCACGTCGCTCTCGTGTTCCGGTGGGACCGAGGGCTCGCCGACTTCCTGCGCTCGTCGCATCTCCCGGCGCCGCACGAGGTAGTGCACGACGGGCACGGTCATGCGCGAGAGGGCGAGGGATGCCACCTCGCCGGCCATGAGGGAGATCGCGAGGCCCTGGAAGATGGGGTCGAACAAGATCACTGCGGCACCCACGACCACGGCCGCGGCGGTGAGCAGCATGGGTCGGAAGCGCACCGCGCCGGCGTCGATCACCGCCTGCTCGAGCGGCGCACCTTCGCGGATCCGCTGCTCGATGAAGTCGACGAGGATGATCGAGTTCCGGACGACGATGCCCGCGCCGGCGATGAAGCCGATCATCGACGTCGCCGAGAAGAATGCGCCGAGGAGCCCGTGCGCCGGCAGGATCCCCACGAGCGAGAAGGGAATGGCCGACATGATCACGAGGGGCGTCTTGAACGACTGGAACCAGGCCACGTTGAGCACATAGATGAGGATCAGGACCCCTGCGAAGGCCACCCCGAGGTCCCGGAAGACCTCGTAGGTGATGTGCCACTCACCGTCCCACTTCATGGCGAAGCGATCGCTCGCGAAGGGGAGCGCGGCCGTGTGCTGCTCCATGGCGTAGCCCTCGGGCAGCACCATCTCGTCCAGCGCGGGCGAGAGCTCGGTGATGGCGTAAACGGGGCTCTCGATGAGGCCCGCCACGTCGGCCGTGACGTAGACGACCGGCATCAAGTTCTTGTGGAAGATGCTCTTGTCCGCGACCGTCGTGCGGAACGAGGCGACTTCGCTGACAGGGACGAGCGCGCCGTCGCGGCCGTGGAGGCGAAGCGTCCCCAGGCGAGCGAGCTCCGAGCGTGTCGCGCGGTCGAGGCGGAGCAGGATCGGGATGTCCGCCTTCTCCCGCGGCTCGTGGAGGAGGCCGCTCTCCTCCCCGCCCGTCGCGAGCCGAAGGGTCCGGACGACATCGGCCTCGCGTACGCCGGCGATCGCCGCCTTCTCCTTGTCGATCACGACCTCGACCTTCGGCTGGTCGTCCTCGACGTACCAGTCGACGTCGACGACGCCCGACGTCTTCTCGAGAAGCGCGCGGACGTCGCGGGCGATCTCCACCTGGCGGGCGTAGTCCGGCCCGTAGATCTCGGCGACCAAGGTCTGGAGAACCGGCGGACCGGGGGGAACCTCGGCCACCTTCACCCGTGCGCCGCTCGCCGTGGCGACCGGCGAGATTCGCTCGCGGATCCGCTTCGCGATCGTGTGGCTCTGAGCCTTGCGCTCGCCTTTCTCGACGAAGGCGACCTGGATCTCGGCGACGTTGGCGCCCTGTCGAAGGAAGTAGTGCCGGACGAGTCCGTTGAAGTTGTAGGGCCCGCTCGTGCCGACGTAGCTCTGGAAGCTCTTCACCTCCGGCTCCTTGCGGAGGACCTCGGCCATCTGCGCGACGACGCGGTCGGTCTCCTCCAGCGAGGTGCCCTCGGGCATGTCGACCATGACCTCGAGCTCGTTCTTGTTGTCGAACGGCAGCATCTTGACGCGAACGAACCTGACGGCGACGAGCGAGAGCGCCGCGAGCAGCAGGACGACCACGCTCGCCAGGAAGGTCCAGCGGAGCTTGGGCTCGCGGAGCAGCTTGCCCATGACCTTGCGGTAGAGCAGCGTGGCCTTTCCCTCCTCGCCCCCGTGCTCGTCCTCGCCCGCCGGCTTCATGAGGCGAATCGTTGCCCACGGCGTCACGACGAAGGCGACGACGAGCGAGAAGATCATGGCCGCCGATGCGCCGACCGGAATGGGCCGCATGTAGGGGCCCATCAGCCCACCGACGAACATCAACGGGAGGATGGCGCCGATGACCGTCATCGTGGCGAGGATGGTGGGGTTGCCGACCTCGTCGACGGCCCTGACGGCGACGTCCGCGAGCGGCTTTCCGCGGTTCTCGGGGAGCCGATAGTGACGCGTGATGTTCTCGACGACCACGATCGCGTCGTCGACGAGGATTCCGATCGAGAAGATGAGGGCGAAGAGCGTGATGCGGTTCAGCGTGTAGCCGTAGAGCCAGAAGACCGAGAGAGTCAGGGCCAGCGTGGCCGGAATGGCGAGCATCACGATGCCCGACTCGCGGCGTCCGAGGGCTAGCCAGATGAGGGCGCCGACGCTCACGACGGCGATGCCCATGTGAAGCAAGAGCTCGTTGCTCTTCTCCGCGGCGCTCGCGCCGTAGTCTCGAGTCACGGCGATCTCGACGTCGGCCGGCACGAGCGTGCCCCTCAGCGACGCAACCTTCCGCAGCACGTCCGAAACGACGGAGACGGCGTTCTGGCCCTTGTGCTTCGCGACGGAGATCGTCACGGCGGGCTCGGAGCTCTCGCGGAGGCGCGCGTCCGCGCCTTCGGCAGCAGCGCCGCCGCCGAAGCGCACGTAGGTCGTCGGCTCCTCGGGCCCATCCTCCACGAGGGCCACGTCCCGGAGGAACACCGCCGTCTCTCCGGTAGCTCCGACGACGACGCGTTCGACGTCCTCGCGGGTGCGGAGGAGCGCCCCCGTCTCGACGAGCAGCTCGCGGTTGTCCCGCGTGATGGCGCCGGACGCGGTTCGCTGATTGGCGCCCTGGAGGGCGCCGGCGATCGCCAGCGGCGAGAGCCCGCGCGCGGCGAGCTTCTCCGGGTCGAGGAGGACGCGCACCTGCCGACGCTCGCCGCCTGCCAGCGTCACCTCGCTCACGCCCGAGACCTGCTTGATCTGCTCCTGGATCTCGGCGGCCAGCCGACGGAGCTCGTAGCCGGTCGCGTGCGGACCGTGGAGCGTGAGCGCGAGGACAGGCACGTCGTCGATGCTGCGTGGCTTGACGAGCGCGGGTGAGGCCCCGGGCGGGATGATGTCGGCGTGCGCGGCGAGCTTCTCCTGGAGACGCACCATGCTGCGCTCCTCGTCCTCCCCCACCTTGAAGCGAACGATGACGGCTGCGACGCCCGGGCTCGAGGTCGAATATAGGTACTCCACACCGGGGATCTCCCAGAGGAGGCGCTCGAGGGGCTTCGTCACCCGCTCTTCCACTTCCTTCGAGGATGCGCCCGGCATGCGGACGAAGACGTCGCTCATCGGAACGACGATCTGCGGCTCCTCCTCTCGCGGGAGCTTCCAGACGGCCAGCGCGCCGAGGATCATCGACGCGATGAGCAAGAGCGGCGTCAGCTTGGAGTGGATGAAGGCACGTGCGAGTCGCCCCGCAGGCCCGAGCTTCGTGGCGCTCACGGCATTCCTCCCACGGTGACGCGCGCGCCGTCCCGGAGCGCGGCGGGCGACGTCGCGACCCGCTCGCCTGGGACGAGCCCGGAGAGGACCTCGATTCGCTCGCCCTGGGATTCGCCGAGGGTGATCATGCGAAGGCGCGCGCGGTCGCCGTCGACCACGAAGACGCGGTCCAGCGCTCCCGCGGCCGTCACGGCGGTGGAGGGCACCACGAGGCCCTTTCGCGAGCCCACCGGGAACGACGCCCGCGCGAACATCCCGGGTCGGAGCGCCCGGACATCCCCCTCGAGATCGACCTTCACGAGGAACGCTCGCGAGACGACGTCGATCGTGGGCACGATCTCCGAGATCTTCCCGCGGAGCGGTCCCTTCGAGGACTCGACGCTCACGTCCACGCTCTCGCCGATGGACAGGGCCCCGGCCCTCGACTCGGGGACGGACGCCTCGACGCGGAGCAAGCCCTCCTCCTCCACGACGAGGAGAGGCGCCCCGGGCGCGGCGAGATTCCCGGGATCGATGTGCCGCTCGATGACGCGCCCCGTGAACGGCGCCGTGATGCGGCTGTAGCCCAAGAGCGCCGAGACCTCGCCGATCTCGGCCTTCGCCTGCTCGATCCGGTGTCGTGCCGCCTCGCCGCGGGCGCGCGCCATCTCCTCCTGCGCGGCGGCCGCGCGGGAGCGGGCCTCGGCGTCGTCGAGCTCTTGAGCCGAGACCGCGTTCCCCTGGAATAGCTTCGCGATGCGGTCGCGCGTCGTCCGTGCGAGCAGCGCCTCCGTCTTCGACGCGGCGAGCGCTCCTTCTGCCTCCGCCTTCGACGCGAGCGACTGCTCCAGCCCTGCGCGTGCGCGACGCGCCGAGGCCTCGACGTCGTGCGCCTCCAGCGTCGCGAGGACCTGCCCTGCCTTCACGAGGTCGCCTGCGCGAACGTCGACGGCGCGGACGTACCCCGTGGTTCGGCTCGAGAGCACGGCCGTGGCCCGTCCCCGGACGGTACCGCTCGCGCGGTGGACGACCTCGATGGGTTCGACCGCAGCCGTGGTGACGGCCACCGCGATGGGCGGTTCTTCCGGCTCGACCCTGTGGGCGGACGCGGCAGAGCAGCCCGTGACGAAGAGGAGGAAGGAGGGGAGGAAACGACGACGTTGGGCTCGCATGATCGTTGGCTCTTCGAGCGGGGTGCCGATGAGAGCCGCCGGAACCGCGGGAGGGTGCGCGAACGGGACAGAAAGTCCTCTGCGTGCTCGAGTCCGCGGGCCAGAGGTCACGCCTTCCACGGCCGCCTTCGCTCTGCTTGTCTTGTCCGCGACGACCGTCCGACCTTCATGTACCGCGCCCCTCCGACCGAACGTCCCTACGTCTGCCCGCAATGCCTGGGCGTCGCGTGGGGGCCGGTCGCCGGCGGTCCCGCGACGTGCGCGCGCTGCCGGACGACGACGACGCTGCCTGACCGGAGCTTCGTCCTCGCCGCGCGCGGCGCGCTGCCGATGCCGTCGAACGATCCGGAGCGCCTCGCGCGGCTGCGCGTACAAGACGGGCGTCCCCGTACGACGCCCCCGACGCTCGCCGCGGTGCTCGGCGGCGACAGCGTCCTTCCTGGGCGCGAGGCCGAGGCGCTGACGATCTGGAATCACCTGCGGTTGCGCGCGGCGCAGGGCGACGTCGCGGCGAGCGAAGATCTCAGCATCCTCACGCTGATGCTCGGGCAGCTGGAGAACGAGACGCCAGGGCCCGAGCTCGTCGCCGCGCTCCCGGAGTCGGCCCTCGATGCCGTCGTCCTTCCTCGTCACCGCCAGGAGCAGCTCGGGCGGCTCGTGAGGCTCGCGGTTGCGCGAGGGGATCGCGCCCGCGCCGTCGGGCTCCTCGGCGGCATGAGCCCCGACGCTGCCGAGCTCGACGCCGACTCGGAGTACCGGGTCTCGTACGCTCTCGTCGCGGTGATGGATCGGGACGGGGCGCGCGTCCTCGCGCTCGTCGGTCCGAGGAAGGACGTGGTCCCCATAGCCGACTCCCACGATGACATGGCGAGCGTCCTCCGCGCGCACGCCTACGAGCTCGTCGGCGATGCGGCGACGGCGGGGACGACGCTCCGCGAGCTCTCGGGCCCGACGGTCCTCGCCGCGATGCAGTCTCGTTTCCCCGCGCTCTCGCTCTGCGCACGCACTGCCGCGGCGTACGTCGCGGCGTCGAACGAGGCGGCGGCGACGCGCGCGGCCTCGCACGCCGGATTCTTCGGGCTCCTCGTGGGCGGCATCTTCGCGTTCATGGGCCTCATCTGCGTCATCGCGGGCGTCGGCGCGTCGGCGACGCACGAGGCAGGCTTCACCGGCGACAACTTGGTCGGCACGCTCATCATGGGGACGGTCGGAGGCGTCCTCTTCCTCGTCGGCCTCGTCATGGTGGTCACCGCGATCCGGGCGGGGCGTCGAGCGCGCCGCGTCCGTCTGCACGGCGTCTCGCTGTCCGCGCGCATCGTCGGCGCGAGCCCGTCCGGGGCGGAGGTCAACGACGTGCCCGTCATGCGCTTCACGCTGCAGGTCGCCGGGCCGTCGGGGCCCTACGCCGCGACGATCGAGCGCCTCGCGGTGCCCCACGAGGTAGCAGGGCTCCTCGGGCGCCAGGTGCGAGTCCGCGCGGACCCGCGACAGCTCACCGACGTCGTGCTCGAGGACTAGCTACAGACGGCCGAACAGCCGTCAGCGGCGCCCGCCCGTCGCCGGAGCGACGCGAGGGGCGGGACGAGCGGGCGGCGACGCGAGGGGCTTCCTCGGCGCGGCAGCGGGTTTCTCCGCCGCCCGCGTCTCGATCGCGTGCCGCTGCGTCGCCGTCATCGCCTGAACGAGCCCCGCGAAGCGCTTCTTCCCCGTCACCTCCGTCGCGCGCGCGCGGAGCTCCTCATCCATCATCGTCTCGAACCTCCCCGGGCCCGCAGGCTCCGCGCGCCCTCGAGCCGGGCGCGCGAACCGCTTGTCGAGGTTGAAGAGAACGCCGCCGCCGAAATAGGTCTCGAGGTTCTCCTTCGTGTCCTCGCTCTTCGTCGTGTGCCACTCCTTGTCGAAGTCGCCGAGGGTGGGGAGCTGGCTCTTGTCGGGACCCAGGCCGAGCTTCTGGCGCGCGTCGAAGTCGACGTTGAAGCCGCCGAAATCACGGTGGAGGAAGGTTCCCGTGGGGAGGCCGTCCTTCCCGACCTCGACGAGCACGTTCTGGCCGTGCGGCTCGGTCGTGATCCCGTGGTGGGAGAGGAGGTCCAGCCACTGCTCGACCATCGGGCGGATGATGCGCGTCCGCACGAACGTATCGGGCGACTCCCCGCTCTTCTTGATCATGTCCTCGATCATCGTCGGGGACCCGTCGGGCGGATCGGCGTAGAGAGAGAAGAGCGGCACGTAGCGCTTCTCGCCGCTCAGGATCGACGCTGGGATCTGGCGCACGATCATCCCGCCGCGCTCGAAGCCCTTCGGCATCACGCCGAAGACCTCCGGCAGGTAGGTGAAGCTGCCCGGTAGCTTCTTCTCGCCGTCGAGGATCTTCGTGACGCCGACGCTGCGCGCGACCTCACCCTTCGGGATCGTCCGGACGACGCCGCCGATCTGGGCGTTCAGGCTCAGCTTGGCGAAGAAGGGATGCGCGGCGTCCCCCGGCTTCCACGCGAGCACCGTGCGCGAGCTCGCCGTCGCGCTGGCGTGGAGATCGTCGCCCGGCGTCGCGTCGCGCGTGACGGACGCATAGAACGACTCCGACTCGGGGTGCACGACCAACCTCACCTCGGTCCGGCCGGCCCGCTTCCGTACGAAGAGCTCCCGGATCGCAGGTTCGATGCTCCTGGCCTCGAACGAATCGAGCTTCTCGGCGTCCACCCAGTAGGTCTTCAGCTTGAAGACCCGCGCAGCCTCGGGCGCGAGCTCCTTCTTCTGCAGGTTCTCGGTCACCGCGTAGATGCGTTCGGTGTCGACCGAGCGCGAGAGGAGGACCTGCTCGTTGTAGAGCCACGCGCGCACGGGCTCCGGCAGCTGCGCGCGCTCCCGCGTCGACGCCGTCGCCGAGAGAAGGCTCGGGGCCGCCCACGCCGGCGCCCCGACGAAGAGCGCGAAGGCGACGAGGAGAATCCTCGCCGATCGCGCGCCGAAGGCCCGCCAGGGAGACATGGACGCTCTGGCATTCACGACGCGTGCCAGCGCGCAACCGATCGAAACTGCATGCCTGCCCGCTCTCCAAGTCGCCGCGCGGCGTCCCCGACGCGGCCCGTGACCATGTCCGTGATCCAGGGCGCCGACCCGTCTGGCTCGCGGTCGCCGTGGGCTCAGCGCGAACGCCAGAGGCCTACGGACAGCTTTCCGTTCTCGCACTTGTCCCGCGCGTCGCAGCCGTAGGCGGCGAGCAGGAGCGAGCCGTCGTCCTCGAGCATCACGTCGGCCGAGAGCACGCGGAGGTCGTTCCACGTCCCGGCGGCGCCCGGTCCGAGCACCGGGCTCGCAGGATGACGCTCCCAGCGGACGCCGTCGGTCGACGTGGCGAGCCCGATCGCGATGCGGGTCGTCTCGTCGAGCG
This sequence comes from Polyangiaceae bacterium, assembly GCA_022842465.1. Classification (GTDB taxonomy): domain Bacteria; phylum Myxococcota_A; class Polyangia; order Polyangiales; family Polyangiaceae; genus Labilithrix. Next base: position 78,843 of record JALHPN010000003.1, on the reverse strand, counting down.
GCTCGCGGTAACCGCTGTAGAACATCCAATACCTTCCGCCGAACCAGCGCACCGAGGGCTCGATCGTCGCCTGATCCCACGCGCCGAGATCACGCTCGAAGACGGGGTTCTGCGCGTGCGGCTGCCACGTGATGCCGTCGGTCGAGGTCAAGAGACCTACCCCGACGGTCGTGCCCGCGCCGGAGTAGTACAGGCGCCAGACGCCGTCGGGTCCGATGACGACGCTCGTGCCCGTGACGAAGACGGCGTCCCACGAGCCCGGAGCGGGCCGGTAGATCGGCGCCGCGCCGCGCTGCCATGTCGTTCCGTCGGGATCCTGGGCGGCCATGCGACCGATGGCGGTCTTCTGGTAGTGGAAGCCGCCCGGGACGAAGTTCGGATCGCCGGGCTGCGCCTCGTACCCCATGTAGAACATCGCGAGGGCCGACGTCTTCGGATCGCGGACGACCGACACCGTCTCGACGTGGCGGTCCCACGCGCCGACGGGCGCGGTCTCGACGACGCCGCGGTCCGGCGGATCGAACGCGAACGCGCCCCCGTCCGGCCTTCGCGCGCGGGCGATGACGGGCCCCTTCACGACGAAGCCGCCGTCCCCGGCAGCGAGGATGCCGCCGGTCGTGACGAAGGCGAGCAGCGCGCCGTCGTCCGCGCGGAGGAGCGACGGGTCCGACGTTCCGACGCAGTCGAACGAGGGGCAGGCGCGACCCGTGAGCACGGGCGTCGCGCTCTCGGGCGTCCACACCACGCCGAGGGTCTCGGGGCAGGCGCAGTCCGCCGCGCAGGAGAGGCACGTCTCTCCCGATCCGCACGCGCCGTCGCCGCAGCCGGCGCGCTCGATCGGCGCGTCCGTCGCGCCGGCGTCCACGAGGGGCGCCGCGGCGCTCGGCGGCGACGGAGCGACCTCGTCCCTCCCGCACGCGAACGCGAACGCGAACGCGAACGCGGCAGGCGTCGCGATCGTCGCCAGGCGAGCAACCCGGGATCCTCGTGCAGCACGCATGCTCCACGGATCTAGCAGGGTGCGGCGAACGACGCCGCGTGCTTCCAGTCCGCGTCGCCGAGCCCTCACACGACCGCGTCGACGTCGCTCTCCTCCGCGAGGTCGCGTTCGGGCAGGCTGTCCGAGCCGGTCTGGTCGCTCATCGAGAGGTGATGGCGTGCGCGCCACGCGTGGTAGGCGACGCGATCGATCCAGCGCAGCGCCTCGAGGCGTGCCTCCGCCTCGTTCGGACCCATCTCACCGCGTGCGGTGCGCTCGAGAATGCTCGCGCGCTCGCGACGACGCTGCGCCGCGACGCGCCGCGATGCATCGCCGTGCCCGAGACTCTCTGCGACGGCGCTCCCGAGGGCGTGCACCTCCGTCGTCTCCGCGGCTCGGGCCGCGTTCGCGGCCTCGGCGACGGCCTCGACGAGCCGCTGGAGGTGATCGGTCGCGTGCAGCACCGACACGTGCCGCCGGTAGATGTCGGGCGCCGCCGGATCGCTGCGTACGCTCTGGAGATGCTCTCGCGTCGCGCGCAGCGCGTCGCGGATGGTATCTCGGAGGGTGTCGTCGGCGCGGTCGTCACGCTCGCCGCGAAGGAGGCGAGCCGCGAGCCGTGTGGTCACGTCCGCGAGGTCCGCGACCGTCGAGTGTGCAGCTTCGACCGCGACACCGGGGACCGCCACTCCCGCACGCGAGAGGCGCGCGGTCAGAGCGGCACCGCGCTCCGGGATGCGTCGTTCGAGCTCGCGCGCCAGAGGACCGGTCAACGGAACGAAGACGAGGACTCCGAGGAGGTTGAACGCGGTGTGGAAACCCGAGAGCGCGACGGACGCATCTCGCGCGCCGACGTAGTGCGCGACGAGCGCGACGAACCAGGGGAGGAGGGCGACGGCGATGAGCCCCGTACCGAGATTGAAGACGCAGTGCGCGGCAGCCACGCGCCGCGCGGGCGCCGAGCCGCCGACCGCGGCGATCACCGCCGTCACGGTGGTGCCCATGTTCTGTCCGACCACGAGCGCGGCCGCGTGGTCCATCGTGATGGCTCCGGAGTGAATGGCCGTCAGCGTCGTCGCGACGGCTGCGCTCGACGACTGCATCACGACCGTCATGATGGCGCCGACGCCGACGAGCGCGAGCCGGCCGCCGATGCCGCCGACGGCGAGCGCGCGCGGATCGATCTGCGAGGCGTACTGAGCCATGCCGGTCTGGAGGACGTCGATCCCCACGAACACGAGGCCGAAGCCGGCGAGCGCCGAGCCGATCGCCGAGCGCTTGCCGCGCGTGAAGAGCTTGACCACGGCGCCGGTCCCCACGATCGGGAGGGCGAAGGAAGCCATGTTCACCTTGAGGCCGACGGTGGCGACGATCCACGCCGTCGCGGTCGTGCCGACGTTCGCCCCGAAGATGACGCAGATGGCTTGCTCGAACGGGAGCAGTCCAGCCCCGACGAAGCCGACCACGGCCAGCGTGGTGGCGCTCGACGACTGCACGAGGGCCGTCACGGCGGCTCCGAAGAACAGGCCCCCTGCGCGTGAGCGCGTGTAGCGCCGCAAGAAGCCGCGCAGCGCATCGCCGGCGGCGGTCTGGAGCCCGTCGCTGAGGAGCCCCATCCCGAGGAGGAAGAGACCGAGCCCGCCGAGGAGATGTCCGATCACGGTGGAGCGCCCTCTGTCGACCGCCTCGTCGAGGCGACGTCGCCGATCGAGCTTGCCGCACGCGCGACCAGGATGCCAAGTCGGAGACCACGACCCCTCGACGCGCGGGCGTCGTTCTGGTGTACATGCAACGGCATGCGAGTCGAGATCATCGTCGTCGCGCTGTTCTCCGCCGCGACCGCCGTAGCGCTCGTCGCCCGTCGCCTCAAGGTCCCCTACACCGTGGCGCTGGTCGTCGCCGGGCTCGCGCTCGGGAGCGCTCACGCCTTCGAGGCCCCGCCGCTCACGAAGGACCTGCTCTACGCCGTCTTCCTGCCGGGGCTCTTGTTCGAGGCCGCGTACCACCTCGAGTTCCGCAGGTTCATGCAGAACAAGGTGGCGGTGTTCGGGCTGGCCATTCCCGGGCTCCTCGTGGCGGTCGGACTGACGACGCTGCTCCTGGTCCCGACCGTGAACGGCCTCGCCTTCGTCGAGGACTTCACGGTCGCGGACGGCCTGGTCTTCGCTTCCGTGATCGCCGCGACCGACCCCATCGCGGTGGTGGCGCTCTTCAAGAGCGTCGGCGCGCCCAAGCGCCTCACGACGCTCATCGAGGGAGAGAGCCTCTTGAACGACGGCACGTCCGTCGTGGTGTTCACGCTCATCCTGGCCTTCGTGCTCGGTCGCCCCACGTCAGCCGCGGCCGCGATCATCGACTTCGTGCGGGTCGTCGGGATGGGGCTCCTCATCGGAGCAGCGGTCGGCTACGCCGCCTCGTTCGTGATCCACGCGGTCGACGACCCGATGATCGAGATCACGGTCACGACCATCGCCGCCTACGGCTCGTTCGTGGCTGCGGAGCAGTTCCACTTCTCGGGCGTGATCGCCACGGTGACCGCCGGAATGCTGTGCGGCAACCACGCGGCGCGAACGGGGATGAGCGCGTCCACGCGCGTCGCCGTCGCGTCGTTCTGGGAGTACCTCTCGTTCGCGCTCAACTCGCTCGTCTTCCTGCTCATCGGCTTCCAGGTCAAGCTCGAGAGCCTCCTCGCCGCGTGGAAGCCGATCCTCCTCGCGTTCGTCGTCGTCACGGTGGGACGCGCCGTGGTGATCTTCGGCGTCGGCTTCCTCCTCCGTCACACGCGCGAGCGCTTTCCGCTGTCCTGGGCAGGGGTCCTCACGTGGGGGGGGCTGCGCGGCGCGCTCTCGATGGTGCTCGTGCTCGGCTTACCGACGGAGTTCGCACATCGCGACATCGTCATCTCGATGACCTTCGGCGTCGTCGTCGTGTCGATCCTCGTGCAAGGCTTGACGATGAGCCCGCTCCTGAAGCGGCTCGGCCTCGTCGCCGCCTCCGAAGCCCGCGCCAAGCACGAGCGCCTGCGCGGCGCGATCCTCGCCAGCCGCGCCGCGCTCGGCGAGCTCGAGCGGATGGAGCGCCAGCGTGGTTTTCCCGAGGCAGTCCTGCACGAGCTCCGCGGGACCTACGAGGCGCGCGTGCGCGCGGCGGAGTCCGAGAGCGCCGAGCTCGTCGCCAGCATCGACGACGTCCTCGCCGAGGATCGCCTCGCGGCGATGCGACAAGTCCTCACCGCCGAGAAGGACGCCGTCCTCCACGCGTTCCGCTCGGGGCATGTCGGCGAGGAGAGCTACGAGGCGCTCCTCGCCGATGTCGACGCACGCATGTTCGAGCTCGAGAGCGACGCTCACGCGGCGCCCGCTCCGCCGACGTCGAAGACCGCCTCGGCCGGTACGACGTCCTGACCTCAGCTCTGAGCCGGCGCGGGGGGCGCGCGAAGCTCCGCGAAGCCGCCGCGTGGCGTCGTGTCTTCCCGTCCGGCGCGTACGGCCGCCCACCCCGCGGCGAGCATGACGAGGCCCGACGCGATGAAGCCGAGGTCCCAGGCGAGCTCGCCGGAGCCGGGACGCACGTGATGGACGCCGAGGACCTGGTGGTCGACGACGCCCTCGATCGCGTTGAACAGCCCCCACCCCATGAGGAGCGAGCCGACGAAGGTGCGCGTCGACCACGGTACGTCGGGGCGCTTGCCCGCTCGCCATAGCTTGGCCAGACCGATCGCGGTCGTCGCCCACGTCAAGGCGTGGAAGAGCCCGTCCCAGATCATGTTGTACTTCATGCTCACGAGGTCGATCGGCGGCCGCACGCTCGACAGCATGTTGTGCCACTGGAGGATCTGGTGCAGCACGATGCCGTCGACGAACCCGCCCATGCCGGTGCCGAGCAGGATCCCCGCCGCGAGGAGGGGGCCTCGGTGCCGTGCGGTGCTCATCGTCGTCCCTCCTGGCTCTCGGGCGCTCGGCTGCGGCTTCCGATGCGCTCGGCCCAGCGGCTGACGAGCCCGACCACGAGGAACGGGAGGAGCGCGATCATCAGGTTCGTCTCGAACTCCTGATCGAGCACCTGCTGGCGCGCCGTACGCCCGACCGGGCAGCTGGGGCATGCCCAGACGGTCGCCGACACCCATGAGGTGAACGCGAACGAGCTCAGCCCGGCGACGACGTGACCTACGTCGGCCCGGGAGCGTGGGCGCCTCTGCATCATGCAGCACGGCGGTGCAAGCGCCTTGCCGTCCGCGCGCCCGAGCTCAGTGCCCCTTGCCGGCAGCCGGTGCGGCAGAGGCGGTGAGCTTCTGCCACGTCGCCTGGTCGACGATCTGCTGCTTGTACGCGGCGTGACACGCAGTGCAGGCCTTCAGGGTCGCGTCGAGCGCCTTCGTCACGGCGGTCCGATCGCGCGCGCTCGCGGCCACGGCGATCTCGTCGGCGGTGTGATGGAACGCCAGCGCTCGCTCGGTGAAGCCCGGCGCGCCCGCGCCCATGTGCGTGCACATCTGGCCCATCTTCTCCGAGAACCCGATGCGTCCTGCCGCGCGCTCCATGGCCGCGAAGTCGTCCGTCGCGAGCGCGCCCACGATCTCTTCGACGGCGACGAGGTGATCGCGCATGTTCTGCTTCTGGTGATGCGCCATCATCGGCAAGAGCGGCACGGGCTTGCGCTCGTCCATGGTGTCGAGCTCGGGGGTGGCGGCGGGAGCAGGCTCTCTCGCGCAGGCCGCGAGCGCGGCGAGGACGAGGGCGGTCGGCACGACGGGGCGCATCAAGGGGAGGTCCTTTCTTCGAGAGAGCTCGCGTGCAAGGTCTCGAGCGCCTCGACGACGAGCTGGAGGGCCTCGACGACCTGGGCGCGTCGCGTGACGGGCAGCGCCGCGAGGAGCGCGCCGAAACGGGCCCTGCTGGCCTCGTCGACCTCGGCGGCCAGGTCCGCACCACGAGCCGTGAGGGACATTCGGCGGCTGCGTCCGTCGTCAGGGCACGCGCGCTGCTTGGCGTGACCGGCCGAGGCCATCTTGGCGCAGAGCCGCGTGACGTTGCTCTTGTCGATGCACAGCTCGCGTCCGAGCTCCTGCTGCGAGAGCTCGCCGCGGGCCATGAGGATCATGAGGGCGTGCGCGTGCGCCATGGGGAGCGGCTTGCCGCAAGGCGTCGTATCGGCGGAGAGGGCGCCGAAGCGGCGAAAGAGCCGCTGCATCACGCGCCGCAGCTCGTCCGCCCGATCGACCGCCATGCGCGACGGGATAGCTCCGATTGGTTGCGCACGCAACTAGTTGGCTCGCCGGTCACGCGCAGAGCCCGGTGGTCAATGGGGCGAGGCCGCGTTAGAGTCGCGCGCACAACGAGCAGGGTGCAGCGGATGTTCGCTGCAGGTTCAGGGGCTTGGTCGGGCCGCCAGCCCATCGCCGCCGCCAAGGTGGCGCGAGAGCGCATGGCCCATCCGACCCACGAGACCGCCCCACCTCCTCGTCACGATCCGCCCGGCGCGTGGTGGCCGGCCGTGCGGGTCGCGCGTCGCGCCCTCGCGCCCGTGGAGCGCTTCCTCGCGATCGAGGCGGCCAGCGGCATCCTCCTGATGGCGGCCGCCGCGGTCGCGCTCGTCTGGGCGAACTCGCCGTGGCGGGAGAGCTACGTCGCGCTCCTCCACGTCCCCTTCGGGGTGAGCCTCGGGCCGTTCGCCTTCCAGCGTGATCTGCATTTCTGGATCAACGACGGCGTGATGACGATCTTCTTCTTCGTCGTCGGGCTCGAGATCCGTCGCGAGATCCACAGCGGCGAGCTGAGCGAGCTCCGGCGCGCGGCGCTTCCGCTCGCTGCGGCCCTGGGCGGCATGTTCGTCCCCGCGGGCCTCTTCGTGCTCTTCAACAGCGGGCGTGCCTCCGTCAGCGGGTGGGGCGTCCCGATGGCGACCGACATCGCCTTTGCCGTGGGCGTGCTCACCCTCCTCGGGAGCCGGCTCCCTCCAGCGCTGCGCATCCTCCTGCTCGCGCTCGCGGTCGTCGACGACATCGGCGCGATCCTCGTCATCGCCGTCTTCTACTCCTCCGGCCTCGTGCCCATGGGGTTCGTCGTCCTCGGCGCAGGCATCGGCGCGATCCTCGCGATGCAGAAGCTCGGGGTGCGGAGCCCGTGGGCCTACGTTCCGCCGGCAGCGGTCGCGTGGGCCGGCGCCTATGCCGCGGGCATCCACCCGACCCTCGCAGGTGTGCTCGTCGGGCTCATGACGCCGGCCCGGGCGTGGTTCGAGCGTGACGAGCTCATCGAACGCGCCGACGCGAGCGTCGCCGCCCTTCGCGTGCATCAGGGCGAGGACGAGCGCGCGCTGCTGCCCCATCTCGACTACTTGAACGTCGCGCGTCGCGAGGGCGTCTCTCCCGTGGAGCGCATCCAGCACGCGCTCCACGGCTGGGTCGCCTTCGGCGCCATGCCGCTCTTCGCGCTGGCGAACGCGGGCGTCTCCCTCGGGGAGGCGTCCTTCTCGGGCGAGTCACTCCTCGTGTTCCTCGGCGTCGGGTGCGGGCTCGTCCTCGGCAAGCCCCTCGGCATCGTCGGCTTCGCATGGGTCTCCGTGCGGTTCGGAGTCGCCTCGCTGCCACGCGGCGTCACCTGGGCGAGGGTGGGCGTCGTCGGGGTGGCGGCCGGCATCGGCTTCACGATGTCGATCTTCGTCGCGTCGCTCGCCTACCCGCCAGGCACGAACCTCGAGACCGCGAAGATCGGGATCCTCATCGGCTCCGGGGTCGCGGCCGTCCTGGCCTACACGACCGGCCGCGCGCTCTTGCCCTCGAGCGCGACCGAGGGCGGCGCGACGACGGCCGCCGAAGCCGAAGCGTCCACGACCACCTGACGAGGACCCATGATCGAGCGTGACCCCTTCGCCCACGTGTTCGTCGCGACCGACTTCTCTCTTTCGGCGGCATGCGCGGTCGCGCGCGCGGGAAGCTTGCCGCTGGCGCCCGGAGCCGAGATCACCGTCGTCCACGTCCTCTCGGACGACACTCCGCAGAAGATCCTCATGGCCGCCGAGAAGCTCGCGCGACGCCAGCTCTCCGAGGCGACGAAGACGATCCGCGAGGCGCTCCGCGCGCTCGGAAGACGCCGCGTCACGGTGTCCTCCGCGATCCATCGGGGGCAGGGGTACGTGGAGATCGTGAGGCAGGCACGGGCCGTCGGAGCCGATCTCGTCGTGCTCGGCCGACACGGTCTCCGCCCCGTGCGAGACATGTTCATCGGCTCCACGGCCGAGCGCGTGATCCGCGCCGGCGATCTGCCCGTCCTCGTGGTGAGCCGGAGGTCGAGCCGGCCTTACCAGCGTCCGCTCGTGGCCGTCGACCTCGAGGACACGAGTCGCTCGGTGATCGCGACGGCCATGCGGGCGCTCGGGCCCGAGGCCGCGAGCGTCACGATGGTTCATGCTTATCACGTGCCCTTCGAGGGCTTCATGAACCCGGGGGTCCCCGCCAGCGCGATGACCGACCTGCGCAAGGAGTACCGGGCCGTCGCCGTGTCGGGCCTCGCCAAGGTCCAGGCGTCCCTCGGAGATCGCGGCGTCGACTGGAAGACCGTCGTGGTGCGCGGCGATCCTCGATCCGTCGTCGTCGCCGAGGCCGCGCGAGCCCGGGCCGATCTCCTCGTCCTGGGCACGCACGGGCGCACGGGGCTCGCGCACGCGCTCATCGGCAGCGTCGCCGAGCGGATCATCCAGGCCGTCGCGTGCGACGTGCTCGTCGCGCGGCCGGCTCGCGTCTCCTTCGAGCTTCCCTAGCGCCATGTGACGAGTCGGAGCCACGAAGAGTGCAAGCCTCGCCTGCGCGCGCGGGCTCACCGTCGAGGAGGCTCGCTCTTCGTCGGAGAGCGTCTGACCGCTCGTCGCTCGCGTGTATCCTCGGCTGGATGGCATCCGTTCGCCGCTCGGTCCTCTGGCTCGCGCCCCTCACCTCGATCGCGATGGGACTGTCGTGCGCACGAGAGGCCGACGTCGCTCGCCTGCCGCCCGGGCCGACGTCGCGTGCCCCCGCGGACGCGGCAGCGCCGAGCCATCCGCTCGTTCGCATCGTGCGCGACGACAACTTCGCCGACGAGCGCGCGTCGTCGAGCTACGACCTCGGCCAGGACGGCTCGTTCACGATCGAGCACGTCATGTCGAACGGCGGCGGCGACTCGACGGTGACCGCGTGTGCCGGCCACATCGAGGCGGCCGAGGCGGCCGAATGGGTGGCGCGCGTCCGCAGCGAGGCGACCCTCGCGTCGCCTCCCCGCGGACCGAGCCGTGAAGAGGCGATGGAACGTCGGATTCAGTACCGCTACGAGGTCGGCTATGCGCCTGACCCTCGGCGGCTCTCGTACGCACCGCACGAGCGATGGGCTCGAGAGCTCGAAGCGCTGCTCGAGCGTCTGGGCCGGTCGGCGCGGTGTCGGACCTTCACCCGGACGGGGTGACCGGCGTCAGTCGACGCCGAGCGGGTGGACCGAGCGCTCGCGGGTGGTGAGGCCCGGAGCGTCATCCGGCTCGGGCATACGAATGCGCAGCGTCGCACGGGAGATGCGGATCGCGACGTCCCTCGACCCGAGGCGACGTGCCAGCGCGCGAGCCTCTACCCAGTGCGCCGGAGACTCGCTTCGGAACGAGTACGAGAGCACCATCGCTTGACCGCCCTCGAGGACGAAGGGCTCGGGCGTCACGAGGGGTCTGCCGCCCGCATCGGCGACGAGGTCCGTGGAGAGCAGGAGCTTGCCCCCGTCGCCCTGGACCTCCGCCGTGAGCTCGACGTCGACGACGGCGTCCGTCGGAATGCTCACGTACTGGCCCGCGTAGAGGAGCTGGTCTTCGCCGGTGACCACGGGAACGAGCCGATCCGCCGTGAGCTGGAGCTGCTGGAGCGGGGAGACGTCGCTCCCTGCGGCCCGGGTCTGGGCTGCTCGGATGAACGACATGGCGTGCCGCGCCGCAGGGACGATCCTGCGCTTCGACGAGACGAACGACGGCGCGTCGAGCTCGATGTGACTGCACGCCGTCAATCGCTCGTCGCACGTCCATGCGTCTTCCTGCGAGGAGTCGATCATGCCCACCGTGCGCGCGTTCTGGTTGGCCACGAAGACGCGTCGTGGCTCCGCGTAAGCCCGGAACATGCTGCGCCCGATGAACGGATGCGGCTCGTCGCCGAGGCCGAGCAAATCGACGATCGAGAGCGCGGTGTCCGACTGCACGAAGACCTCGTCGATCGCCCGCTGCTGATGCGAGGGGAGCACGGCGACGAGGAAAGAGAGGTTCTGCGTGAGGAGCTTCGTCAGATCATCGCCGCCCTCGTCGAGGCCGTGCGATTCGTCGGCGGTGATGAGGACGACAGTGTCCTCCAGGGCGCCGTCGACCTCGAGGCCGCGCACGAGCTCGGCGACGGCCTGATCGGTATAGCGGGCCGCCCGCGCGAAGCTCCCGTGGGGCTCCGCCGTGACGAACGACTCGGGCACCGGGAAGGGGTGGTGCGTTCCGACCGTGAGCAGGGTCATCATCCAGGGCTTGTCCCCGCGCGCAGCTCTCGCACCTTCTGGCGCGTACGCTCGAAGAAGGCGCGATCGTCGACTCCCCAGTTGCTGCGCGCGTAGCCTCCGGAGAGCTGCTCGCCGCCGAGCGTCTGGGAGAACCCCGCCCGCGGCATGAAGCTGTCCTTGAGCATGAAGCCGAGCGGCGCTGCCTGCAGGTATACGGTCTCGTAACCGCTCCGGCGGAGCACGGCAGGCAGGCAGTCGAGGTCGGGGCCGCCGGCCTTCTCGGTCATCTTCGCGGTCTCTGCGCTCAGCTTCGGGTAGTCGCCGCAGAGCGAAGAGTAGAGTCCACGATTCGTCCCCCGCTGATGGGTGATGAACGTGTGGAGGTAGATGTTCTTCCGTCCGATGGCGTCCAGCTCGGGCATCGACGACCATCCGGGGTGGCCATGCCGCTCGGCGACCGTCGGGAGGTCCGTCCCGGCGATGCCTTCGAGGAGGATCAAGAGCACGTTCGGCTTGCCACGCAGCGCAGGGACGACGTCGGCGCCTCCGAGGTCGGCGGTGAAGAGGCGGTCGAGCGTCACCTGCTCCTCGCGCCCGAGCGGGGGCAGATCGACGGTGCGCGTGGAGGACACGATGTCGGCCGCGTTTCCCGCGACGACGTTCGTCTGGCGCCAGGCGAGGGCAGCGGGGTTCACGGGCCAGGCGAAGGCTGCCACCCCGAGCGCCGCTCCTCCCGACACGAGCGGCAGGAGCCGCGCCGGCTTCCAGCTCGCGATCCAGAAGCCCGCGGTGAGCGGTGCGGCCAGGAAGAGCGCGAGGAGCACCGGGCGCGACACGACGACCGCCGAGCCCCCGAGGAAGGTGGCGTCACCGAGGTACCGGATCGACTGCCACGGCGGGAGCGCGTTCATCGTCCGCGTGAACTCGTAGCTCGCATAGACGAGTGCACCCCACGCAGGGAGCGCGACGCTCGCCCAGCGCGTGCGCGCGAGGAGGGGCCGCGTGAGGAGGGCCAGGACGACGGCGACGAACGCGTCGAGCAGGAAGCCGTGGGCGTCCTCGATGCCCGGAGACATCCGCTTCTCGACGAGCATCGCGACTCGCGCGAGCGCAGGGGCGAGGAAGAACGCGGCCGGCAACGCCGCCGGACATACGGCACGAGCGAGCATGTCCCCGAGGTCGTTAGCCTCGCTCGCGCTGGAATGCGAGTGAAGACGCGAAGGTGCGGCGGCGTGGTCGTCGGCGTGCGTACACCGTGCGCGGTGCGTGCGCGCACCGTCACCGCCCGCGGAGGTCCTGGAGATCACGAGACGACGGTCGGGGCACGCGCCGTGCTCCGCGGCGGCCGTCACGAAAGGGGGATTCCCATGAAGAGCACGTGCGACCGCGCGGACCGCGGTCTCGACGAGCTGCTCGCCGCATCGCTCGACGGCGACGCCGTCACAACTCGTCGACTCGTCGACCGCCTCGTTCCGGTCGTGTGGTCGCGCGTCACGCGCGTCGCGAGGCTCGGGCGTCGCCGCACGGCGGAGCAGGTGAACCAGCTCGGGGAGGACCTGATGCAGGAGGTCTTCGCGCAGCTGTTCCGGGACGACGCGCGCCTCCTGCGCGCATGGTCGCCCGAGCGCGGTCTGTCGCTCGAAGGCTACGTCGGGCTGGTCGCGACGAACCACGCCGCGTCCGTCCTCCGGAGCGGCCGCCGCGGCGCGTGGCGTGAGGACGCGACCGACGACGACGAGCTCGCGCGCGCGGCGGGAGCGAGCCCGTCTCCCTCCGCGCGCATCGACGCGCGCGACACGCTAGAGCACCTCGGGGAGCGTCTTCGTGCGGAGCTCAGCCCGCTCGGTGTTCGGATGTTCGAGCTCCTCGTCGTCGAGGAGCGATCGACGGCGGAGATCTGCGCGATGCTGTGCATGAACGCCGACGCGCTCTACGCGTGGCGTAGTCGCCTCACGAAGACGGTCGCGCGCGTCGCCGCGGCGCTCGACGACGCTCGCGCGTGTCATCCGTTCGACGCACACGATCGGATGTCAGAAAAGCACGGCTGACGGCGCAACCGGTCTCAGCCAAGGAGGCTCTCACCATCATGAAGAACGCTCGCTCTTGCTCCATGTTCCTCGCTCTCGTCGTCGCCCTCTCGACCGTCGTGGGCTGCGCGGGCTCCACGGACAGCGCCGATGAAGCGGCGACCGAAGCGGCGCGCGAATCGGTCGCGAAGGCGGCGCCCGTGGAGACCGACGAGACCGAGACCGCCTCGCGCGGCCTCGTCTCGGGTGGCTCGTCGGACGGACTGTTCTGCACGCTGTGCAAGGCGCAGGGGTGCCTCTGCTCCGGAAATCAGTGCGTCAGCTGCGGGCTCACGACCCGCTGACGCCACGCGAGGAAGGACTGCCCCCGACTCGGTTCCGCCTCTCCTCCCGCGCGCTGCCTGCGTAGGAGGAGTCGCGGCCCGAGAGGGTCGCGGCCGTGTTAGGACCTCGGGGGCATGATCAGGCTCTCGCGGAGACCCGGCCTCTGGACCGTGCTCGCCCTCACGGCCGCCGCCGGCGTCGCGCTCGCCCTCCGCGCCCGCGGCTCGTCGGTGAAGGTCGCGCTCGCGACGCGCCGCGACCTCGAGCAGCACGTCGTCGCGAGCGGGCGCGTCTGGGTGCCCACGCGCGTTCAGGTCGCGGCGCAGACGCCCGGGCTCGTCGTCGCCGTGGGGGCGATCGAGGGGCAGCGCGTGAAGGCGGGCGATCTGCTCGTCCAGATCGACGACGCGGAGGCGCGTTCTGCCGTCTCGCAGGCGAAGGCCGCCGTCGACCAGGCGAACGCGCGGGTCGAACAGCTGCGCCGTGTCGGTGCGATCGTCGCCACCGAGGCCGTCCGCCAGGCGGACACGAACCTCGATCGCGCCGAGGTGGAGCTGGGCCGCGTCCAGAAGCTCGCCGCCTCGGGCGCGCTCGCGCAGACCTCGCTCGACGACGCCCAGCGCTCCGTGGACCTCGCGCGTGCGCAGAAGACCGCCGCGGAGGCGCAACGCATCGCGTCCGCACCGATGGGGGCGGACTCGCGCGTCGCGCTGACGGCTCTCCTCCAGGCGCAGGCCCAGTACGCCGGCGCGAACGTACGTCTCGCCCAGACGCGCATCGTCGCGCATCACGACGGGGTCGTCCTCACGCGCTCCGTCGAGCACGGCGACGTCGTTCAACCGTCGCGGACTCTGATGATCGTCGCCGCGGACGCCGAGCCCCAGCTCGTGTTCCAGCCCGACGAACGCAACCTCGCGTGGATCGCGCTCGGCCAGAAGGCGCGCGCGTCCGCTGATGCGTACCCGCAAGAGGTGTTCGATGCGGAGGTGAGCTACATCGCGCCTTCGATCGATCCGCAGCGCGGAAGCGTCGAGGTGAGGCTCCGGGTTCCGCGCGCGCCCGGCTTCCTCTTGCCCGACATGACCGTCTCGGTCGACCTCACCGTGGCCCGGCACGAGAAGGCGCTGGTCGTGCCGAGCGATGCGGTGAGAGACGCCTCGACCCCCGCGGCCTGGTTGTTCACCGTCGAGAACGACCGCCTCGTGCGCAAGAACGTGAAGCTCGGCATCCGCGGCGAAGGCGCCACCGAGATCCGCGAAGGCGTCGAGGAGGGAGCGGTGGTGGTGCTGCCGGGGGCGCAGCCTCGCGAAGCCGGCGAGCGTGTGCGCGCGGAGCGCGAGTGAGATGCCCTTCGAGTGGTTCGTAGCGCTCCGCTACATGCGCGACGCGAAGGGCCAGACCGCGTTGATCCTCGCGGCGGTGTCGGTCGGCGTGAGCGTCATCGTCTTCCTCTCGGCGCTCATCAACGGCCTGCAGACGTCGCTCATCGACAAGACGCTCGGCTCCCAGCCGCACATCACGCTGCGGGTGATGCGTGAGGAGCCGCGGCCGCTCGTCGAAGCCTCCGCCGAGCGCGCCGTCGCTCGCGACGTGCAGCCCGCTCCGCAGCGTCTGCGATCCATCGATCAGTGGCCTCTCGCGATGAACGACGCGGAGCGCACGCCCGGGGTGATCGCCGCGGCTCCGACGATCATCGGAGCCGGCTTCGCGGTCCGCTCCGACGCGAAGAACGCCGTCGTCGTCCGCGGCGTCGACCCCGAGCGCTTCCTCGCCATCATCGACGTGCGCCGGCGCATGACGGCGGGCCGCTTCGACGTCGCAGGTGGCGACGCGGTGATCGGCGCCGTGCTCGCGAGCGAGCTGGGCATCGGTGTCGGCGACAAGATCCGCATCACCACGACGGAGGGGGTCGACGACGTCGTCACGGTCACCGGCACCTTCTCGCTCGGCAACGAGGCCGTCGACGAGACGTGGGTCATCACGTCCCTCCGTCGCGCGCAGGCGCTCTACGCACTGCCGGGAGGAGCGACGTCGATCGAGCTCAAGGTGGCCGACGTGTTCGAGGCGGACCGCATCGCGAGCGAAGTGCGCGGCCGGACCGGGCTCCAGGCGGACAGCTGGATGAAGGTCAACGCCGAGCTCCTGACGGGGCTGTCGGCGCAGAGCAGCTCGAAGGCCATGATCCAGTTCTTCGTCGTCGTCGCCGTTGCGCTCGGCATCGCCAGCGTGCTCATCGTCTCGGTGGTGCAGAAGTCGCGTGAGATCGGCATTCTCCGCGCCGTGGGGACGCCAGCGAGCCGCGTGCAGCGCGTCTTCCTCATCCAGGGCGCGGTGCTAGGGCTCGTCGGCTCCTTCCTCGGGTCCGCCCTCGGTGCGCTCCTCTCCAAGCTCTTCGAGCGCTTCGCCCGCGGGGCCGACGGGGCACCGCGATTCGTCGTCCAGCTCGATGTCGAGCTCTTCGCCTTGGCGACGCTGCTCGCGACCGGCGTAGGCCTGCTCTCGGCCGTGATCCCCGCGCGGCGCGCGTCCAAGCTCGATCCCGCGACGGCGATCCGCAATGGCTGAACCGCTGCTCGCCGTCGAAGGCGTCGTCAAGGAGTACGGGGAGGCGGTCGTGACGCGCGCCCTCGCCGGCGTCGATCTGACGCTCCACGAGGGGGAGTTCTGCGCGCTCATCGGTCCCTCGGGCTCCGGGAAGAGCACGCTGCTGAACGTCATCGGTCTCCTCGACCGACCGACGCGCGGCCGGGTCGTCGTCGGCGGAACCGACACGACGGGGCTCGACGAGGATGGCCTCACCCGACTCCGCGCGCGCGTGCTCGGCTTCGTCTTCCAGTTCCATCACCTGCTCCCGATGTTCACGGCCCTCGAGAACGTCATGCTCCCGGCCTGGGGCGACGAGGGGTCGCCTTCGCGCACGATGAAGGAACGCGCCGTCGAGCTGCTCGAGGCCGTGGGCCTCGGCGACCGCATGGCCTACAAGGCCACGGACCTCTCGGGTGGCCAGCAACAGCGCGTGGCGATCGCCCGTGCGCTGTCGCGCCGTCCGCCGCTCGTCCTCGCCGACGAGCCCACCGGGAACCTCGACACCGAGTCGTCGACCGAGGTCTTCTCGCTGATGCGTCGCTTCAATCGCGAGCTTCGCACGACGTTCCTCGTCGTCACGCACGACCCGCGCATCGCCGATCAGTGCGACCGCATCATCGAGATCGTCGACGGCCGCATCGCGAGCGACCGCGCGCCGTCGTGACGTCGCTCAGCGCGGCAGCGCCGCGTCGAGGGCCT
Source organism: Polyangiaceae bacterium (assembly GCA_022842465.1). Classification (GTDB taxonomy): domain Bacteria; phylum Myxococcota_A; class Polyangia; order Polyangiales; family Polyangiaceae; genus Labilithrix. The sequence continues at coordinate 62,746 of JALHPN010000003.1, read as the reverse complement.
CGAGCACGACGTCGACGACCGCGTGCTCGGTGAGGCGGCAGTACATCGTCTCGGTCACATCGAAGCGACCGTGCTCGCCGAGCTTGTTCGACGGGGCGCCGCCGATGCAGAAGTCGAAGTACTTGCACGTCTGGCGGCACGCCGCGACGCCGCGATCGATCTCGTCCTGGAAGATCGCGAGGCGCCGCTTTGCGCCATCGTCGAGGCCGCCGCGCAGTGAAGCGCCGAGCGCGAGCGAGCCGAGCGTCGGGTGGACGATGCCGAGGAGCTCGGGCGACCAGGTCGTGAACGCGCCGTCCCAGCCGACGGTGAGGATCCGCCCTGCCTGGTTCTGGGACGTCCCGGTGACCGCGCCGAAGACCGGGCTCCTCACGGCGTCCATCACGCCCTCGACCTCCCGGATCCGGAGGAAGGTGTCGGCCGCCGCCTGCCGCTCGAGGATGCGGCGCCAGAAGGCGCGGAGCGCGAGCGGAGCCCGCGCTGCCGAGAGCGACGACGTCGCGTTGCTCGCCTCGATCTCCTCGACGTTGAAGCCGACCTGCGTCGCGCCGAGCTCGAGGAAGAAGTCGAAGACGGCGTCGGGGTGCTCCAGCGACTCGAGCCCGAGCACGCAGATCGCGTGGAACGGGATACCCGCGTCACGCAGGTGCTGTACGCCGCGCATGACCTTCGCGTGCGTGCCGCGTCCGTCGCGCGTCTTGCGCTTTGCGTCGTGGAGAAACGCCGGACCGTCGACGCTGACGCCGATCGACACCTCGTGCCGCTTCACGAGCTCGCACCAGGACGGATCGAGGAGCACCGCGTTGGTCTGGAACTGGTGACGTACCGTCGTCCCCTTCGGCAGGTGGCGGCGGACGACCGCGAAGGCCTCCTCGTACCAGGCCTTGCCGACGACGAGTGGCTCACCGGCGTGCCAGACGAGCGAGAGCTCCGGTCGCGCGAACCCGCCGGCGACCACCGCGGCGACGATCGCGTCGAGCTCGGCCATCGACATCCGGCGCTTGTCGTCGCGGTTCGGCAGGTAGCAGTAGCTGCAATCGAGGTTGCAGAACGGCGTCGGCTGCAGCACGAGCAGCTCGAGGTCGCGCGCCCAGTCGTCGCGCACGTCACGGAGAGGCGCTGCCATGGGCGCTCAGAAGCAGTTGTCCCAGTTCGCCCAGTTCTGCCAGTTGGGCCAGTTGTTCCAGTTGTTCCCGGTGTTCCCGCGCGCGGCTCTGCAGGGCGCAGACGCACCGCCGGAGGGCGCGGGGCACGACCACGACCAGATGCCGGCCTTCGTCGCGCGCCCGGTAGCAAGGACAGCCTGCGTCGACGCGTCGAGCAGGTAGACGACCTTGCTGCCGCCTTTCTCCTCTCCGCGGACGACGAGGTAGCTCGTCGCGAGGCGCGCGTCACGCACGCGAACCTTGGCGCTCGGCGTCCATGTCTCGTACGAGACGTTCTCGAGCGACGACACGAGGCCCTTCTGAGCGAAGCTCGACGGCGCCTCCGGGAGCTTCTCGAACGCGGACTTCGCGTCGGTCTGGAAGGCCCAGACCGCCGCGTGGCGCTCGTCGAGAAATCGGTTGCGGATGTCGTCGACCTTGTTAATCGACTCGTCGCAGGAGAGTGACTCCTTCTTCGACGACGTCGACGCCGCGGCGCCGCTTTCGTCGACGTCCTCGTCGGCCTCGGCCGCGCAGGCCGCGGGGGCGGTGGCGGCCGCGAGGGCGACCATCGTCACGATCTTGCGACGGAGTCTCTCCGGGACGCGCAGCTGGACGGGCTTCATGGACTCACGCTCAGCAGGAGTCGTGCCGCGTACAAGTCACGGCTTTCGGGCTGGGGGCCCCACCGTCGCTTCTCGCTTCGTGAAGCCCGCGTCTCGATTCGTGCGATCAGCGTCTTGCGGGGTACGCTCCCCTCCGTGAAGCGGCCCGTCGCGCTCGCCGTTCTCTTCGGTCTGCCGACCGTCGCCGTCGCGTGCGCGCTTGCGTTTCCCCTCGATGGCTTCGGTCCAGGGGGGCCCGGCGCAGCCGAGGACGCCGACGTCGACGTCGACGCGGCCCCCATGAGGCCCGATGCGGCCTGCCCGCTCGCACGCTGGCCCGAGCGCCCGACCGCCGACGATCCGGGCGGCGACGACGTCTCGGTGACGCTCGCGGTCTCGAGCGTCGACATGGGCTTCGGGGACGCCGGGGTCGTGCCCGGCTTCGACCTCGACGGCTTGTGCACGTGCCCCGACCCCGCCCCGTGTCGGAGCGACGGGCCGCGCTGTGATCACGACGGTGGCGTCGACAACGGCGGCAACGACCTGGCGCAGAAGTTCGCCAATTTCGGGTCGGTGCTGGATCAGGCGCGGACGAACGACAACATCGCCAAGGGCGAGAGGACGTTCCTGCTCGTCGTCAGGGGCTACAACGGAACGCCGAACGACACGAACGTGCAGCTGGCGGTGTTGCTCTCGACCGGAACCCCGCTGGCGGACGGAGGCTCCCGTCTTCGGCCCTCTCTCCGAGGCGAGGACGTCTGGACGGTCGAGCGCAGCACGGTCCTCGGCGCGGGTGAGCCGCTGCTCCCTCGCTACGTCGACGCCAACGCGTACGTGGCCGACGGCGTCTTGGTCGCGCGCGTGAGCTTTCCCTTCACCCTCGAGGCCAATGACGAGCAGATCACGGTCCAGGTCGACGAGGGCATCATCGCCGGCCGCCTCACCCGCGACTCCATCTGGCGGCTGGATGCCGGACGCCTCGCGGGTCGCTGGAGCACCCAGAGCTTCCTCGGCTCGCTCGCGACGCTCCGCGATCCGTTCACGGACAAGAACCTGTGCGAGGGCGGCGTCACCTACGAGGCGCTGAAGGCGCAGGTCTGCGCGTCCGCGGACGTCATGCGCGCCGCCGCGAGCGATGGGACGGATCAGAGCTGCGACGCCCTGTCGTTCGGAGCCGGCTTCACGGCGGTCGAGGCCAAGGCCGGTCCGGTCGTCGCCGCGGACGCCGCGCCTCCTTGCCCGCCCGGCTTCACGGACGACTGCGCGCGCTGAGCGCCGCGCTGCGCGAAGAGCGATCTCTCGAGGAGATGCACGGCGCTCTCGGCGCCGGCGTCTCCCCACCTGAATCGTGCGGTGCGAGCGTGGCGCGACCATTGCTCACCTCCGTCCCATGCGGAACGCCTGCCTCGTCCTCGTGGTGGCCTCGGCCCTGTCTGCCTGCTCCGAGAGCGGAGAGGCGACGTCCGTGGAGACGTCCCCCGATGAGCTCCGGTCCTCCGTGACCTGCACCCTCGTCAGCGGCGCCGACAGCCCCGACCTCAGCGGAGACGGCGCGCCGAAGCGCATCGAGCTGCGGCGTCGTTCGACGGACGACACGCCGGTCGACGTGAGCCTGCTCGGCGACTGGGATCTCGCGCGGCCGTCGAGCCGAGGACTCCCCCGCGAGTGCGAGCGCATGGACGGCAAGGCCGGCGAGGATCTCCTCGTCTGCCGGGCCGAGCCCGAGTGGAATCACTTCGAGACGACCTCGACGTTGCGCCTCCCCAAGGGCGCGCTCGACCGACGTGGGCGCTTCGATCTCGTCTACCACTCCGCCCGCGACAACCCGCGCGTGGCGCAAGGGTTCAGCGAGTGGATGGCCTCGAAGCGCGTCTTCTCCTGCCAGCGCTGAGCAGGCGAGCCCCTACCTCTACCGGTCGGAGCCGAACAAGCGACGAAGGAGCGAGGGCTTGGCGGTGCGCGTGTCCGTGGCCTGCCGCTCTCGGCACCTGCAGCGCTCTTCGCGCGGCACGTCGCCGAGGACCTGCTCGACGTGCATACCGCAGCCCGCATAGGAGGGCTTCTTGCACTCGGCGCACACGATTCTTCGACACATGAGAGGCCTCCTCGTTCAGGCAGTCGTGAGAGCCGTCCGCGCAGGAAAAGGGTTCTGCCGGGCTCACGCGAGCGGCAGACGAGTCACGTTCGGGCTCCTTCGACGTCGGGCGTGGTGACCGTGCGCTCGGCGCCCTTCGCGCTGGGGAGTGAGCGCTTGCTCCAGGCCGTCATCCCGCCCAGCAGGTTTCCGACGTGCTCGAAGCCACGTCGTCGGAGGATGCTCGCGGCGAGGCTCGCGCGGTGTCCCACGCTGCACGTGATCGCGATGCGCTCGGACGCGTGGAGGGGGGGATCGATCTCACCGAGGTGCTGCTCGAGGTAGCCGACGTAGAGGTGCGAGGCGTGCGGGATGTGCCCCTCCTCGAACTCGCCGTCCTCCCGCACGTCGAGGACGCGGACCTCTCCGAGCTGCTCCGCGAGCTCACGCGAGTCGACGACCCCGGATCGCTCGATCGGTAGGCCCTCGTCGCGCCACGCGTCGAAGCCGCCGGCGAGCACGCCGGCGACGTCGTCGACGCCGATCCTCGCGAGGGACAGCACGGCATCCTCGAGCTCGTCCATCCGTGTGAGGACGAGGAACACCGGCGTCGACGGACCGGCGACCCAGCCGCCGAAGACCGGGAGCCCGGCGGCCCAGATGCTGTACGACCGCGGGAGGTGGCCGGCGGCGAAGGCCTCGGGGGAGCGCGCGTCGATGACGACGCCGTCGCCGATCTTGCTCGCCATCGTCCTCGGCTGGAGCAGCGGGACCTCTCCCGGCGCCTTCGCGAGGGGGGCACCGCCGCGGAGGTTCAGCTCCTCCATCACCGAGAAGTACGGCGGACGCGGGATGCGCTCCGCGACCTTGGCACGGACGAACGCTTCGCGCGACGTCGTGAACACGGGATTGTAGCGACGCTCGAGGCCGATCGTGGACTCGTCGCGATCCGCGATGTTCCCGCCGCAGACGGAGCCCGAGCCGTGGGCGGGGTGGATGAGCGTCTGATCGCCGAGCGGGAGGAGCTTGGCGTGGACGCTGTCGTAGAGGACGCCTGCATTCTCGCCGGTCCTCGCGGGATCAGGCAGGTCGGTACGCCCGGTCTCGCCGACGAAGAGCGTGTCTCCCGTGAACACGCCCCACGCGTGATCGGGCGAGTCCGCGACGTAGACCGCGTAGCACATGCTCTCCGGCGTGTGACCGGGCGTGTGGAGCGCACGGACGCGGAGCTTACCGAGCGCCATCTCCTCGCCGTCCTCGAGGCGGATGTCGCCGTGACCGAAGAGCTCGTGCCGGCCGGTGACGACCTTGGCACCCGTGATGCGCGCGAGCTCCGCCGAACCGAGGACGAAGTCCTCCTGACGATGCGTCACGATCACGTGGGTGATCGTGAGATCGTTCGCGCGCGCGACACGCAGGTACTCGTCGACGTCGCGGCGCGGATCGACGACCGCAGCCTCTCCGCCTTCTCCGAGGACGTACGCCGCGTGGGCGATGCCCGGGGTCTTGATTCGCTGGAAGAACATCTCGCTGCTACCCGTGAGCGCCCCGTGCGGATCTGCCCCGTCTGGGGCGCCGAGGCACGACGCCGGATACGCCGTGCTCGGGTCGGGGTCGCACGCCGCGGGAGGTGCAACCTCCGCGCCTCTCGGTGGAGGCGCCCGACTCAGACCTTGCCGGTGCGCATCACGTACTGCTCGCTCACGCTCTTTGCGGCGCCGAGCGATCGCGCGACGCCCGTGGCCTCTGCGCTGCGGCCGCCCTCGGCGGTGACCTGCCAGAGCCACCGTCCGTCACCTCTGTCTCGCGCCTCGAGGACGTAGGGACCCGCCGTGGCCGTCCAGAGCTCCGCGGTCTGCTTCGTCCACGCGAGTGCCATGGGCTCCATCGCTAGCCCGATGGCGGCGTCGTCGCAATCGATACCCGTCCTCGACCCACCCCTTCGGCGCCTGAGACGGCGGTCTCGTGGGGTCGCCGCGTCTCCGTCATGCGAACGGCGACGACGACGCCCGACGCGCACGTGAGCGCCGCGACGAGCCACATCGCCGAGGGCAGCCCGAGCGCGTCCGCGGTGATGCCGGCGACGAGCGCGCCGATCGCGTAGCCGAGGTCACGCCAGAGGCGATAGACCCCGACCGACGACGCGCGCCAGGAAGGGTGCGCGACGTCCCCGATCGCGGCGAGAAGCGTGGGGTAGACCATCGCCGTCCCGATGCCGAGGAGCGAAGCGCCTGCGGCGAACCCGACGAAGCCGGACGAGAGGACCACGATCATGATGCCGAGGGCCTGCACCCACATCCCCGAGGCGATGAGCCACTTGCGCCCCACGCGATCGGACAACGCGCCGGTCACGAGCTGCGCGAGGCCCCACGTCGCCGGGTAGATGGCGGCGAGCGTCCCGATCTCCTCGATCCCCATCTTCGCGGCCGCGAAGAAGAGGGGGAAGAGCCCCCACGCCATGCCGTCGTTCAAGTTGTTGACGAGACCGGCCTGGCTGACGCTCGAGAGGTTCGCGTCGCGGAGCGTCGTCCGCCAGAAGACCTCACCCTGCGAGAGCATCTCGTCGGCGGGGAGCTCGCCGTGGAGCTTGGCCTCCGCGATCACGTGGTGCCGCGTCTCCCGGACGACGAGCGACGAGAGCAGGAGGCCGAAGACGACGAAGACGACGCCGAGGTAGAACGGCTCGGGACGAAGACCGTACCGCGCGGCGACGAACCCGGTCGCGAGCGCGCTCCCCGCCACCGCGAAGTAGCCGGCGAACTCGTTCACGCCCATCGCGAGGCCGCGCTTCGCCGGGCCGGCGAGGTCGATCTTCATGATGACCGTCAAAGACCAGGTGAGACCCTGGCTGACGCCGAGCAGCGCGTTCGCGAAGAGAATCCAGCCCCAGGTCGGCGCCCACATGAGGAGGAAGGGCACGGGGACGGCGACGAGCCAACCGCCGACGAGGACGTGCTTTCGACCGAACCGGTCGGCGAGCCGCCCAGCGAGGTAGTTCGTGAGCGCCTTCGTGACGCCGAAGACGACGATGAACGAGAGGACGGCGGTCTTCGCCGCGAGGTGGAAGTCGTGCTCGGCGATCGGCGCGAGGATGGTGCGCTCCATCCCGACCATCGCGCCGACGAAGGCGTTGACGAGGACGAGCAGCGAGAACTGACCGAGGTTCTCTCGTAGACCCAGGCGAAGGTCACTCATCGCACCCCCTCCGCCGCGCCGCGCTCGACCCGCCAGCCTTGCCGGCGCTACTTGACCGGGTTGATCTCGCCGCCGCCGGGCTTGCAGCCGTCGGCCGACTCCTGGATCGCTTCGAGCGCGGCCTCGAAGGCCTTCGGATCGCCGTCGCCGACGTTCCAGTGGCGGCACGGGCCGCTGCCGCCGCCGCACGCGTCGGTGAGGCCGCCGACGACGTCGGGGTGCTCCGGCGTTCCGCCGCCCTGCGCGATGCGCTCGACGTTGTCGAAATTGGCTCCCTGCATGCCGATCACGTAGGTCCGGATCTTCGTCGCCGCGTGATGGGCGGCGAGCATGTCCGACAGATCGTCGCGGTCCTCGTTGCAGTTGTTCGGGTTGCCGTCGGTGATGAGGATGCCGATCGTCACGCGACCCGGCCTGCGGTTCTCGGACGTGAAGCGCGTCATCCCGCGGATCGCGGCCTCGGTCGGCGTGCCCAGGTTGTTTCCCGACGCCGGCCTCTCCGCGTTGAGGAGCGCGTCGAAGCCGTTCGACGGCAGCGTGGTGAAGAACGGGCTCGCGCCGGGCGCCGCCGGCGCGTGGTAGCCGTCACCGGTCGCGCACCGCCCGCTGTTGTGCGTGTCGAGCGGGAAGAACTGGAGCGCCGCGCCCTGATCTTTCGAGCCGGCGGCGTTGAAGTACCCCGAGAGCGCCGTGATCGAGCGCTCCCACTTCGTGTCGGTGTCGCCGATGTTGCCGTCCTGGTTGCTGTCGGTCGACATGCTGCCCGAGCGATCGAGCATGATGTACATGTCGACCGGGGCGTTGCAGTTCTCGGGAATTCCGCCCTCTCCGTTGGCGCCGCCCTCTCCGCTCCCGAGGAGCGAGCCGCTCGAGCTCGACGACGACGAGCTGGCGCCGCCGCTGCTTCCGTCGTCGTCGGCGCCGCTCTCCGACCCGCAGGCGATGGCCACGGCGCAGACGGAACCGGCGAGGAGGAAGAAGGGAGCGTTGCGCCGCATGGGGGAGAGTCTACCGGTCACGCACGCGGGGCGCCCCCCTCATCCGACGATCGCGTGATCGCCGTGTGGTGGGGATCCCTGCGACAAGCGGCCTCTCCGGTCCGCGACGGGAGGCCTCGGTCTTGCAGCCGGACCATACGCCCGCGCGAAGCGGTCCACCCCCGACCCTCACCCGATCGAGACCTCGAGCCCATGACCGGCGCGCGCTCGTCCCACGACGGAACCCCCCCGGGCCACGGCCTGCGCGTCCTCTACGTCGAGGACGATCCCGACGTGCAGGAGATGCTGAAGACCTTGCTCGAAGACCACGGCTACGCGGTCACGACCGCGTCGACGGCCGAGGACGGGCTCGAGGCGCTCCGCCACGACCGCTTCCACCTCGTCATCGCGGACTACAACCTCCCCGACGGGGACGGCGCGTCGATGCTCGTGAAGGCCGCCCGGGAAGGGCGCCTGCACTGCGAGTCGCTGATCCTCACCGGGGCATTCCGCCTCGGCACCCACGCGACGGCGTTCCGCGTGCTGCGCAAGCCGATCGACGCGATGGCGTTCCTCGCGAAGCTGGACGAGATCCTGGCGCCGGCGCGAGACGCCGAGATGGCCCACGCGCGCGCCCACATCGAGGCCACGTCGTCGCGGAACCCCCGCGTTGCGACCGAAAAGCGCATCGAGCTCGTCCTCTACGTCAGCGAGGCCTCGCGTGCGTCTCTCCGCGCCGTGCGGAGGCTCGAGGATCTCCTCACGGCCTATGATCCGAGGAAGGTCTGCCTTCGCATCGTCGACGTCTCCCGCGAGCAGCCGGAGTCGTTCGACGACGATCGGATCACGTTCACGCCGATGCTCGTGAAGCATCACCCGAGCCCGAAGGCGTATTTCCTCGGTGCTCTCGACCGTGTAGAGGACGTCAAGGAGCTGCTCGGCGAGATCGCCGACACGGGAGGACCCGCCGATGATTCGCAAGCTGTCGACGGGCGTCCCCGGACTTGATCGCATCACGCACGGCGGGATCCCCGAGGGACGCACGACGCTGATCGCCGGCAAGAGCGGCGCCGCCAAGAGCGTCCTCGCGATGCAGCTCGCGGCGAACCTCGCCCGCGCAGGCCACAAGACGCAGCTCCTCGCGGTCGAGGAAGAGCCGAGAGATCTCCTCGAGACGGGCGACAGCCTCGGTCTCGGGGTCACGGACCTCGTCGACAGGAAGCTGCTCTCGGTGCTCGACATGCGAAGGCCGCGCGAGCGAACGGTCGTGACGGGGGACTACGACGCGGTCGGGCTCATCCACCGGATCGAGGCGGCCGCCAAGGAGGGCGTGAAGTGCTTCGTGCTCGACTCGGCCACCGCGCTCTTCTCGCCGAAGCCGTCGGAGGATCTCCTCCGCGCGCTCTTCTTCGACATCGTCGAGGCGCTGCGACGGAACGACATCACCGCCTTGATCACCGCGGAGGCGCCCGACGACTACGGCCCTCGCACCACGCTCGGCGTCGAGGACTTCGTCTGCGACACCGTCATCGTCCTCCGGAACCACGTCGACGGCGAGCGTCGCCGCCGCACGCTCGAGGTCCACAAGTACCGCCGGAGCCCGCACCAGAAGGGCGAGTACCCCTTCACGATCACCGACACGGGCGTCGTCGTGTTCCCGTTCACGCACCCGAATGACCGCGCGAGCCGTCAGACCGCACGCTTCTCGAGCGGCTTCGAGGGACTCGACGGGATGATGAGCGGGGGCTGGCTCCGCGACTCGATCACGATGGTGCGGGGGCCCGCCGGGAGCGGCAAGACGACGCTCGCCGGCATGTACGCGCGCGCCGGCTCGTCGCGGAGCGAGCGCGTCGCGTACTTCGGCTTCGAGGAGACGCGGCCGATGCTCCTCCGGAACTTCGGGGCCGTCGGCGTGCCGGTCGAAGACCTCATCGCGTCGGGGCACCTCCTCGTCGAGTGCCGCTACCCGGAGTCGACGAGCCCGGAGGACCTCCTCGTCGAGCTCCGACGCAGCCTCGAGACGTTCGACCCGTCGCTCGTCGTGATCGACAGCATCTCGTCCATCTCGCACTCGACGTCGCCCCGTGGATTCCGCCAGTTCATGGTCGGCTTCGCCTCGCTCCTCCGCGAGCACGATCGCAGCGCGCTCCTCACGCAGGCGATCAACACCCTCCAGGAGGAAGAGCATACGGCGCCCTTCCTCTCGACGATCGCGGACGCGATCATCGAGCTCGGCTACACGCGGAAGGGGCGCTCGCTCGTGCGCACGATCAACGTCCGGAAGATGCGCGGGTCGGCCCACTCCGACGACGCGTTCCGCCTCTGGATCCAGCCGGGCGGGCTCCACATCGAGCCCCTGGGCGACGAGGTCGTCGTCGAGGGCTGAGCGCTCGCGTCCGGGCGTTTCGAGCGGTCCACTGTAATGCGGAGGTCCCGCCTGCGTCGGAAGGGGCGGAGACCGGCCCATGGACCTCAGCGTAGATGACACCACCACCACCACGGTCGAGCTCGGCGTCCTCGGGATGACCTGCGCGGCCTGCGTCGGCCGCGTCGAGAAGGCGCTCCGCGCGGTCGACGGCGTCACCGACGCGAAGGTGAACCTCGTCACCCATCGCGCGACCGTTCGCGTCGCGACCGACGGCACCCCGCTCGCCGCGCTCGCCGCGGCGGTGGAAGCGGCCGGCTACGAGCCCGTCCGCGAGCCCGAGCGGCAGATCCTGGCGGACGCGGAGGACCGGGAGCTCCAGGCGCTGCGCCGAGACCTCGTCGTCGCCACGGGCCTCACGGTCCCCTTGCTCGTCCTCGCCATGTCCCATGGCCTCCTTCCGTGGGCCGAGACGGCGCCGGGGCGCTGGCTACAGCTCGCGCTCGCCGCGCCGGTCGTGCTCGGACCCGGCCGTCGCTTCTTCCGTCTCGCGTGGGCCGCGGCGCGCCATCGCGCGGCGGACATGAACACGTTGATCGCGATCGGCACCGGCGCCGCCTTCGTCTACTCCCTCGCGGCGCTCGTCTTTCCGGGGCTCTTCCCGCACGCCGGCCACGGCCGGGTCCCCCACCTCTACTTCGAGGCGTCGTCCGCGGTGCTCGTCTTCGTGCTGTTCGGCAAGACGCTCGAGGCGCGCGCCCGGAAGCGCCTCGCCGGCGCGGTCCGCGGCCTCGTCTCCCTCCAGCCGGCGATCGCGCACCGGATCGTGGGCGACCGCGAAGAGGACACTCCCGTGAGCGCGCTCGCGACCGGGGAGCTCGTCCTCGTTCGCCCGGGAGAGCGCCTGCCGGCCGACGGCGTGATCGAACGAGGCGACTCCGCGATCGACGAGTCGATGCTCACGGGCGAGAGCCTGCCCGTCGACAAGGCTCCCGGCGACCCTGTCTACGGCGGAACGCTCAACGGAAGCGGCGCCGTCGTCGTGCGTGTCGCGGCGGTGGGGAGGGGGAGCGCCCTCGCGCGCATCGTCGAGGCGGTCGAACGGGCGCAAGGTTCGAAGGCGCCCATCGCGCGTCTCGCCGACACCGTGAGCGGAATCTTCGTTCCGATCGTCCTCGGCATCGCGCTCGTCACGCTCGCGGTGTGGCTCGCGGTCGACCCGACGAGCGACGGGATCGCGATCGCGGTCGAGCGGTTCGTGTCCGTGCTCGTCATCGCCTGCCCTTGCGCGCTCGGCCTCGCGACGCCTGCCGCGGTCGCCGTCGGGACCGGACGCGGCGCGGAGCTCGGGATCCTCGTCAAGGGCGGCGCGGCGCTGGAGGCCGCGAGCCGCGTCGATCGGGTCCTCCTCGACAAGACGGGCACCCTCACCGAGGGACGGCCGGCGCTCACGGACGTCGTCGATCGCTCGGGCCTCGGGGAGGATGCCCTCCTCGCGCTCGTCGCGAGCGCCGAGCGGGCGAGCGAGCACCCCGTCGGACGCGCAGTGGTCGAGGGAGCGACCCGACGCGGCCTCTCGCTCGCCGAGGGGACCGACTTCCGCAGCGTCGCCGGCGGCGGGATCGAGGCCGTCGTGCTCGGCCGACGCGTGCGGGTCGGCACCGCTTCCTTCCTCGCGTCGCAGGGGAGCGACGCCGGCGCGCTCGAAGAAGAAGCCCAGCGCCTCGCCGCTCACGGCCGGACGCCGTTCTTCGTCGCGGTCGACGGCGCGCTCGCCGGGATCGTCGCGGTCGCCGATACGCCGCCGCCGAGCGCACGGCGCGCCGTCGACGAGCTTCGCGCGCTGGGGATCAGCGTCGCGATCGTGACCGGCGACCGCGAGCGGACCGCGCGCGCGATCGCGGCCCACGTGGGCGTCGACGACGTCGTCGCCGAGGTGAGACCGGAGGGCAAAGCCGCCGTCGTGACGCGAGAGCGCGCGCAGGGCCACGTCGTCGCGATGGTCGGCGACGGCGTCAACGACGCGCCCGCCCTCGCGGGGGCCGACGTCGGGATCGCGGTGGGGACCGGCGCCGACGTGGCGATCGCCGCCGCCGACATCGCGCTCCTCCGCGGGGGCATCGCCCGTCTCCCGCTCGCGCTCGCCCTCGCCCGCGCGACCATGCGGACCATCCGGCAGAACTTGTTCTGGGCCTTCGTCTACAACGTCGTCGGGCTCCCGCTCGCGGCCGGGCTCCTCTTCCCGTGGACGGGCTGGCAGCTCTCCCCGCTCGTCGCGAGCGCCCTGATGTCCCTCTCGAGCGTCTCGGTGCTCGCAAGCTCGCTTCGCCTACGAACGTTCGCTAAGGGATCGTCATGGACGACGTGAAGCGCGTGCTCGTCGAAAACCACCGCGAGTTCCTCCGCTTCCTCGAGCGGCGGGTCGGTCGCAGGGACGTCGCGGAGGACATCTTGCAGGAGGCCTTCACGCGCGGGCTGGAGAAGCTCGATGGGCTGCGCGACGACGAGGCGGTCGTGCCCTGGTTCTACCGCACCCTCCGCAACGCGACCGTCGACTACTGGCGGCGCGCGAAGGTGGCGGACAAGGCGCTCGCGCTCTTCGCGGAGGAGATCGAGAAGACCGAGGAGCCGAACGAGACGATGCGCGACGAGGTATGCCGTTGCGTCGCCCGCCTCGCCGACACGTTGAAGCCCGAGTACGCGGAGGCGATCCGGCGCATCGAGGTCGACGGGCTCCGCGTCGACGCCTTCGCGGACGAGCAGGGGATCACGAAGAGCAACGCCGCGGTCCGCGTGTTCCGCGCGCGGGAGGCCCTCCGGAAGCAGGTCGCCGTCTCCTGCGGCACCTGCGCCGAGCACGGCTGTCTCGCGTGCACCTGCGGAGCGCGCGCGCCGGCGAACGAGGTGTAATGCCGGGAGGCCCGTCGCGTCTCCTCCCTGCGAGCCCGGAAGGTTCGCGAAGGAGAGACGACGATGACCACCCGAGAGATCATCCTGGACGTCGAAGGCATGAGCTGCGCCTCGTGCGTCCACCACGTGGAGAGCGCCCTTCGCCGCGTCGGCGGTGTCGTCGCGGTCGAGGTCGCCCTCCGCGACGGTCGCGTACGCGCTTCGCTCGACGAGGACCAGGCGACCGTCGCCGACCTCGTAGGCGCGCTCGGTGACGCGGGCTACCCCGCGCGGACGACGGGAGGTTGAGCGATGTGCCGCCTGCTCTCTCGGCGAGTCTTCCTCGAGACGCTCGGCGCCGCGGTCGCCGCGCCTGCGCTCCTCGCCTGCGCCCCGCCTCCGGCGCCGGTGTCCACCTCGACGCGTGATCCTTCGAGCCCGGACGCTCCCGAGGGCGCCCCACCGCGCGCGATCGCGTCGGCGGCAGCGAGCGCGACGCGCTTCGTCTGCCCGATGCACCCCGAGGTCGTCTCCGACGAGGAGGGCCTCTGTCCCAAGTGCAACATGAAGCTCGTGCCGGCCGGGTGACGCCATGGGTCTCCGCGCGATCATCGCCGCCGCGACGCTGACCTTCCTCGCCGGCTGCGCGTCAACGTCCGCCAAGGCGCCGTTCGAGGACGTCACGAAGACCGTGCGTGCCCAGACGGGTCACACGATCCGGTGGAACCAGGGGACCGACGACGATCGAGCCGCGGAGCGCGCGATCGATCGCCTCCTCACGAAGGATCTCGACGTGGACGCCGCCGTCCAGATCGCCCTCCTCGCGAACCCCACGCTCCAGGCCTCCTTCGAGGAGCTCGCGATCTCGCAGGCCGACCTCGTCCAGGCCGGCCTCCTCCAGAACCCGACGTTCGCCCTCGGGCGCACCGCGTGGGAGTCGGAGCACATCGCGCCGAACCTCTTTGCGAACGTCGAGCAGGGCTTCCTCGAGCTGCTCACCTTGCCGCTCCGCAAGCGCCTGGCTGCGACGGAGCTCGAGAGGACGAAGCTCGCGGTCGCCGACGAGGTCCTCGCCCTCGCAGGCGAGGTGCGCGAGGCCTTCTACACCGCGCAGGCGGCGGAGCAGGACGTCGCGATGCGACGTCTCGTGGAGGAGGCGTCCTCGGTGTCCTCCGATCTCGCGCGACGGCAGTACGATGCGGGGAACCTGAACGAGCTCGGACTCCGCTCGCAGCTCGCGCTCGCGGCGCAGACCTCGCTCGACCGCCGGCGCGCGGAAGGGGAGTCTGCCGTCGCGCGCGAGCGGCTGAACCGACTCCTCGGGTCGTGGGGCGCGCGCGCTGCCTGGCGCGCTGCGCCGCGTCTCCCGGATCTCCCCGCCGAGGAGGCTCCGCTCGATCACCTCGAGTCTCGCGCGATGGAGAAGCGCCTCGACCTCGCCGCCGCCCGCCGGAACGTGCAGACGGTCGGTCAGGCCCTCTCCCTCGCGAAGACGACGCGCTGGGTCGGAAAGGTCGACGTGAACGTCGAGGCGGGGCGCCTGCGCGAGAGAAAGCGCTTCTCGTTCGGCCCCAGCGTGGCCATCGAGATCCCCCTCTTCGATCAGCGGCAGGCGCAGATCGCCCGCCTCGAGGCTTACCAGCGCCAGGCGGAGCGGTCGAAGGACGCGCTCGCGATCGAGATCCGCGCCGACGTCCGCTCCTCGCGCGCGCGCGTCCTCACCAGCCGCGGCGTCGTGGAGGAGTACGCGAAGGTCGTCGTCCCGCTCCGCGAGCGCGTCGTCACGCTCTCCCAGGAGCAGTACGACGCGATGCTGCTCGGCGTGTACGCGCTCGTCCAGGCGAAGCAAGCCGAGCTCGACGCCTGGCGTGAATCCATCGAAGCCCTGCGCGACTACTGGATCGCGCGGAGCGATCTCGAACGCGCCGTCGGCGCGCCCCTCGGACCCCTGCCCACGCGAGACCTGCCATGAAGCCCCTCCGATTCGTCCTCCTCGTCCTCACCCTCCTCGTCCTGCTACCGCGCGTGGCGTCGGCGTACGTGCCCGTCGTCACGCCGAACGGGCGCACGCTTCCGTTCGTGATCGCGAAGGACGGCGCGAAGGAGTTCCGTCTCACGGCGGAGCCCGTGAAGCGGGAGCTCGCTCCGGGGATGATCGTCAACGCGTGGGGCTACGACGGCTCCACGCCGGGGCCGACCATCGAGGCCGTCGAGGGGGATCACGTGCGCATCTACCTCACCAACAAGCTCCCCGAGCGGACGAGCCTCCATCTCCACGGCATCCTGCTCCCGAACGGAATGGACGGCGTCGCAGGGCTGAACCAGCCCCACGTCGAGCCGAACGAGACGTACGTCTACGACCTCACGCTCGAGCAGCACGGCGTCTTCATGTACCACCCGCACTCGGACGAGATGGTGCAGATGGCGCTCGGCATGAGCGGCTTCTTCGTGATCCATCCGAAGGCGCCCGAGGCGCCCAGGGTCGACCGTCACTTCGTCGTCATGCTCGGCGAGTGGTTCGTCGAGCCGGGCACGGCGACCCCGAACCCGAACGTCATGACCGACTTCAACCTCTTCACGTTCAACAGCCGCGTGTACCCGGGGACCGATCCATGGGTCGTGAAGAAGGGGGAGCGCGTGCGCTTCACGTTCGGGAACCTCTCCATGGACAGCCACCCCATCCATCTCCACGGCTACCAGTTCCAGGAGGTCGCGACGGACGGCGGCGAGGTCCCCCTCTCGGCGCGCCGCCCCGAGACGACCGTGAACGTGCCGGTCGGCTCGACGCGGACGATCGAGCTCGTCGCGAACGTGGAAGGAGACTGGGCCTTCCACTGCCACAAGTCGCACCACACGATGAACGCGATGGGGCACGAAGTCCCCAACATGCTCGGCGTGAAGCAGCCGGCCGCGCTCGAGGACCGGGTGAAGGCGCTCCTGCCGGGCTACATGGCGATGGGCGAGACGGGGATGGGCAACATGATGGAGATGGGACGCCCGAAGAACACGCTGCCGATGATGACCGGCCAGGGGCCGTTCGGACCGGTGGAGATGGGCGGGATGTTCACCGTGCTGAAGGTGCGGTCGGGCCTCACGAGCTACGCGGACCCGGGCTGGTTCGACCACCCGCGAGGCACCGTCGCGCGCAAGGTGGACGGCGCGAGCAAGTGACCGGAGGGTGCGAGGTCCGACGTCGGCGTCGGGGCACGTGCGCCCCGCAAGATGTTCGACACTCTGACCTAGTTGCGGACCTCGTGGCGCGGCGATCGCGGGTTTCCTCCGTACCTGGGCCAGTACCCGGTCCGGGCGGGGTAGGATCGGGGCGTGCATGTGTCGACCGATGCAGCGCGCCCCGGGCGGGTCGGGGCGGCGGAGGGCTGGATGAAGGGACGATGGAAGGGCGCCACCGGCGCCGTGATCCTCGCGATCGGCATCGTCGTCGGATGCGGCTCGTCGTCCATGCCGGGCGCTGGCGCGGACGGCTCGGGCTCCGGCTTCAACCCGCTCAGCGGCCCGTGCTCGCCGGAGGGGACCGTCCGCACGTGTCGCGTGAAGCGCGGGGACGACGGGACGACGCTGAGCTGCTTCGAGGGCCAGCAAGAGTGCCGTGGCGGCGTGTGGTCCGCGTGCGGCGGCCAGTCGATCACGCTCATGGGCATCGACATCATGGCCGCGCAGTCGCTCCCGCAGGACACCGGCCTCCGCCCGCTCGCGGTGCCCACGGCGGACGCGGGCGTCTGCACGCAGGACCCGTGCGACCCGAACTGCGTCGGCTACAACGAGACCGACGCGCAGGCGCCGACCCAGGGCCCGCCGACCTTCATCTACAACACGACCGACATCTTCGGCGGCGCGCCCGGCGGCTTCGCCGGAAAGTCGGACTGCGGCTCCTCCGCGAAAGGCTGCAACGACGTGGCTCCCGGCGCTCCGTACAAGCGGAAGTGCAACGGCGAGGACCACTACTCGATCTGGGACTCGTGCCTCGCCGACACGCACTGCGACCGGAGCCGGAACGGCGGCGAGGGCGAGTGCGTCGCCAACTGGGACACGTCCGCGACGACGGACCCGCGCTGGGACGCCGCGAACCGTCGGTGGTCGGCCGCCACGTGCCCCGGCGTCGACGTGACCGTCAGCGCGGCGTGCGTCCTCGCCGGCACGCCGGGCTTCAACGTGTGCAACCGCGGCAACACGACGCTCACCGCGGCGAGCGTCGCCCTCTCCCTCGACAACGGCAACGGCAACTTCGGTAGCTCCACGTTCGCGTCGGGGACGTGCCCGACCAACGCCGTCGCGTGCTCCCCCGCCATCCCCGGCGGCGTCCTCCTGCCCGGGCGCTGCTTCCGCGTCACGAACGCGAACTGCCCGGCGTGGACCGGAAACGGCAACCCCGTCACGTACGTCAACGCGAACAAGGCGATCGCCGAGTGTGGCGGCGACCTCACGGCCGCGGCCGCGACGGGACCGGGCTGCAACAACAACTGGGCCGACGTGAAGGTCAAGGGCGGCAGCTGCGGCACGTCCGGCGTCACCTTCACCCAGACCGACAAGCTCTTCACGTACACGGCCGCGTGCCAGTCCGGTACGAAGCCGCGCTGGAAGTGGCTCACCTACAACGCGACGGTGCCGTGCAGCCCCGGCGCCTGCGGGACGGACGCCGGGACCCCGAACAACTCGAAGGTCGAGTTCTACGGGACCTTGTCGACCACGCTGGTCGACGGCGGCACGTCGAGCGCTCCGGAGGCGATCATCGGGGATGCGACCACCACGTCGACCGTCAACTGCAGCGCCGCAGGCCCCGCAGGGCCGCAGCCCAAGTGCCCCGTCGATCTCGCGACCTGGGCCGACGGCGTGACGGCGGGCGGTTCGACGTTCTCGAAGCTCGATCTGAAGATCCGGCTCATCCCCACCGCCAACACGCTCGCGGCGCCCACCGTCGTGTCGTGGGCCGTCTCCTACGACTGCGTCCCCACCGAATGATCTCCGCTCATGCGCCTCATCCTCGCTTCGCTTCTCCCGCTCGCCGCGCTCGCATGCAGTGACGACGGCGGCAACGCCATCCGTCCCACGACCAACACCGCTCCGGACGGGGGGCTCCCTGTCACCTCCGACGGTGGTCGACCCACGTACGAGGAGAGCGTCCCCTTCACGGTCGTGAGTGACCCCGACGTCGCGTGCGTGACGACGGCGGCCGCGCCGATCCCCGTGCTCCGGGAGAAGTACGGCGCGCGGATGAAGACCCTCGACGCCCTGGGCGACCGCCGCGTCGCCGCGGGCTTCAACGGCGAGGGGTTCGTCACCTTCGGCGCCGACGGGAGCAGCCCGAGCGCCGCGCCCACGCCGGTCGGTGCCGACGGTCGCGCGGCAGGCGGAGCCACCGGCGTGTTCGCCGTCGGCATCGAGGGAGGGAACGTCGTCTTCCGTCGCTTCGACGCGAACGGCGCTCCGGCCTCTCTGCCGGAGGCGCTCGGTCCGACCTTCCAGGGACGCGATGCGTTCGTCGCCGCGAGCGGCGCGAAGGCGGTCGTCGTGTGGCAGTCGCCGGAGCCCGCCGTGCACGCGCGCGTGTTCGACGGGACGAAGCTCGGGCCCGATCTCGTCCTGGAGCAGGGCGAGAGCTTCGACGACTTCTCGGTGGCCGTCGCCCCGTCGCGCGCGAACGACGGGAGCGATTTCCTCGTGCTCTGGGCGCTCCGGCGCGAGCGGCTCTTCGCGCACCGCGTCTACGCCCAGCTCGTCTCGGGGGCGCAGAAGCTCGGCCTCCCGCGCATCGTGCTCGGCTCGACCGAGCCCGTGGTGATCCGCGGCGCGACGACGCGCGGGGCGACGGGCGCGGCGCTCCTCTTCGACGTGAAGGGCGAGCCGCACGTCGCGCCTCTGTCGGCGCTCGGCGGGCTCACGGGCGCCGCGCACAAGCTCGAGGGATCCAAGGACGAGCTCGTGGGAGGCGGACAGGGGATCGCCGCCCAGGGAGACTCGCTCGGCGTGCTCGTGCGGCACGCGTCGGGGTACCACGCGTTCCGCGCCCTCGACGCGCAGGCCGCGCCGCGGGGGCCGTGGGTGTGTCTCGACGCGCCCGCCCCTGACGAGCTCCACATCGGCGGCATCATCGCCGATGGCGCCGGGTTCACGTCGATGATCGCGACGCCCAACGGCGGCACGGCGATCGTGCGCACCGACGCGGCAGGGACCGGACCGCTCTAGCTCCGCGCCGCTCAGCAGCGTGATCCGAAGGCGCGCTCCGTCTCGCCGAGCGGATCGAGCACCGCGCGCGTGACGCTCCGCCACGTCCGCGAGCCGATCCCGCCCGCGAGGCGCCACAGCTGGAAGCGCGCCTCCCCGAGGAGGAGCCCCGAGACCGGCGTGTAGACGAGGTCGAGCGCGGACGGTCGCACGCCGTTCGCCTCGAACCCGTACTCCCAGAGCGCCGAGGTCGCTGCCGCGAACGCGAGGGCGCCGCCCCAGGGGAACCGGCACGTGCGCGCGCGCATGTAGAGCTCGCTGCCGAAGAGCGCGTGCCCTCCCGCGTTCACGAGGAGCGGGTCGCCGTCCCACCGCATGAACGGCTGGCGTCGGTCGAAGAGAGGCGGCTCCGTGAACGCGCGCTTCCAGCTCTCGGCGAAGAGCTCGGGCCTCGCGAACGGCTCCGGCCAGATCACCGTCTCCACCGCTCGCATCACCGTCATCAGCGCGAGCCCGTGGACGGCGGGGACGACGACGTCCGGCGCCTCGGCCGCCGCCTGCATCCGCAGCGTGGTGACGAGGAGGAGGGGGCCGAGGCTCACGCCTCGAGCTTGCGTGATCCCTCGGCGCGAAGCGAGAGGACTGTTCGACCTCGAGGAAGCGCCGATGCGCCCTCGCTCGGGCCGTCCCCCCGCGGTCGCGGGCTGATCAGGTGACGATGCGCACGCGGCGCTCGACGGTCACGTTGGGGACGGCTCCCCACTCCGCGGCGACCGAGGGCCGCTCGCGCCCGACGTCGACGCAGTCGCGGCCGGTCGCCCGCGCGTCCTCCATCACCGCACCGACGAGCAAGAGCTCGGGCTCCAGATCGGCTGCGGCCGGATCGACCGCGCGTCCGAGCACATGGAGCGAGCTCCGTCCCCCGAGCGCGACGAGCGAGGCGATCGGCGCCTCGCCGTGGCGGAGGACGTAGATCCGGAGGAGACCCGCGCGCGCGAGCTCTGCGACGGCCGTCGCGAGGAACGCGCGGAGCGCGGGATCGACGACGGTCGCCTGCTTCGTCCCCTCGCTCTTCGCGCGGAGCGCCTCGAAGGTCGCGAGGGCGGCCTCCGCGTCCTCCTCGTGCGTCGTGACGTCGAGGACGAGCAGCCCCCCGCGATCGGCTCGCCGGCGCGCCTTCCTCAGCCTGAGCGCCTGCTTCTCCGGAAGCCCAGAGGACGCGGAGAGGTGCGGGCAGGCGATGGCCCCCGGCGTGCCGACGAGGGTCTCCACGCCGAGACGAACCCGGCTCGTCGACGCGCCGAGGAGAGGGACGGCCCGCAGGACCGCCTCCTCACGCAGCTGCTCGAGCTGACAGACGTCCCAGTCGCCGCGCTCGACGAGCGTGCGGAACGCCGCGCGCACGTGGCGGGACGCCTCGGCCTCGCTCCCGCGGAAGATGCCGTCGAGGTAGTGCGAGCACCCCGCGCCGAGGAGGCGGAGGCGCCGCTCGTGCGCGACGTCGTCGCGATAGAGCGGCAGGATACCGACGAGCTCGGCGCCCTCCCGGACGAGGACGACCTCGACCGGGCCGCGGACGAACGCGCGCGTCCAGGGGACGAGCCACCCGGGCGACTGGAACGGCGTCGCCGCGGGCGAGGCTGCGTGGAGGCGGGTCCATGCCTCGGTGAGCTCTTCCAGCGCCGCCGACTCGGTCACGACCTCGGTCGTGATCGGGGGCGCGCTCACCGGGACGTGCAGCGACGCGAGGGTCATGAGCCTCGGGGAACGTGCAACCGCCGTGCGCGACGTCAGTTCTTCGGAATCCAGACCCTGGACGACGCCGGATCGACGACGAGCGCCTGCGCATCGATGAAGAAGGACGCGCCCACCTGAGCCGCGGGGACCGTCCAGGTGGAGACGCCGCCGCACTTGAACGTCTCGGCGCTCCGACTCTTCAGGTAGACGGCCTCGACCTTCGCGCGCCGGGCGGCGGCGCCGCCCTCGCCGACGAACTCGAGGTCGTGCCCGTCTTGCACGATGTACCCGGTGAGCTTCTCGTTGAGACCGGGCACGCAGGTCGTGGCGAACAGATCGAGCGTCGCCGCGCGGGTCACCTTGTTCTGCTGGACGAGCCGCGCGAGCAGGGCCTCGTTGACGTTGATCGAGTTGCGCACGATGCGATCCTCGTACCCCGTGTCGAGCTGCGCGAGCGCGGGCTCACCCGCGATCGTGATCGGAACGGTCGGGACGTTCGGCACCGTGATGTTCGCCGTGCCGGCGTCGGGATCGGTGAGCACCTCGGAGAGGGGCCGGAGTTTCGAGAGATCCGAGGCGAAGAAGCCCTGGGAGGGCAGGGGGCGCAGGCCGGCGGCGAGGAGCTGCGCGTCGCTGCAGAACGCGCCCGCCGTGCTCCGGTGGATGCGTCCCTGCCGGAAATCGAGCGTGAACGGGTTCAAGGCGAGGAAATCGGTGCCGAGGATGCCCGCCTGCTTCTTGAGACCGGCGAGGACGGAGTGGTCCGCCGTCGTGAGCGTGACCTTGCCCCAGTCGCCGAAGAAATCGAAGCCCGAGAACTCGCACCAGACGCCGAGCTCACCGTTGCCGGCGTCGGCTCCGCACGTCGACGGCGCCGGCGCGCCGGCGTCGCCGAAGCCGTGCGCGAGATCCACGGTCGAGCTGATGGTGCCGAAGTCGACGACGAAGTCGCCGCGCGTCGCGTAGCCGCCGTCCACGGCGCTCATCTGGATGTTCACGAAGGCGCGTACGCCCGTGACGTCGAGCGGGATCGACCCTCCGACACATGTCGGGAGGATCACAGGCGGGACGACGACGTCGGGGCCGGCGTCCTTCGTCTCCTCCTCCTCCTCTTCGAGCGAGCGATCTCGCTTCCGCGCGTCCTCGCCGGCGTCGGGGCCCTCACCCTCGGCGGCGGGATCGTCCGAGCACGACGCGAGGACGAACGCGGAGGGTCCGGCGAGGACCATCACGGCGAGCGCCGCGGAACCGAGGAGGCGGTGCGACATCGCGGGCGGTATAGCCGCGACACCTGGCACCGGCAACCGGCCCGGGCCGTGCTTCTGCCTTCGGCATGACGCATCGTGTCCGTGATGTCCTCGCTGCGCTGGCTTCGTGCGCGGCGCTCCTCGCGTCGGTCGCCTGCGGCAGCGACACGGGCGACGAGGTCCGCCCGGGCGCCGGGCCGGCGGCAGACCAAGGATCGTCCCCGGGCGCCCTGGACGCGCCGCCGTCATCGTCGTCGGCGCGCCCCCCGCCCGCACCCGCGGCTCACGACACCGGGGCGGCTCTGCCGGACGCAGAGTCGCCGCCGCCCACGTTCACCGTGACGGACGAAGCGATCACGGTGAGCGGCCTCGCACGCTCGTACGTGCTCGTCCTGCCGCGCGACTACGATGCCGCACGTCGCTACCCGCTCGTCGTCGCGATGCACGGTGACGGCGGAGACGGAGCCTCCATGCGCGCCGGCTTCCCGGTGGAGGAGGCGTCGGGAGCGAGCGCGATCGTCGTCTACCCCAGCGGACGGAACCACACCTGGGATCTCTACGCGCCCGCGGACACGGACGTGGACGTCGCCTTCCTCGAGGCGTTGATCGCCTCGCTGGCCGCACGATGGTCCATCGACCCGGCGCGCGTCTTCGCGACGGGCTTCTCGAGCGGCGCGTTCATGGCGAACCAGATGGCGTGCCGTCGGCCGGCTCTCTTCCGCGCGATCGCCTCGCACGGCGGGGGAGCGCCCTCCGAGCCCCGGGATCCGGCCGCCTCGACCTGGGAGGGGACCGGCTTCACCCGTTGCGCGGGCCAGACGAGCGGCGTCGCCGCGCTCGTCGTGCACGGCGAGGAGGACGGCGTCGTGTCCTGGGAGAGCGGCAGCTACACCGCGACGTACTGGTCGACCGTGAACGGCTGCGGGACCGCGCGCGTCCCCGCCGGCGGGCTCCTCGGCGCCCTCGGCTGCGAGCGATGGCAGGGCTGTCCGGCGACGACGCCGGTGACGATGTGCTCCGTCGACGGCCTCGGTCACACCGTCTGGAGCGAGGCGGCGAAGGCCACCTGGGCGTTCTTCGCAGGATTCTGACGTTCGCCGTCACATCCTCGCGGGCTCGCGCGATGACATCCGTGATGCTCGCGCGACCCCTCGTCGTCCTCGTCCTCGCCCTCGCTACCGGATGTGCGCGTCGCGAGCCCGCGGCGCGCGACTCCGCGTCCGCCGAGCCGTCCCGCGCTGCTCCCGCGGGCGTCGACGCGGGCCCTCCCGAGGCTCCCGCTCCGCCGCTCCGCGTCGAGCGCGTCCGGGTGCCCGGCGATCTCCCGGCCGTCGTCGTGAACGGCAAGACCGGGGCTCCGCCGCGCATCGTGTTCCTCCCGGGGATCTGCTCGAACGTCCTCGGCTACGTCCAGGCGTTCCAGGGCGCGGCCCATGCGCACGGAGGCGTCGTCGGGATCGACGGCGACGTGCCGTGCGGCGATGCGAAGGACTACCGCTCGTTCTCGTGGGACCAGGCGAAGCTCCATGCCCGGATCGAGGCCGCCCTCGCGGCGGCCGGGCACACCGACATCCCGCGTGAAGGCATCGTCCTCGTCGGCTACTCGCAAGGCGCGGCGCTCGGTGAGCAGCTCGCGGCGCGACACCCGCGCAGGTACTCGCGCGTCGTCCTCATCGGCGCGCCGACCGAGCCGTCCGCGGTGAGCTTCGCGCGGACGTGCGCCGTGGCGACGATGTCGTGCCAGCGCGACGTCCCCGGAAAGATGAGGGAGGCCAGCGCTCGCATCGCGAGGGCGAAGGTGCCTTCGAGCTACTTCGAGATGCCGGGCTGCACGCACGGGATGATGTCGGACGGCGAGCGCGTCTTCGAGGACACGTTCTCGTGGCTCGAGGCGAGCGCACGCCCGGTCGCCGAAGACGCGACGACGACGTCGATCACGGGGGTCCTCGAAGGCACCTGAGGTATACAGCGGGCGTGAGGTATGCGCCCACGCCCAGGACCCTCGCCTTCGTGCTCGGGAGCGGTCTCGCGCTCGTCGCCGTCGAGGCCCGCGGTCAGGACAAGCGGGAGCTGACGCTCGACTACGGGGCGACGCAGCATGTCTTCCTGCGCATCCCGAAGGGCAGGCTCACCCAGGGCTCGCCCGCGGCAGAGGCCGGCCGCGAGACGGACGAGGCACCGCGACCGGTCTCCATCACGCACGACTTCTGGATCGCGCGGGACCTCGTGTCGCGCGGAGAGTTCGCGGCCTTCGTCGCAGACGCGCGCTACCTCACCGAGGCGGAGCGCGGCGCGAGCGGCGGGTACGGATGGGACGGCAAGGCGCTCGTCCAGAAGAAGGACTTCACCTGGCGAACGCCCGGCTTCCCGCAGAACGACGACCATCCCGTCGTCCTCGTGACGTGGGGGGACGCGAACGCGTTCGCGGCGTGGGCGACGCGGAAGACGGGGCGTCGCGTCCGCCTGCCGACCGAGGCCGAGTGGGAGTACGCCGCGCGCGGCGGGACGACGACGCCCTGGTACGCCGGCGCCACGGAGCAAGACGCCCTCGCGGCCGGCTGGTTCAAACAGCACGGGGCGGGGACACATCCGCGCGGGGAGCGGCCGGCGAATCCGTTCGGACTCTTCGACATGTCCGGCAACGTCTACGAGTGGTGCCGCGACGTCCATGCGCCGTACGGGAAGGGACCCGCGGTGGACCCGGAGCAGACGAGCGGCGTCGCCGGCGAGCCCGAGCGCCGAGTCCTGCGCGGCGGATCGTGGAATCGAGATCCGAAGCGCGGCAGGAGCGCCGCTCGCTACCGCGCGACGCCCGGGACGCGGAGCGCGGAGAACGGATTCCGCCTCGTGGTCTCCGACGAAGAGAGCCTCGGTCCGGGCATGCTCGGAGGGTCCGGCGTGTCGGGCTTCGCCACGGCGGCGCCCCTCCCGCTCGGGAGCGCGTCGACCGGCCTCGGTCCGGCAGACGACGGCGACGGGGGAAGCGCGAAGGACGCCTCTAACGCAGGGATGGGCGTGACCCCGAGCGCCGACGGGTTCGGATGGTCGCTCCTCCTCGCGCCCGCGGCCGCGGCCGGCGCCGTGATCGCGTGGCTCCTCGCGCGGCGGCGCGGCCAGGCCGCGGGCATGAGCGGGTTCGAGACGCGCCCGGCAGACGACGGGTTCTACGTGAGGGGACCCGCGAGCTCGCGCGGCACACGCGTGAGGTACGAGTGCGTCGTGAACGGCACCGTCGTCTCCGACGTGGTGCCGCTCGACGGGACGGAGGAGAGCTTCGTCTACACGGGCGGGCGGCCGAGCGGGATCCGCATCCTCGAGGTCGCGCCCGTCGTCGCGAGCGGGTACCGCCAGCCCGAGACGCGCGCGGCGAGCCCTCCGGCCGCGTCCGTGGCTTCGCCTCGCGCGGCGCCGCCGCCTCACGCCGCCACGGAGGAGCAGGCGGCCACGGCGGTCATCGTCCAGCAGGTCTTCACCACGCCGTCGATCTCCGAGAGCACGACGATCCAGGCTCCGGACGAACCGTCGACGTGGACGTCGTCCACCTCCTCTGCGAGCGAGCCCGAGCCGTTCCTCGGGACGCCGCGCGCGTACTGAGGTGGAGGTCGTCGTCGTCGGAGCGGCGGATGCGCCGCGCTTCCTCGCGGAGCGGACGCGCCGCGCGCTCGCGCGCCGGGGGCTACGTGCAGCGGTGTTGCAGGAGGACGAGCTCGCCCCGTTCCTCGAGCAGGCTCGGGGACCCGCGTGGGTCCTGCGTGCGGGGGCGCGGCCCGTCGGTGCTCCGAGGTCTCCACCGGCGAGCGCGACGGGGCGGACCTTGCTCGCGTTCGGGGCGACCTTCGTGCGTGGCGAGGTCGCCCCGGCCTGGGCCGCGGCGCTCGCGGCGGGAGACCTCACGCGCGCCGCGGTTTTGCCGAGGATCGACAGCGTCTTCGTCGACGAGCCTCATCGACTGGGTCACCGGGTCGCGCGCGCCTCTCTCGACGCCGCGTGCCTCGCGCTCGCGCACGACGCCGGGACGCGCGCGGTGCGGTTCGCGGCTCTCGACGTCGAAGCCGACGACGCGCTGCGCGTGATCGAGGTCGTGACGACGCTGCACCGCGGCGGTGCGGAGCGCGTCGTGGTCTCTCTGGTGGAGGGCCTCCGCGCGGCCGGCGCTCACGTGACGCTCGCCGTCCTCGATCGTCCTTCGCGCTCCGTGCTCGACGCGCCCGAAGGGACGGTCGACCTCGCGGCGGCGGGCGGGCCGCGCGCGGCCCGCATCGCGCGCCTCGCCGAGCTCGCCGAAGCCGAGGAGGCGGACGTCGTGCACGTCCACCTCGTGTCCGGGGGCGAGATCCGCGCCCTCGCGCGCGAGACGGACGTGCCCGTCGCCCTCACGCTCCACAACGATCGTCCGGGCTGGGCGCCGGAGACCACGTCGCTCGGGGAGACCGACGTCGCGATGGTCCTCGCCTGCGGCACGAGTGTCGCGGCGAGCTTTGGCGCGGCGAGCCCGCCGCTCGCGTCCCGCACGCGCATCGCATGGAACGGCGTCGGTGATCATGCCCTCGCGATGGCCGACGAGGCGCGCCGTGCGATCCGCGCAGAGCTCGGCCTCGCGGACGACGCGCTGCTCCTCCTCTCGATCGCGAACCATCGCCCGCAGAAGAGGCTCGAGCTCCTCCCGAGCATCGTCTCTGCCCTCGTCGCGCGGGGCATCGACGCTCACGTCGTCCTCGTCGGCGAAGCCGTGAGCCGCGACCCCGCCGCGACCTCGGTGGCCTCCGCGGTCGAGTCTTCGGCGCTCGCGAGCGGGGTCTCGTCGCGCGTGCGGATGGCGGGTACCCGCGAGGACCCTTCCGCGTTCTTCGCCGCGGCGGACGTCGTCGTCTCGACGAGCGCCTTCGAGGGGCTGAGCCTCGTGCAGCTCGAGGCGATGCGCGCGCGGAAGCCGCTCGTGACGACGGACGTGAGCGGCGCGGAGGAGATCGCCGCGGCGCATGCCGGTGTGTGGCGGGTGCCCGTCGACGCGCCCGCCGAACGATTCGCGGAGGCCGTCGCGGAGGCGTCGTCGCGAGAGGCGCCCAGGCCCGCGCGGCTCGCCCCTGCCTTCGGGAGCGCGGCCATGGCGGCACGACAGGCGATGCTCCTCGCGCGGGCCGCTGGAGCGCGCCGCGGGGGAGCGCGACGTGGTGGGCTCGTGCTCGTCGCGAACAATTTCGCGACCGGCGGCGCGCAGTCGAGCGCGCAGCGGCTCCTCCTCGGGCTCCACGCGCGCCGGATCCGTGCGGCCGCGGTCGTGATCCAGGAGCAGGCATCCCATCCGACCCGCGGCCGCGAGCGGCTCCTCGCGGCCGGCGTTCCCGTCCTCGCCGCTCCGCGCGCCGGAGCGGTCGATCCCCTCGTGACGGCGGACGCGGTCGCTCGCTTCGTCGACACGTTCGACCCCGATGCGGTCGTCTTCTGGAACGTGATCGCGCAGCACAAGGTGCTCGTCGCCGAGCTCCTCGCCGGGGTCCCCGTCTGGGACGTGAGCCCCGGCGAGATGTGCTTCGCGTCGCTCGCGAAGTACTTCGAGGCGCCTCGCGCCGGGCATCCCGTGCGCGACGCGCGTACGTACGGGCGGCTCCTCCGGGGCGCGGTGGTGAAGTACGAGGCCGAGCGCGCGCGCGCGGAGGACGTCCTCGGCGTGCCGGTGCACGTCGTGCCCAACGGCGTCCCGATGTCCGAGCCGACGTCGCGGCGGCGACGTGTGGGTACAGCGCGCGTCGTGGTCGGGACGCTCGCGCGCGTCAGCCCCGACAAGAAGCTCGAGCAGCTCGTCCGCGCGGTGGCCCATGCTGTGGCGATCGAGCCGTCGCTGCGGACGCGGCTCGACGTCCGCATCGCCGGGCCGGTAGAGCTCGGCGCGGAGGACCACGCCGCGATGCTCGAAGACCTCGCGCGGGACCTGCCCGTCACCTTCGTGGGCGAGCAACACGCGACGACGTTCCTCCGCGAGCTCGACCTCTTCGCGATGATCTCGGAGCCGAGCGGCTGCCCGAACGCGTCGCTCGAGGCGATGGCCGAGGGCCTCGCCGTCGTCGCCACCGACGTCGGGGGCGCACGCGAGCAGATCGTTCACGAGCTCACCGGGCTCGTCGTCCCGCGCGCCGGCGAGCGCGAGCTCGGCGAGGCGCTCGTCGCGCTCGCGTCGAACGAAGCTCGCCGGATCGCGATGGGCGCGGCCGGACGCGCCCGCGCCGAGGAGCGCTTCGAGGTCAGCCGGATGATCGACGACTACGTCCGTGTCCTCGGGCTCACGTCGTCGCCTTCGCGGCGGAATGCTACGATCTGACCCGCATGCACGGCGCGAAGAAGCTCGCGACCTACGCCGATCTCCTCGCACTGCCCGAAGGCACGCGGGCCGAGGTCCTGCGCGGCGTGCTCGTCACGCCGCCGAGTCCCCTGCCACGCCACGCGAGCATCCAGGGAGGTCTCGTCCGCTTCGTGGGCGGCCCGTTCGACCAGGACGACGGGTTCGGGGGGCCGGGCGGCTGGTGGATTTTCGCCGAGGTCGACGTCGAGCTCGGCGTCCACGACGTCGTCCAGCCCGACCTCGCGGGCTGGCGCAGGGAGCGTCTCCCCGAGCCGTGGGACATGCGACCCATCAAGGTCGTGCCCGACTGGATCTGCGAGGTGCTCTCGCCGAGCAACGCCGGACACGACCGCGTGACGAAGCGCCACCTCTACGCCGAGTCTGGTGTCGGCCACTACTGGATCGCCGACCCCGTGGCTCGGACGCTCGAGACCTACCGACTCGATCCGGAGGCGCGGCGCTGGGTGGACTCCGGCGCCTTCGACGCAACCTCGCGCGCGCGCATTCCCCCCTTCGAGGCCGTAGAGCTCGATTTGGCGAGGATCTTCCCGCCGCCGCCCAGGGACGTCTGACGTCGTCGACGCCCCTGTCCTGGGCGCCTCAGGTCGTCGCGTGCACGAGCAGCGACGTGACGCGCCGGGCGAAGCCGTTGGGATCGTCGAGCGGGCTCCCCTCCGCGACGAGTGACTGTTCGTAGAGGAGCGTGAGCCAGTCCTTGAGCTTCGGATCCTCCGCGTCCTTCGCCGCGAGGAGGCCGAGGCTCCGCACGGCCGGGTGCGTCGGGTTGAGCTCGAGGTCACGCTTGCCGCGCGTCACGTCGCGCCCCGAGCGCTGCATGATCTTCTCGAGGTGCGCCGGCATCGCCCCCTGCGCGAGCACCAGGCACGCGGCCGACTCGAGGAGACGCGACGAGAGCTTCACGTCGCGAACGCGTCCCTCGAGCACCTTCTTCGCCGCGGCGACGAGGGGTTCGAGGTCCTTCCCCGCCTCCTCCGTCTTCTTCTTCGCCGCCTCGTCCTCCGGGAGCGTGACCTCCGCGCGCATCGCGTTCACGAGCTTCTTGCCCTCGAACTCGCCGAGGTTCTCCGAGGCCCACGTGTCGACCGCGTCCGTCATGAGCAGGACCTCGTAGCCGCGCGCGCGGAGCGCCTCGAGGTAGGGCGACCCCTCGAGCGCGCCGCGTGACTCGCCCGTGACGTAGTAGATCGCCTCCTGCCCGTCCTTCATCCGCCCGACGTAGTCGTCGAGCGACGTGAGGGTCTCACCCTGCGTGCTGGAGAAGCGCGCGAGCTTCGCGATGCGCTCCTTCCACTCGGGATCGACGACGAGACCCTCCTTGAAGATCCGTCCGAAGTCGGTCCAGAACCCGATGTAGTCCTCGGGCCGGTCCTTCGCGACCTCGTCGAGGAGATCGAGCACGCGCTTCACGACCTGCTTTCTGATCGTCCGGAGCGTCGACGACTCCTGGAGGAGCTCGCGCGACACGTTGAGCGGGAGATCGTCCGAGTCCACGAGCCCGCGCACGAAGCGGAGCCACTGCGGAAGGACCGCCTCGCAGTCCTCCATCACCAGCACGCGCTTCACGAAGAGCCGCACGCCGCGCTGCTTGCGGGGATCGTCGAGATCGAACGGCGGCTCCTTCGGCAGCCAGAAGAGCCCCACGAACTCCTGCGTCCCCTCGACGCGGAAGTGCGTGTGCGCGAGCGGCTTCTCGAAGTCGTGGGTGAGGTGCTTGTAGAGCTCGTCGTACTGCTCGCGGGTGATCTCCGCCTTCGGCCGCTGCCAGAGCGCGCGCGCCTGGTTGATCGCCTCCCCGCCCAGCTCGATCGGATACGCCATGTAGTCCGAGTAGCGGCGCACGAGGTCCCGGAGACGCCACGGCTCGAGGAGATCCTTCTGGTCCTCCCGGAGATGCAGGCGGATCTCCGTGCCGCGCGTCGCGCGCTCGGCCGGCTCGATCGTGAACGTGTCCTTACCCGTGGACGACCACTTCCACGCCTTGTCGGTCCCCGCGGCGCGCGACACGACCTCCACGCGATCGGCCACGAGGTACGCGCTGTAGAAGCCGACCCCGAACTGGCCGATGATGGATACGTCCTTCTTCGCGCTCGCCTCGAGCTTCTCGAGGAAGGCCTGGGACCCCGAGCGCGCGACCGTGCCGAGGTTCTCGACGAGCTCGGCCTCGGTCATGCCGATGCCCGTGTCCTCGATCACGAGCACGCGGTCGTTCGCCTCGGGGCGGAGACGGATGACGAGCTTCTCGTCTCCCTCGAGGAGCGTCGGCTCCGTGAGCGCGCGGAAGCGGAGCTTGTCGAGCGCGTCGGAGGCGTTCGAGACGAGCTCGCGGAGGAAGATCTCCTTGTTCGAATACAGCGAGTTGATGACCAGGGACAGGACCCGGCCGACCTCGGCTTGGAAGACGTGCTCGCCCATGGAGCGAGGCTTTAACCAGCGGGGGGGCGGATGCAAGGGGGGGCGGGGGAATCGTGACCTGGAGGGCGGCTGCCGGCCCGGAGGCTCTCTCTCCTGCGCGATGGGGGCGCGGTCTTGCCGAACGCGGGGGTCATTTCGGCGGGGCCTCCCCCCGAAACCATTTCGAGCGGCCGTCAGATCGTGCCATCGACCTGTCGAGGCGTTCCCACCGGGAGACGCGGTTTGGGGCCCCCGAGTTGGTCGGCCCCTCGTCAGCACCTTCCAAGCTTCGGCGCTCCGCTCGCGACCCTTTTCGCTTGGAGAGAGAGCCTCCGGGCCTTCGCCGCTGTGCCCGCTCCCGCTCACGAACCCGAACGGGGAATCGAGCCCCGAGCCCGAGCCACGAGACGGCGGTCAGGGGGGGGCGCAGAAGGCGGGGTAGTCCACGTAGGTGGTGATGGAAGGGGTGGGGCCGCACACGGGGCAGGAGGGGGAGCGGGGGAGGCGGAGCTCGCGGAAGTGGGTGGCCTTCGCGTCGTAGGTGAGGATGCGGCCGACGAGCGGGGCGCCGAGGCCGAGGAGGAGCTTGAGGGTCTCGTTGGCCTGGAGGACGCCGAGGACGCCGGGCACGACGCCGAGGACGCCGTCGTCGGCGCAGCTCGGCGCGAGCTCGGCGGGAGGAGGCATCGGGAAGAGGCAGCGGTAGCAGGGGCCGGAGGGGAGACCGGTGGCGGCGGCGGCGCGGTCGGAGACGAAGGTGGTGAGCTGGCCCTCGAAGCGGGAGACGGCCGCGTGGACGACGGGCTTGCCGAGCCACACGCCGGCGTCGCTGACGAGGTAGCGGGTGGGGAAGTTGTCGGTGCCGTCGACGACGACGTCGTAGGGGGCGAGGAGGCGCTCGACGTTGGCGCTCGTGAGACGCTCGGCATGCGGGACGACGCGAACGTCGGGGTTCAAGTCCGCGAGGCGCTCGGCGCCGCTCGCGACCTTCGACGCGCCGAGGCGCGCCGTGCCGTGGAGGACCTGGCGTTGGAGGTTCGACGCGTCGACGACATCGGCATCGACGAGGCCGATCGTGCCGACGCCCGCCGCGGCGAGATACAGCGCGGCAGGCGAGCCGAGGCCGCCCGCGCCGAGCACGAGCACCTTCTTCGCGAGGAGCGCGCGCTGACCCGCTTCGCCGATCTCCGGGAGCGCGAGGTGACGCGCGTACCGAGCCCGCTGCCCATCACCGAACGCCGCGACCGCACGTTCGGCGACCGACGGAGCGACGGAGCCTTCGAGCCCGCCCTCGACCTGGAACCCGAGCTCGCGCCAGCGCGTGAAGCCCTCGGTCGCCGCCTCGACATGCGTGTAGCCGAGCTCGGCGAGCGATCTCGCCGCGAGCGCCGCGCGGCCTCCACCCCCGCAGTACGTCACGATGCGTGCGCCGCGATCGGGGACGGCGCCTTCGATTTTCCCTTCGAGGATGCCGCGCGGGATGGCCAGCGCGCCCGGGAGCGTTCCTCCTGCCGTCTCGCCAGGCTCGCGCACGTCGACGAGGACGATGGGCTCGCGCGCGTCCAGCCTGCGCTTCACCTCGTCGAGCGTGACGGGCGTGCCGGCTTCACGCGCGGCGGCGACGAGCTCGCGATAGGTCT
This sequence comes from Polyangiaceae bacterium, assembly GCA_022842465.1. Classification (GTDB taxonomy): domain Bacteria; phylum Myxococcota_A; class Polyangia; order Polyangiales; family Polyangiaceae; genus Labilithrix. The sequence continues at coordinate 29,943 of JALHPN010000003.1, read as the reverse complement.
TCACGACGTGATCGTGTCGCGTGCGTTCATGCGCCTGCGCTCCTCCGGCGCGTCTTCGAGATCCGGAGCCCCGCCGTCTGCGACGGCTGCGAGGCCGACGCGCAGTCGAGGCGCGGCCGTCGTCTCGGCGGCGACGCGGAGGCGCTCGGCGACCGGCTCGTGGTCTCCTTCACGACGCCGCAACACCCACGCCGCGCCGAGCCGCGCGCTCTCGGGCGCGCCAGGATCCTCGACGACGCTCCAGAGCTCGTCGTCCCGCACGGCGGGCTCTCTGTACGTCGCATCAAGTCCGGCGACCGCGCGCAAGCGTTCGAGCCACGCGTCTCGCGTCGCTTCGCCGTACCGGGAGAGCTTCGCGGCGAGCGAGCGCGCAGAGGCGCGCGCACGAAACACGGCGAGCGCGTCCTCGACGCGTGCCGCGAACGCGCCCGTGACGGCGTTCTCGCGCCAGGAGAAACCGCGTGCCGTGTCGCCGAGAACGATACGAACGACCTCGCCGTCCGCATGAAGGCCGACGGCATTGCTTTCGACCTCGATCTTCCCGAGGGCATCGAACGCGACGAACCGCCTCCTCCACGCGGACCGAACGAGCACGCCGTCCGTGCCGATCACGACACGCTCGCGCGAGAGGAAGAACATCGCGGTCAGCGTCGCGAGGACCCCGACGAGCAAGGGCCAGGGAGCGTTCGGCATCAGGAGCGGGAACCACCGCCTCAGCGCGAGAAACGCAAGATAGGGTGCGAAGGTGAGCAGGACGGTCGCCGTCAACGCCCCGACCTTGGCCCACCCCGCGAGGCCAGCGATGGCATCGCCGCGGAAGGTTGCGCTCCTCGCCTCGACACCGTGGCCCGACGCGCGGACGATCGCCTCCGCTTCCTCGTCCGTACTCACGCTCACATCGAGGACGGGAATCCCGAGCCGTCCGAGGAGGCGAACGCGAAGCGCGTCGCCCCGGCGCAAGACGCGTGCATCGTGCACGCGCGACCGCACGCGCCCGTCGACGCAGAGCCCTTCGCTCATCACGCGTACCCGGCGAACGCGCTTGCGCGCGAGCGCGTTCGTCTGCAACACCCACGGCAGCAGCCCGAGGCACGCGCCGGCGAGGACGCTCGAGGCCAACGTGAGCCACACCAACCGGGCGGGCAGCGCGACGCACGGAATCGCCAGGATGCCCACCGCTCCTAGCACCGCCATGGCCGCAACGAGCCAGCGGTTCCTCTCGTGGACGACGAGCTCGCCTTCGAACGTCTCCACGCGTCCCCCCTCAGATCTTCCCGAGCACCGCCTCCGCGCGGAGCTTCCACACGACGCCGACTGCCTCGAGGAAGATCTTCCGGCTCATCTTCGACGCGCCCGCGGTGCGGTCGACGAAGACGATGGGGACCTCGGTGACCTTCATGCCCTTGATCACCGCGCGGAAGTTCATCTCGATCTGGAACGAGTATCCGTTCGAGTGCACCGAGCCGATGTCGATCGCCTCGAGCGCGCGGCGGGTGAACGCCTTGTAGCCGCTCGTGAGGTCCTTCACGCCGAGGCCGAGGATCATCCGCGAGTAGAGCGAGCCGCCCTTCGAGAGGACGTGGCGGCCGAGGCCCCAGCCCTCGACGCCGCCGCCCGGGATGTTGCGCGAGCCGATCACGACGTCGGCGCCCTCGTCGAGCGCGCGCACGAAGGCGGGGAGGTAGCGGACGTCGTGGGAGAGATCCGCGTCCATCTCGAAGAACCGGTCGTAGCCCTCGGCCATCCCGCGCTGGAACGCCTGGATGTACGCCGTCCCGAGGCCGAGCTTGCCGGCGCGGTGCATCACCTTGACGTGATCGTCCTTCGCCGCGATCGCATCCGCGATGTCTCCCGTTCCGTCCGGGGAATTGTCGTCGACGATGAGGAGATCCGCCTCGGGGAAGGCCTCCCGCACCGCCGAAACGAAGCGGGGCAGGTTGTCCTTCTCGTTGTAGGTCGGGGTGACGATGAGGGTGCGCGGCATGAGGCAAGCCGCCTATAGCACCTTTTCCGGGGGTACGGTCCGACTCGACCTGATGCCGAAAGGGAGCTGCCCGGACGGCCCGCGAGTCTCGTAGAATCGTTGACGTGGCCCTGAAGACCACGCGCCCCCCGCCTCCGCCCGCCTCGGATCAGCCGCTCCGAGCGGGCGAGACGCGTCGATCGAGCTCACGGGATCTCGACACGCGCGTGATCCAGCTCGAGCAGAAGCTCCACACCCTCGAGGAGGAGCTCGCCCGCGAGCATCGCATCGCCGCCGCGCTCCGCGAGGTCGGCCTCGCCCTCGGCACGACGCTCGACCTGGAGGAGCTCCTCGAGCTCATCCTCCACCGCATCACCGACGCGGTGCAGGCCGACCGCGCTACGCTCTACCTGCTCGACGAAGCGCGCGGCGAGCTCGTCTCCCGCATCATCCAGGGCGACGAGGTCCGCGCCATCCGCTTGAAGCGCGGGCAGGGCATCGCGGGTCAGGTCGCCGAGACCGGCAAGGCGATCCTCGTCCGCGACGCCTACCAGGACGCGCGCTTCAACCCCGAGTCGGACATGACGTCCGGCTACCGCACGCGATCGATCCTCGCCGTGCCCATGAAGAACCACATGGGCAAGATCATCGGCGTCATCCAGGTGCTGAACAAGATCTCGCGCGGCACCGAGACCGAGTTCGGCGACGAGGACGCTGTCGTCCTCGCCGCCCTCGCGACGCAGGCGGCGATCTCGATCGACAACTCGCGCCTCTTCCTGTCGGTCACGCAGAAGAACGCCGAGCTCCTCGAGATCAAGGAGCAGCTCGAGCATCGCGTCAGGGACCTGAAGCTCCTCTTCGACCTCGAGTCCGCGATGGGCCGGGCGACGTCGCTCGAGGACCTCTTCACGGGCGTCCTCATCGAGGCGCTCCGCACCACCGACGCGTTCGCCGGCGCCTTCGCGCTCCAGCAAGCGGACGGTCGCGCGCACATCTACCTGATGCACCACCACTCGGAGAAGCTCTCGCGCTTCCCGATGAAGTCGAGCCAGGGCTTCACCGGCGCCGCGATCACCGACGGCGACGTCGTCTTCACGAACGACGCGAGACACCATCCGAACGCCGACCCCGCGCTCGACGAGCTCCTCGGCGAGCCGTGCCGCGCGTGCATCGCGGTCCCGCTCGAGGGAGAGGACGGCGAGGCGATCGGCGCGATCGCGCTCTACAACAAGCGTCCCGTCGCGGGCGGCCTTCCCGCGCGCCCGCCCGCCGGCGGCTTCCTCGAGGAGGACCGCGCGCTCCTCCTCCTCATCGCCGCGAACGCGTCGACGGCGCTCCGCCTCCAGCTCGCCCGCGAGGAGCGGGAGCGCGAGGAGCGTTTGACGACGATCGGCCGCCTCCTCTCGGGCGTCATCCACGATCTGAAGACGCCGCTCTCCGTCATCAGCGGCTACGTCCAGCTGATGCAGCAGGCCGACAAGCGCGCGGTGCGCGAGGAGTACGCCGAGCTCGCGCTGAAGCAGTTCGAGCACATCGGCGCGATGCAGCGCGACGTCCTCGAGTTCGCGCGCGGCGAGAAGAGCATCCTCATCCGCAAGGTCTACCTCTCGAAGTTCTTCGCCGACATGGGCGATCAGCTCCAGACCCAGCTCGCGCGCATGGGTGTCGAGCTCGTCATCGACCTCCAGGACCGCGGCACGGCGCGCTTCGACGAAGGAAAGGTCACGCGCGTCGTCCACAACCTCGCGCGCAACGCCGCCGAGGCGATGGCCGAGCGCGGGGGCAAGTTCACGATCAAGGTCGCGCGCGAGAGCGGGAAGGACGGCGCGCTCGTCCTCACGTTCTCGGACACGGGGCCCGGCATCCCGAAGGAGATCGAGCACCGCCTCTTCCAGTCGTTCGTCACGAGCGGCAAGAAGGGGGGCACCGGTCTCGGCCTCGCGATCGTGAAGCGCATCGCGGAGGAGCACGGCGGCAGCATCAGCGTGCAGTCCACCAGCAAGGGCGCGAGCTTCAAGCTGCGCCTCCCCCAGCACCAGGACGCGGGCTGAAATCCCCGCCCGACGATGCGCTCGCTCGCTGCCGCCGCCCTCGTCGCCATTCTCGTCGCCGTAGGCGTGCGCGCCGACGCGCAAGGGCGTGACCTCTCGTCGCGTTCGCCGCGCATGCCTGTGGCGGCGCCGATGCGGCAGGCTCCGGTGCTCGAGTCGGCGGACGAGTCGCTCCCTCCGTGGACCGAGCCCGGGGACGTCCCGGCGCCGGAGTGGGCGCGCTCCGTCGCGCCGACGCGCGCGGACGCCGCGTTCTACATCGAGCCGGGGCGCCTCGATGCGCGCCGAGGGAGCGCGCAGCTCGGAGCACGCCTCCCGCTCTACGGCACGCGTCGCGGCAGCGGATGTCAGGGGCGCTGGCTCCTCGTCGGCCCGCTCGCGTGGATCTGCTCCGACGTCGCGGAGTACTCCGGGGACGATCCGCAGTCGACGTCGCTCGGGAGCCGCACGTGGAGCGTCGGCGGCGTCGACGTCCTCCGTGCGCCACGCGCCGCCACGCGCCCGCTTCCGCCGATCGGGCCCGAGGTCCAGGGCGACGACGGCCTCCCGTTCCGTTACTACTTCGCCGGTCGCGACGGCGCGTACGGCTTCGCCTCCCTGGCTAGGGCGCTCGACGACGCGCCCGACCAGGAGCTCGAGGCCGGCTTCGCGGTCGCCGTCGTCGAGGAGCGCACCGCCCACGGCGAGGCCTGGGGGAGGACGACGAAGGGGCGATGGATCGCCATGCGCGAGCTCGTGCCGGCCCGCCCGTCGCTCTTCCACGGCGTCCTCCTCGACGAGGGGAAGCTCGACGTCGCCTGGGTCGTCTCCGAACGCGCGGCGCTCCACGTGGGTGAGAAGCTCGACAAGGTCGCGAGCACGCGCGTCCGCTTCGAGAAGCTCCGCGTGAAGAGCGTGAAGAACGAGGGGACGCCCGGCGCGCTCTTCGAGGTCCAGGCGGAGGACGGCGCGTCGGGATGGATGCGGGCGAAGGACGTGTCCCGACCGGTGAAGACGACGCCGCCACCGGAGGCCGGCGGCGAGGCCGCGGTCGAGCGCTGGATCGACGTCAGCCTCGCGCAGCAGACGCTGGTCGCCTACGAGGGGACGCGGCCGGTCTTCGCGACCCTCGTGTCCACCGGCAAGGGGCCGCCGACGTCCGAGCTCGGCACGCGGCTCGGCACCCATCGCATCTGGGTGAAGATCTTCACGACCAAGATGGACAACCTCGAGAAGGAAGAGGCCGAGCACCACTACGCGATCGAGGACGTGCCGTGGGTGCAGTTCTTCGACAAGGCGATCGCCCTCCACGGAGCGTTCTGGCACCGCGACTTCGGCCACATCCACAGCCACGGCTGCGTGAACCTCGCCCCGCTCGACGCGCGCTGGCTCTTCGCGTTCACCGCGCCCCACCTGCCCGCGGGCTGGACCGCCGTGCTCCCCACGAAGCCGGAGCCGGGAGCCGTCGTCCGCGTCCGCTGACGGGCCGATCACAGCGGACATCCGGGAGCGGGCACCATGAGCGGCGCCTCCGCAAGCTCTTGCGTACCCGCGGGCGATGGAGTGACCCTGGCTGCATGGCGATCGGCTCGCTCGGCTACGAAGAACCCGTCCGACGTTCGAACAAGGTGCGCGAGCTCGACTTCGAGCTCTTCGAGCAAGCGATCACGCTCTCCGAGGAGGGCCGTCCGCTCGAGTCGCTCGTGAAGGTGCTGGAGCACCTGTTCCCCGGTCGGCGCATCCCCAATCTCGCGACCGAGGCGTTCTCGTTCACGCAAGGCTCCTCGTTCGTCACCGTGCGGATCGACGGCGACGACATCCACGTCTCCGTTCCCCTGGTGAAGCTCCCCGCCGGCGGCAGCGCGATCGCCGCCATGCGCTTCATCCTCTCGCGGATCAGCGCGTCGGGGCAGCTCTACCAGCCGGTGCTTCGCGGGGACGACGTCACGCTCGAGTGGCGGGACCGCCTCACCCGGATGCATCCGATGAAGCTCGTCGAGGTGCTCCGCAAGATGCCCAACGAGGCGGACGCCAACGACGATTTTCTCGTCGGCCAGTTCCAGGCGACCGCGCTCGAGCGCGCGCCGATCCAGGACCTGGACGGAGCGGAGGCCGCGCGGGCAGAGGCCATCTGGAGGAAGCATTGGGACGACGTCGACGAGCTCCTCAAGGAGTCTCGCCGGAAGCGCTCGATGTGGTTTCTGAACGAGCTCACGGCCTACGCGCTGAACCGCGTCGGCTTCGCGCTCCCGCTCTCGGGCTTCGTCGGCGCGAAGCTCGACGAAGCGGGCTCGGTCTTCAACGACAGCAACGAAGATCCGATGAGGCGCGAGACGGCGCTCGCCAAGTGCGTGAAGGAGATGAAGGCGGTCACGACGGAGGAGCTCCTGAAGAGCCTCGGCCACGCCGAGTACGCGATCAGCCCGATCCGCGAAGGCACGCCACGGCTCATCTACCAGTACTTTGGTGACGGCCACTACATCCACACCCTCGGGGAGCTCCGTAAGGGAAGCAACGTGATGGACGCCGCGCTCGGCCTCATCGGAACGTACAACTTCCTCCTCGCTCGCTACGCCTGGCCGGAGCCCATCGAGCTCGAGATGAAGCGCGGCCTCGCGCTCGTGGGGGGTAAGCCGTGGCGCGAGGCGGCGAATGCCCTCTACGAGCACGCCAAGGCCCTCGCCGAGGAGTACGGCGAGGAGGAGGACGACGACGACGACGAGGAAGACGACGGCAAGGAGGAGGGCGACGAATGAGCCTCGATATCGAAAAGCTGGGCGTCTATCAGGTCTTCACCGGTGGCGGCACGGGGTCGGGCTTCCTCGTCGACAAGAACCTCCTCATCACGAACGCACACGTCGTCTCGCCGTACCGCGCCGTTGCCGTCGAGCAGCGAAACAAGAAGCGCATCGTCGGCAACGTTCGCCTCGTGAATCCGAAACGCGATCTCGCGGTCGTCGAGCTCACGACGCCCCTCGACGGTGAGACGTTCACGATCGCGAGCGGCGCGGCACTCGAGTCGAAGCAGGCAGTCCACATCGTCGGCTTCCCGATCGGTCTCCCGCTCTGTGTCACCGAGGGCATCGTCTCGAACCCGAAGCAGCAGTTCGAGGGCCTCGACTACGTGCAGACGGACGCGGCGATAAACCCCGGCAACTCCGGCGGTCCGATGCTCGACGACGAGAGGACCGTCGTCGCCGTGACGACATGCAAGATGTCCTCGGCCGACATGGTCGGCTTCGGCATTCCCGCCGGCGACGTCCACGCGTTCGTCGAGACCTTCCGCGCGCAGACCGTGCCCTTCGGTGTCGTCTGCCCGTCGTGCGATGCGCTCCTCGAGAACGCCGAGCGCTACTGCAACGGGTGCGGCGCGGACCTCGAAGACCTCGAGCTCGAGACCTACTTCGATCCGAACCCGGAGCATCACCCCGTCGTCGCGTTCGTCGAGAGGGCCCTCGAGAAGGCGAAGGTCGACCCGGTGCTCGCGCGGCACGGTGAGCACAACTGGTCCTTTCACAGCGGCAGCGCACCGATCAAGATATGGAGCTGCTGCTCCGAGCACCTCTGCTTCTCGTCTCCGCTCGCGCAGACCGGAAAGCAGAAGCTCGGCGACCTCTTCCGCTTCCTCCTCTCCGCGGAGCACGCGCCGTACTCGTTCGATCTCGCGGAGAACGTCGTCCGGCTCAATCTGACGTTCCACATGGCCGACGTGTTCACTCACCCCGACCACGAGGAGCTCTCGAGCCGCATCGCCGGCTTCATCGCGGCTGCAGACAAGTACGACAACACCCTGGTGCAGACGTACGGCTGCGAGCCGGCGCCGGAGACGCAGCTGACGTTCTTGAAGGAGGAGTAGTCGCCTCGCGCCTACGGGCGCTCGCGGGACTCGCCTCGCCCCGTCAGCGGACCTCGACGCCCTTCCAGAACGCGACGCGGCCCTTGATGTTCGCGGCGGCCTCCATCGGCGTCGGGTAGTACCAGGCGGCGTCCTTGTTCACGTCGTCGCCGACGACGACGTCGTAGTAGCTCGCCACGCCCTTCCAGCCGCACGTGGTGTGGTGCGTGCTGTCCCGGAAGTGCTCGCGCTTCATCGCGCTCTCCGGAAAATAGTGATTCCCCTCGACCACGACCGTGTCCTCGCTCTCCGCGATCACGGTGCCCTTCCAGACGGCCTTCATGGAAGGGTCGATGCCCGCCAGGCGCCCTCCGTTGCGGGCCGCGGGCCGTGGTAGGCTCCGCCCGTGCTCTCCGTCGTCTCTGCGGTGCGTGATCTCGCGCGGCTCCGCGAGATCAGCAGCGTGCTCGTCCGCCACGGGTTCGGCGAGGTCGTTGCGCGGGCGGGACTCGGCCGGAAGCCGAAGCGCGCGCAGGGGGCGAGCGACCCGCCGCGTCGTGCGAGCGAGCACCCGCCCGACGAGAACGCGCCCGAGATCTCGAGCGACGAGCTCGCCCGCGGCGAGGAGGAGCGCGCGCGCGTCTCGACCGCGGAGCGCATCCGTCTCGTCATCCAGGACCTCGGCCCCTCGTTCATCAAGCTCGGCCAGATCGCCTCGACCCGGCCGGATCTCCTCCCCGCCGACGTCATCACCGAGCTGAAGAAGCTCCAGGACTCGGTGCCGCCCGTCTCCTTCGACGACGTGAAGGCGGCGGTCGAGGGGAGCCTCGGCGCGCCGCTCGCCGATCTCTTCGTCTCGTTCGAGGAAAAGCCGCTCGCGAGCGCGTCGATCGGACAAGTGCATCGCGCCGTGCTCCGCACCCCCGGGGGGGACGAGCAGGTCGTCGTGAAGGTCCAGCGACCGAACGTCGGGCAGACCGTGCAGCGCGACCTCGAGCTCCTCCACATCATGGCCGCCGCGATCGAGCGCGCGATCCCCGAGACGCGCGTCTACTCGCCGATCGGGCTCGTCCAGCAGTTCGATCGTTCGATCACCGCCGAGCTCAACTTCACCATCGAGGCCGAGAACGGCGAGCGCTTCGCCAAGAACTTCGAGGGGACGTCGCAGGGGGCGAGCGTCCGCTTCCCGCGCGTCTATAGGCAGGCGTCGAGCAAGCACGTCCTCGCGCTCGAGTTCTTCGACGGGATGAAAATCGACGCCGCGCTCGCGGACGGCGTCGACGGGAAGGGCCTCGCGAAGAAGGCGGTCGGGATCGTCATCAAGATGATCTTCGAAGACGGCTTCTTCCATGCCGACCCGCACCCGGGGAACATCATCATCCTCGGTCGCGACGCCGCCACGGCGACCTGGCCGAAGCCCATCATCGGCCTCATCGACCTCGGGATGGTGGGGCGCCTCTCCCCCGAGCTCCGCGACCGGACCGTGGACTTGATGGTCGCCGCCGTCCGCAAGGACACCTACGCGGTCGCCGACGCGCTCTACGCGATCGGCAAGCCGACGAAGAAGGTCGACATGCGCGAGTACCGCGCCGAGGTCGCCCTCCTCGCCGAGAAGTACCTCGGCCGCCCGCTGAAGGAGATCGAGCTCTCCGCGATGATCCGTGATCTCGCGACGGGGGCGATGAAGTACGGCCTCGAGATCCCGACCGACTTCATGATGGTCGGCAAATCCCTCATGACCATCGAGGGCATCGGCAAGCAGCTCGATCCGGACCTCGATGTCTTCGGCGAGGCGCAGCCCTACTTTCTCCAGCTCCTCCGGCAGCGGTACTCACCGCAGCGGCTCGGCAACGATCTCATCCGCGGCGTCGAGCAGCTCTCGCGCGCGGGCTACGACGTCCCCCTCCAGGCGCGCGAGGTCCTCGAGGATCTTCGTCTCGGTAGGCTCACCGTGCGAACGGCCGACCCTTCGCTTCCCGCCGTCGCGGATCGGCTCGGTCGGCGCCTCTTCTCGGGCGTCGTCGTCGGATCCGGCGTCATCGGCGGCGCCGTCGCGCTCCCGCACAACCTGCCGATCGCGCTCACGCTCCTCGGCCTGTCCGGCGTCGTCCTCGTCATGCACTTCGTGCGGGATCTCCGCCGTCGGGGGAAGCCGGAGCTCCGCGACTGACGCGCTAGGCTCCTCGGGCGCGCAGTCGCTCCGCGACTGACGCGCTACGGCTTCTGGACCGTGCAGTCTGCACGGCAGGAGTACTCGCATGTCCCGCACCACTCGTCCTCGGGCACGACGATCCGCCCGTCGTCGTGCACCTTGGAGCGGCCGCCGCTGCAGTGGTGCACGCATTTCTTGAGGCACGCGATGGCCTCCGCGCGGGTCTTCGGCTTCGGCTTCTTCGGCGCGAGATCGGCGATCTTCCGTGCCTCGGACTCGGCGATGGCGATGCGCCGCGCGATCCCGCAGCGCTCCTCGCAGGCGACGCGGATCCGGGTCGCGAGCTCCTCGGGGGAGACGTCTCTCCCGCCGAGCCGCGGGAGCGCGTCGATGCGTCCCTCGTCCTGCCGCGCGTCGTCGTGCGTGCCGTAGTGAGCCTCGTAGGCCGTCGCGATCTCGGCCCACGTCGCGCCCTCGTCGCATGCCTTCTCGGGCTGCGGGACGCGGAGTCGGCACTCCTCCTCGATCGCGAGGAGCCTCTTCGCGAGGGTGTCGACCGCGACGTCCGCGTCGTGACGCCGCTGGCGCGCGAGCGCGAGATCCTCCGCCGTCACGGGCGGCGCCGCGTCAGGCGTGTCCTTCACCAGGGCGACCGTCGGCGGTGACGGTGCAGTCGCGGGCGGAGGGCGGTCCGCCGCGCACGCGAGCGCCACCCATGCGAGCCCCGACGCGACCGCTACGGACGTCCTCCCCACGCGCTTCATGGTAGCGCGCGGCTTCTCGTCGGGCACGCGGAGGCTTCAAGGTGCCACGGTCGCGCAGGCGGTCGGGTCCGTCTCGCTCACCCACAAGGAGGGCGGCGGGTGGTCCTCGAACGCAGGCGCCTCCACGATCCGCGTGAGGCATGCCTCTCCCTTCGGTCGCTCACGCGGGAGCGACGCCCACACATGGAGCGGCTTCGTCGCCGTCGTCCACGAGGGCGGCTTCGGACCGAAGATCCATCGCTCGTCGTCGTGCACGAACGCGGTGATGCCGTCCCTCGCGAGCTCGAGCTGGAAGGCGACGTCGAGCTCCCAGGCGCCGTCGATGTGGAGGACCGGCTGTGCGCCGCGCGCCCGGAGCTCGGCGCGGAGGTGCTCGTAGATCGTCTGGAGCCCGGGCCTCTGCTTCGGCGCCGGGTGATTGTGTCCGATCCACACGCGCTGGAGGTGCCCGCACGCGAGCGCGGCGACGACCATGGCGCCGAGGAAGACCTCCGGCGCGCGCCTCGGGAGGCGCACCTTCGAGGAGACGGCGCCGAAGAGCACGGCGAAGGCCGCCAGCCACGCGACGGTGGTGGCCGCCGACGTCCAGAAGACGAGGTAGCGGTAGTCGATCCCGAGCGCCGATCGCAAGGAGACGATCCCGAGCAGCTCGGCGAGGACGGCGAACGAGAGGAGGACGGCTCCGGGCCCGTCGCGGCGCCGCTTTGCGACGACGAACGCCGCGCCGACGAGGAGAAGGTGGAAGAACGCGAGGCGGATCACCGTCGTCGACGCCTCGTCGGGGACCGGGTCCCAGCCCATCACGCGCGGGATGAGCCCTTCCTCCAGGAGCGTCCGCTGCGTGAGCCGATCGGGGAGCCAGTCGACCGCGAGGAAGAGGTTTCGCACGGCCCGGCTCCACGACTTCATCGGCTCCTCGCGATGGAGGAACGTGCGCAAGAGCTTCGTGAGGTTCCCCTGGTCGCCGTTCCGGAGCTGCTCGAGGAGCGGCGGGAGGAGCGCGATCGCAAGGAGGGCCGCCGCGACGGCGAGCGGCCTCCAGGAGGGACGGTCCGGCTGACGACGGCGCCAGCCGAGGTGCGCGCCGAGGGCCGCGGTGCCGACGCCCGCGACCGTGAGAACGCACGCGAGGTGCGTCTCCGCCGCGAGCACGCCGAAGAAGGCGGCAGGCACCGCCGCGCGCGTGTGCCCACACGCGAACGCCGCGGCGAGGACGAAGTACGCGGCGAGCGGGAGGACGACGACCATCGGATTCCACGACGTCGCGCACACGTTCCCGAACGCAGCGAGCCACGCGAGGACAGCGAGGATCGCGGCGACCCCGTGGGCGCGTCCGAGGAGCCGTGCGCCGTACACGGTCGCGAAGGCGGCGACGGCGCCGATCGCGCACGCGCCGAGCGGGACGGCGGCGCTCGAGCCTCCCGTCAGCTTGTAGAGGGGCGCGAGGACGTAGAAGTAGAGCGGCCCGGGGTGCGCGAACTTGTAGCGCGAGTACGGCCCGAGCAGGACGTCGCCCGTCATCGCCAGCCGCGTCTGGAGCTCGAGGGCCGCAAAATCCCCCTTCACCGCGAACCGCGCCGCCCCGTCCCGCGCGAAATGCAGCAGGTAAGGTACGAGCGGAAGCGCGGCGACGGTGCCCAGGAAGAGGCCTTCGCGTCGCGAGTCTCGGGGGCTTCGGCTCAAGGCGGCGGCGGAGGATGCCGCGAAGAGCGCGCCCGACGCAAGCGGCCAAGGTCGAGGTCGAGGCCTGCCGCCCGATGTGGTAAGCGAGGCCGGCGCCGGGGCTCGAAGCCCGTGCTCCTGCGCTCTTCCATGACCGACCCCCGCGTCAGCCACGAAATCCGTCGCCGCCGGACGTTCGCGATCATCTCGCACCCGGACGCCGGCAAGACGACGCTCACCGAGAAGCTCCTGCTCTACGGCGGAGTCATCCAGCTCGCCGGCGCCGTGAAGGCGAAGCGCGGTCGCGCCGGCGCCGTCTCCGACTGGATGGAGATGGAGCGCGAGCGCGGCATCTCGATCACGACCAGCGTCATGCAGTTCCCCTACCGGGGGATGCAGATGAACCTGCTCGACACGCCCGGCCACGCCGACTTCAGCGAGGACACGTACCGGACGCTCCACGCCGTCGACGGCGCCGTCATGCTCCTCGACTGCGCCAAGGGCGTCGAGGCGCAGACGAAGAAGCTCTTCCGCGTCTGCCGCCAGCGCTCGATCCCGATCTTCACCTTCGTCAACAAGATGGACCGGCCCGGCCGGGATCCCTTCGAGCTCATCGGCGAGGTCGAGAGCGTGCTCGGCATCGGCGTCTACCCGGTGACCTGGCCCATCTTCTCGGGCGCGACGTTCCGAGGCGTCTACCACCGGCTCTCGCACCAGGTGTACCTCTTCGACGCGGAGCACGCGAAGTCGAGCGCGCACATGGGCTCGGAGATCGCGCCCGTGAAGGTCAGCGGGCTCGACGACCCGAACCTCGAGAAGGAGCTCGGGGAGGAGGCGTACAAGCTGCTCCGGGACGAGTCCGAGCTCCTCGAGGCCGCCGGCGATGCGCTCGATCGCGAGAAGTTCCTTCACGGCGAGGTCTCCCCGATGTTCTTCGGGAGCGCGATCAACAACTTCGGCCTCGAGGCGTTCCTCGGCACGTTCATCGAGATGATGCCGCCGCCGACGCCGCGCGAGACGTCGAACGGTCCGATGGCGGCCGACAGCGACGAGTTCGGTGGCTTCGTCTTCAAGATCCAGGCGAACATGGATCGCCAGCACCGCGACCGCATCGCGTTCCTGCGCATCTGCACGGGCCGCTTCGAGCGCGGCATGCGCGTGAAGCACGTGCGGACGGGGCGCGACATCCGCCTCGCGAACCCGACCCAGTTCCTCGCCCAGGAGCGCAACATCGTCGAGGAGGCGTTCGCGGGCGACGTGATCGGCATCTACGATCCGGGCGTCTTCGAGATCGGCGATACCGTGACGTCGGGCGGCACGTACACGTTCGAGGAGATCCCGTCCTTCGCGCCGGAGCACTTCGCGCGGATCGTGATGACGGACCCCATGCGCCGGAAGCAGCTCCAGAAGGGCCTCGAGCAGCTCGCGCAGGAGGGCACGATCCAGCTCTACCGGCCGCCGCTCGGCAAGGTCGGCGACGCCATCCTCGGCGCCGTCGGTCAGCTCCAGCTCGAGGTCGTGAAGGCCCGCCTCAAGGCGGAGTACGAGGTCGACATCCGCTACGAGTCGATCCCGGTCATGCACGCGCGCTGGGTGATGCGGAAGGACGGCGCGAAGGTCGACGTCCACGCGCTCGTCGAGGCGCGCCCGGGCACCGTCGTCGCCGACGTCCGCGACCGGCCCGTCGTCCTCTTCTCCGGCGACTGGCAGCTCAACGCCGCGATCAAGGAGCTGCCCGAGTACACGTTCTCGGAAGCGGCGCGCGGCGTCCTCGTGCGCGAGTAAGGCGCCGATCACCCCACCTCGGCCACGTGCCGGACGATCATGGACGGCGCCCTCCCCAGCGAGGGGAGGACCCCGCGCGTCCGCGGGACGGCGAGCGCACCCTCTCGAGGCTGGAAATCGCGCGTGCGCGGAGTCCGCAGGGGGGCCGCGCGCGATGGACCGGTCGTTGCTCGTCTCCTCGACGAGGAGAGAGTTCATGCGCCTCGCCACCATCGCCGTCGCGTTCACCATCGTGTCGGGTCTCGTTGCCTGTCGGCCGGCAGGAGGCCCCGAGGTCGCGACCGCATCGCTCTCGGCGGCGGAGGCGCCCTCGGGACCGGAGGCCGCGAGCGCCTGCGCCGAGAGCTTGTCGGCGTTCACCGCCGCCGACGTGCGTGCGCGCCGCGACGCCCACGCCGTGCTCGCCCGCGTCGAGCCGGGCGTCGTCGTGCGGATCGAGCGCGGCGGGCTCCTCTGCGAGGGCACGCTGGAGGTGACCTGGCGCGAGCCGAGCGACGAGGATCCGAGCCCCGAGCGTTCGGAGCGCGTGCGCGTCGTCGCGCGTCGCCAGCACGGCGGCGAGCTCTCGGTGCTCGTCCACGAGGCTGCACACGAGGATCGCGCCGAGACGGCCTCGGTGCCCGAAGCCGCCGACTGACGCGCGCTCCGCGCGCTGATAGGCTCGCGGAAGCGTCGTGAACGCTTCCCTTCGTCGTCCCCTCGGGCTCGCGCTCGTCTTGGCTTCCGTCGCCGGTGCGCTCGCCGCATGTCAGATCGTGGCCGGTCTCGAGATGCCGTCGCTCGTCGAGCCGGAAGCGACGAACGAGGCGGGGACGCCGCCCGGCGGGGTCGACGCGTGCGCACCGCGCGTCCCGCTGCCGCGGCCCTCGCAGCCCGGGCCCGACATCCCGGTCGTGACGTTCGCAGCGGAGTTCTTCGACCTCCCGACGACCGCGCAGGGAGATCGCGGACGCCTCTGCCCCAGCGCGGCCCTCGACATCGACGGCTTCGCCACGTGCGAAGAGGTCGCGCAACCCGACGGCACGGTCGTCCTCGCGGGGGGCTCGTGCCTCAGCCTCACGACGTCGTGCGATGTCCAAGGAGGCGGCGACTCGAACCTCG
Source organism: Polyangiaceae bacterium (assembly GCA_022842465.1). Classification (GTDB taxonomy): domain Bacteria; phylum Myxococcota_A; class Polyangia; order Polyangiales; family Polyangiaceae; genus Labilithrix. The sequence goes on along the minus strand of JALHPN010000003.1, from coordinate 14,651 downwards.
GTCTCGTCGCGACCGCGAACCTCGGGACGGAGCCGTCACCGGAGAACGATCCGAACCTCCAGCTCCGCCGTGGACAGCTCGGCGTGCTCATGGAGATCGCGAACTACAACGGCCTCGAGGACGACGGACAGGTGTCGCTCGTGCTCGCGCAGGCGGTCGGCGTGATCCTTCCCGACGGCGGCTTTCCCTCACCGACGAAGGGTGGCCCGGAGCCCACGTTTCGGCCCGGCGAGGACACGTGGGTCCCCGAGGCGCGCTCGTTCCCGCGAGGCGAGGATCGGCCGGCCGCGCTCATCAACGACGCATACGTCACCGGGGACATCCTCGTCGGACGCTTCGCGACGCGGACGGCGCTGTCCCTCGGTGGCGCGGCAGGGAACCTCGAGGCCGACGAGATCGTGATCACAGCGCGCATCGTGCGCGGCGCCGACGGACTCCCGGAGCGCCTCGATCAAGGGCGCATCGCGCTCCGCGTCCCGGGCCGTACCCTCTTCGACTACGCGGCGGGGCGCCTCTCCGAGGGGATCTCCGTGTGCTCCGACGCCGGCGTCGCGGACACGCTCCGCTCTCTCATCGCGCGCGACGTGTGCGAGGCTCTGGATCTCGCGGAGGGGGCAGGGGCCGTGACACCAGGCGAGCTCTGCAGCGCGATCTCGTTCGGTGCAGGGTTCTATGCGGTGCGCGCGAAGCGATCGATCCTCGCGCTCGATGCCGGCTTGTCCCCGCCGACGCCGCCCTGCCCGCCGGGGATACCCTGGCCGCCGCGCTGCGCGGATTTCCTCGACGGCGGACGGTAGCGCGCGGCGCGCCGTTCGACGCACCCCTTCGGTGCTAGGCTCCCCTTTCGTGGCCCGTCGCCGTCTCGCCGTCGCGTTCACTGTGACCACGGTCGTGGCCACGCTCGCAGCGTGTCAGATCGTTGCGGGCCTGGAGATGCCGGCGCTCGTCGACCCGATGGACGGCGGCGCAGACGCCGCCGTCGCCGTCGATGTGGACGCCTGCGCGCCCGATGTGCCCTCGCGCAAGCAAGGGCCCGGGAGCCCGGACATCGAGCCCATCGTGTTCGCGGTCGAGTTCCTCGACATCGCCACGACCGTGGAGCGGAAGGCGGAGCGGCTCTGCCCCGGCGCCGCGATCGATCTCGACGGCCTCGACACCTGCGCGCCGGCGATGGCGCCCGACGGCGGCCTCTCCGTCGTCGGCAACGCGTGTCGCGGGCTCGACTCTTTCTGCGATCCGGAAGGTGGCGGTGACTCGGCGCTCCAGGCGATCGCGACCGGCGCCATCGGCACGACGCCCGAGCCCGACGACGATCCGAACCTCCAGATCCAGCGAGGGGACATCGGGATCCTGCTCGAGCTGACGAACTACAACGGGCAAGACGACGACGAGAAGGTGAGCCTCAGCCTCATCCAGTCGGCGGGCACCACGCTGCCCGACGGCGGGTTCCCGAAGCCCGACGGGGGCGGGGGAACGCCGACGTTCGAGGAGTCGAAGGATCTCTGGGTGCCGCGCGCCGAGTCGTTCTTCGACGAGACGGCGCCGCGCTACTCCGTCACGAACGCGTACGTCGTCGGCGGCGTGCTCGTCGCGCGCTTCTCGGCGCCCGACGAGCCGCTCTCGTTCGGCGGCGTCGCGACGAACCTCTACGCCGACGAGGTCGTGATGACGGCGACGATCGTGCGCGAGGGCGAGAGACCGGTGCGGCTCGACAAGGGCCGCATCGCGCTCCGTATCCCGGCGCGGTCGGTGTTCGATTATGCGGTGAGCCGGCTCATCGGCGGCGACTCCGTGTGCGACGACACCCAGACGGGCGCGGACCTCAGGAAGTTCTTCGGTCGCCTCGTCTGCGGGGGGCTCGACCTTCCCGCGGGGCCGACGGTGACGGTGACGGAAAAGCTCTGCGACGCCGTCTCCTACGCGTCCGGCTTCTACGCCACGCGCGCGCGCCGCACGCCGAAGACGGTGAAGCTCCCCGGCGACGCCGGCCCCGTGCGCACGACGTGCCCCGCGAACGTGACCTGGCCGCCGCGCTGCGAAGACTTCCTCGACGCGGGGCCCTGAAAGCCCCCGCGCGTCAGAACGTCCCGTGGAGCCCGGCCCCCCCGGGCATGACGAGCAGCTCGGCGCGGCTCCCCTTCGGCTTCGAGGACGAGGGCGCGAGGAGCCATAGGTAGAGGCCTGCGAGCGTGATTACGCCGCCGACGGGGAGGAGCACGTTGGTCACGAGCGCCTGGCTACCGAGGGCGTCGTACCGCGCCTGGCTCTCCTGGGCGGCGTTCGACCCGCGCACGCACGGCTCCGGGCAGAGCTCCTTCGGCGAGTCCTTCTTCGCGAAGACGTCGACGCCGAGATAGCCGCCGACGCCGAGCGCGGCGACGCCCGCGACCGTGAGGACGATCCCGAGGTTGCGCGTGGCCTTCGAAGGCGGCTCTTCGCGCGTCACGGGGCCGGTGACGACGGTGGCGGGCGGCGCGGGCACGAGCGCCGGCATGACGACGGCGACGCGCTGCCGCTCGCCCACCACCACCACGCGCACGGTGGTCGGTACGTAGCCCGGCGCGCGCGCCTCCACGACGTGCGAGCCGGCGTCCACGGGGAGCGCGCTCGACCACGCGCCCTGCTCCAGCGTGAGGCCGTCGACCCGGAGGGTCATGTCGCTCGGTGGATCCTTCGGGATCTCGATCGCGAGGGTCGAGAGCCGCGGCGCGAGCTCCTTCTCGCGCTTGTCGGCGAGGTCGACGCGGTCCTGCCGCGTCCCTCGCGAGCGAGTCGCGACCTCGCGGTAGAGGCCCCACGCGGTCGCGAGCTTCCCCGTGGCCTCCTTGCACATCGCGATGTTGAGGAGCGTGCCGACGGCGCGCGGATCGAGCCTCAGCGACGCCTCGAACTTCGCGCACGCGCCCTCGTGGTCGCCCTTGTCGACGAGGGCGCGGCCGTCCTGGAAGAGCTGCTCGGCCAAGGGGTTCGCCTGCACCGACGGGGTCCCGCTGCTCGCGGCAGGCGACGCGTCGCCCGCGTGCGCTTCGGGAGATCCGAGCACGGCGAGGAGAGCAAGGAGCGTCGCGAGCGAACGACGAGGCACGAGACGATGGTACCGCGTCGCGGACGAGATCGGCTACGGCGTCGACTTACGCCGAGCCTCGCCGCGCGTCGGTTCAGAGGCGCTCGGCGGCGGGCCCGATGACGACCGGGGGAGGAGCCGACGGCGGCGCGCTCGCCGAAGGGGGCGCCGCGGGCTTCTGGCCCCGCGGAGCGCCGACGTGGCCGCCCGTCGGGCGCGTGGGGGGCGGCTTCGCGGACGGAGCGAGGCCGGTGGCCGAGGGAAGCGGGGGCACGGAGGGGGCGACGGAGACGGTGGGATCGACGGGGGCGCTCGCACGGGGGACGGCGGAGGTGGAGGGAGGAGACGCGGGGGCCGAAGGCGAGGTGCGCGGGGCGAGGCCCATGCGGAACGCTGCGGCGCTGCCGAGGCCGACGAGGCTGAGTGCGGCGACCGTCGCGACGATCCTCGCCGCACCGCCGCCGCGCTTCGGGGGCGGAAGGGAGCCCGCTCTCGGATGGGCGCCGCTCTCGAAGGTGGCGCTCGCGCCGCTCTCGAAGGCCCCGCTCGAGAACCTCGTGTCGCCGGCGGTGCTCGACGCCACGGGCGGCGGAGGCACGCTCTGCTTGGCATCGCGCAGGATCGCGTCGAGGCGCTCGAGGCGCGGCTCGGCGAGGCTCTGCACCCACTCGGAGATCTCGCCGCGGTCGGCCGCGGGTATGATCCGTCCGAGCTCCTGCGCCGCGGCGCCGGCGCTCCGCGGGCGGTCGTCGGGTCGTCGCGCGAGCATGCGCGCGACGAGGCCGTCGAGCGCGGCAGGGACGCGGGGGTTCGAGCGGCTCGGCGGCTCGAGCTCGAAGGTGCCCGTGAGCATCGGGAGCTCGGCCTCGAGGTCGACGAAGAGCCGCTTCTGCGTGAGGAGCTCCCAGAGGACGACGCCCGCCGCGAAGAGGTCCACCTTGTTCGTGAGCGGCTCCTTCGCGAGCTGCTCCGGGGAGATGTAGCCCGCCTTGCCGAGGAGTCCCGTCGCCTGCGTCAGCGCGACGCCGCGCGCCCGCGCGATGCCGAGATCGGTGACGTAGGCGACGCCGTCGGTGCTGAGGAGGATGTTGTCGTGCGAGACGTCGCGGTGGATGAGTCCGAGCGGAGCACCCTGCTCGTCGGTCGCCGTGTGGACCGCGTGGAGGCCCTCGAGCACCTCGCGCACGATCGTGCACGCGACCTCGAGGGACGGCGGCTCGCCGAGATCGTCGGCGCGCCTCATCAGCTCCGCGAGCGAGCCGCCGCGCACGTAGTCGAGGACGAGATACGGCGTGTCCCCGGCCTGGCCGACGTCGAGGACCGCGACGACGTTCGGATGCCGTATCCCGGCCGCGACCTTCCCCTCGTGGAGGAAGCGCGCGAGGAACTCGGGCTGGTCGAGGAGGTGCGGGTGGATGATCTTGACGGCGCAGAGCCGCTGGAACCCGAGCTCACCGTGCGACTGCGCGAGGAAGACCGTCGCCATGCCGCCCGAGGCGAGCTTGGCGAGCAGCGTGTACCGGCCGATGCGGCGCGGCTCGACGCGGGCCTCGAGCATGGGTCGAAGGATAGCTCGGGACCTCCGGTCGGCGTAGTGAGGCACCGGCGATCCACGAAAATCCGCTGAAACAGATGCGGACTCGACCACGCACCCGGGGACGAAAGCACGACGCCCACGCTCCCCGAAGGGAACGCGGGCGTCTCGCTCGCTCCAGTCGGTCCCGACGATAGACGCCGAGGCCGCCCCGCGCCGCTCAGTTGGCGGCGGCGAGACCCTGGAGGAAGAACGCGATGACGAAGCTCAGGAGGACGAGCGACTCGATCAGCGCGAGGCCGAGGATCATCGGGGTCTGGATGCGCGAGGCCGCGCCGGGGTTGCGCGAGATGCCCTCGAGCGCCGCCGCGGCGGCCTTGCCCTGGCCCATCGCGCCGCCGAGGACGCCGATGCCGATCGCGAAGCCGGCGCCGACGGCAGCCCAGACCTTCACGTCGAACTTGTTCGCGCCCATGCGGCCACCGGCCTCCTGGGCGAACGCGGCCATCGGAACGAGGAACGAAGCGACGAACGCGAGGGCCGCGGGACCCAGCTTACGGATGCTCATCTCAGTGACTCCTTGAAGAACTTTCTTGGGGGCGTATCGGAGCGCGGAGCGCGCTCATAGTCGTTTTCGAGAGGCGAGGGAAGTCAGGCGTGCGCCTTCTCCCCTTCGGCATGGCCGTGCTCGCCGTCGTGCTTCGCGGCGTGGCCGTGACCGTGGCCCTCGTCGTGAGACTCGGTCGCGAGCGTGATGTAGATCGAGGTCAAGAGACAGAACACGAGCGGCTGCACGAGCGCGACCAGCGTGCCGAGCACCATGATGGGGAGCGGCAGGAAGAGCGCGAACATGCCGAGCATGATCGAGAGGAGGAGGTGGTCGACCGCGATGTTGAGCATCAAGCGGATGCTGAGCGTCACGGGACGGATGATGAACGTCGAGAGGAACTCGATCGCGAAGATCAGGATGTTGATCGGGATCATCGCCGGGCCCATCCACGGACCGGCGAGGTGGGAGATGAAGCCGAAGCCCTGCTCCTTCAAGCCGTAGTACGTGAACGCCCCGAGCACGCAGACCGCGCAGCCGGCGGTGACGTTCCAGTTCGACGTCGGCGGGAGGAATCCCGGGATCATCCCGAGGAAGTTCGAGAAGAGGATGAAGAGCGCCGCGGTGCCGACGACGGGGAAGAAGCGCTTCGCGCGCGTCGGGCCCATCATGTCCCGCATCATCCCGTAGAAGTACCCGATGACGAGCTCGAAGAACGTGCGCAGCGTGAGCTTGTCGTCGGGGATGACCGACTTCTCGTAGTCCGTCACCTGCGCCTTCGCGCGGAGACCGAGGACGACGAGGACCAGCACCACGAAGAGCGCCGCCACGAGCGGCTCGGCGCCGTGCGCATCGACCTGCTTGTGGCCGAGGAACGTCGCGCCGAAGTTGTGCATGTTCTCCCCGAGCGCGGGGAACATGGCGATGAGGTAGCTGAAGAAGGACGTGTGCTCGGGCATGGGAGAGGCTGCTCTGGTTCGCGCGGCTCGCGCCCCGCTGGCGCGCTCACATAACACGTCTCGGGCGACAAAGGTCGAGGAACGCTCGAAACCCGGGGGCCGCGAAAGCGCAAGGATTTCGCGTCGTGAGAGTGGGGCTTCTCCTCGCGGAGGAGCCCGCCGTCGGTCACGCGCCGCCGACGGTAGGGGCGACCGCCGCCGTCGGCCAGGGCTTCAGCGCCGCCGCTTGGGGCGGAGGCTGGCGACGAGGGTGCTCGCCGTGATCCCGAGCGGCAGGACGCCGTAGCCGATGACGAGCGGGATCGGCTCGACCCATCCGCGCATCAGGAGCAGGCCGATGCCTCCGAACAGCACGAGGATCTTCAGGAGCGCGAAGACGCCCCACGCCGCGCCGCCGCGACGTCCCTGTTTCTTGCTCGCCTCGGCGCTGGCCTCCGCCGCCGCGCGCGTGGCCTCGTCCGTCTCCGCTTCGGCTGCCCCGAGGGCCTCCGCCTCCGCCACGGGGTCCCCGCCCGACGGGGCGTCGACAGACGCGGTCTCGGCGTTTTCGAGATCGTCCTCGGAGGGCGTCAGGATCGCGCCGATGATGGCGCGCATCGCGACGAGGTTCGCGACCGCGACGACGGCGCCGACGGCGACGGACATCCCCGTCTTCGGACCTGCCACCGCGAAGCCGCCGACCGTGAAGATCGCGCCGAGCACGCCGGCGACGACGGCGGACGCACGCGCGGCGTCCTCGCTCTCCTTCGCCGCGACGTCGTCGTCCTTCGTGCGCTTCGGGTCCGTCATGGCTTCACGTCTCGCGGCACCTTCGGGGCCTCGTGGTCGGGCTCCGGCGGCGCCCACGGATCCTCGCCGCGCTCGAGGCGCTCGTCGTCCTCGATGTCGCGCTGCATCTGCTTCGACGCCTTGAAGAGCGCGCGGAAGCCGGCGTAGCAACCGAGCAGGAAGCCGACGAAGCCGATCCACCGCGTGCCGAGCTTCACGTCCAGCAGATGGCCGAGGTAGTACCCCACCCCGATCGACCCGATGAGCTCGAAGCCGAGGGAGCCGTACTTCCCGAAGGCCCTCATGCCGCGGAACGCGCCCACGCGAAGCTCTTGGCACCGCCGGGTCGCGCGGTCAAATGAGGGCGCGAGCGGGGCACGCCGCCTGACCCGTCCGCGCGCGTCGTCTGGCGCGTGCGTCGTGAGCGGTCTCCGGGGGCGGCTGGCCGGCCGCCCGGGTCCCGCCTATGCTCCACCTCACATGCCGCCCGGCGTCTTCGCTTCCTCGCCCTGTTTCCGGCTCCTCCTCCCCTGCGCTGCCGCGATCGCGACCACCGCGCTCGCCGACCCCGCGTGGGCGCAGCAGCCTCCGGCGCCGCTGCCGCCTCCCGCGCAGTACCAGCCGCCGCCAGGCCAGTACGCGCCGCCTCCGCCAGGCGGCTATCCGCCGCCGGGCTATCAGCCCCCTCCGCCGAACTACCAGCAGCCTCCGCCCGGCTACCAGCAACCCCCGCCGGGCTACCAGCAACCCCCGCCGGGCTACCAGCAACCCCCGCCGGGCTACCAGCAGCCCCCGCCCGGGTACCAGCCGCCGCCGCCCGGGTACCAGCAAGCTCCGCCCGGGTACCAGCAACCGCCACCGAGCTACCAGCAGCCCCCGCCTCCGCGCGCCGCGCCGCCTCCCGTGGAGGCGCCCGAACCCGAGAAGCCGACGCACGCGCCGAAGTTCTCGCTCTGGGCGGGCCCGCGCCTCTCGTACATGGGCTTCGGCTTCAACTTCTTCGCGAACCGCGCCGGCCGCGGGGAGACGACCGGGAACTTCGTCGGCAACGGGCCTGCGGGGCAGATCGACATCGGCGCCCGCATCTCGCACCGCTACATCCCGTACCTCTTCTGGGATCATGCCTTCTTGCCCGCCGGTAACCGGTTCGAGGGCGAGAACGCCTCCGCCTCCTCGGACTACTACGGGATCGGCTTCCGGATGCTGAGCGGCGACGTCGACTCCGTCGCGTTCCTCTCGGACATCGCGATCGGCCGCCGCCTCGTCACCGTCCGCAACAACGGCCAGTCCTACACGATGAGCGGCCTCGAGCTCTTCAAGCTGGGGCTCGGCGCGGAGATCCGCGTGGCGACGCTCTTCACGATCGAGCCCGTCCTCAGCGTCTCCGGCGGGTCGCTCAACGACACGTCAGGAAACGTGCAGTTTGCACCCGGTCAGGGCGACGGCATCCAGGAGCCCGCGTTCAAGGACGGAGAGGTCATCGACAACGCCCGTCCCTACGTGATGCTGAGCCTCGGCGTCGGCGTGCACTTCGACATCTTCGGCGAGTGAACGCTCAGCACTTGCGCGGACGCCGCTAAGGCCGACGCTTCCGAGGGACGATCACGACACCCGGGCCGAGCTCGGTGACGGCGCGCTCCCGACCCCCGAACAGCGCCGCCAAGCGCTCCTCCATCGTCTCGCCCGGCGGAAGGGGAGCGACGACCTCCTCGGTGCACCCCGCGCTCGAGCCGGCGGTCAGGTGGACGGTGATCGCGACCGCGAGGCGTGGCGACGCCTCGTCGCGCACCCTCCAGACCACGAAGCGGTCGACGTGACCGTGACCGTCTCCGCCGTCCTCCGTCCCGGCCGCGCTGCCCGCGAAGAGCTGCGCGAGACGACGAGCGCGCGGCGCCGCCTTCGGGGGCGAGACATCGGGGCGGCCCACGTCGGAGGGCTCCGGCGCCGGCGCGAGCGAGGGGTTGGCCACGCGGACCGCGCGGCGCGTGAGCTCCGGAATCCCCGCGAGGAAGATGTTCGTCAGGAGCCATACGGTCTTCGCGTTCTCGCGCGACGTCGCCTCGGCCGATGCCCGGCCGCGCGCCTCCGCGGCCTCGCCCGTCAGCTCCGCGAGCGCCGACTCGGACGTGTCGAGGTGGGGCACGGGCGTCCTGCCGTCTCGGAGCTCCGCCGTCACCAGCGTCGAGACGTCGCGGGGTGTGCCGAACGTGGCGTGGAGGCGCGCGACGCGAGCCTCGGCGAGGAGGTCTGCGTCGGGGCCGAGCGCGTGCGCCACCTGCGCGTGGGGTACGATCGCGATGTGCAGCGCCGTCGCCGCGTCCGCGAGCACAGCTCGGCAGACCCTCTCGTGGAGCTCGGGATGTTCCGTCTCGACCGCGGCGAACGCCTCCGCGTAGTGGTGATCGCGAACGAGCCCTTCGACCGACGGGGCACACGCGGCGGACGCGCACGCGAGAACGAGGGTGAGGGCGGAACGGGTCATCGGTCGCATCCTCCCGTCGAGCGACCTGCGATCCCGAGGTGGCATCGGCGCGGTGTGAAGAAGAGCGTCGGATCGAGACCCACGAGCAAGCGGACGTCGTGCGCGGCCGAAGTGTCTTGCCACGTCACCGTGTGCGCGATCTCGAGCAGGACACCGGGCTCGAAGACCCCGTCGATGACGACGCCCGTGCGGAGCCCGAGCGCGCTTCTACCCGCCTCGTTCCCGACCACGAAGCGCGGGACGACGCCGAACGCCGTTCCGCCGTTCAGGAGCCCGAGCCCCACGCCCGCGAGGAAGGAATGCGAGCGCGATGGCGCGCCGAGGGCGAGGTTCGCGTAGCCGAAGTCCGGCATCAGTGCCCACCCGAACTCACGGCGCCTGCCGAGACCGATCCGCGCGGAGAGACCGAGGTCGAGGGCGAACGCGCCGTCGTACGCGAACGGACCAGACGCGCGTACGCCCCCTCCGACCGCGACGCGTGTGGCGAGCCAGCGGTCCGACGGAGGCAGCCGGTAGTACTCCGGGCCGGGCTCCGCGGGGGCGACCTGCGTACGCGCGAGCAGGGCGGGCTCGGGCAGCTGCAAGGTGGGCGGCGCCTCGGCGCGGGCGCTCGGCGCCGCCGACGCGGCCGCGGCGACGGACGCGGCCACGAGGATGCGGAGTGCTCGGCGCATGTCCGTCGAGTACGTGGCACCGGCGACACGAGGCGTGCGACAAACGCTTCGCCGACGGCTCCGCCTCGGTGTCGGCGTGCACTTCGACATCTTCGGCGAGTGAACGCTCAGCACTTCTCCTTCGAGCAGGCGTCGAGCCAGCCCGTGGAGCAGTTCCGCGAGGTCACACACGTGGCGTACTTCGCGTAGGTGCACTGGGAGTAGTAGCTGTTGCACTGCGCGGTCTGGCCCGCGACGCAGTCCTTGGCCGCGGCGGTCCCGAGGCACTTGCAGTACACCGCCGCGTACGAGGCGCACTCGGGGCGCTCCGTCGTGGCGGTGCCGGTCCCGCTCGGGGTCGGCGTCGCGCTCGCGGCGGAGGAGGGCGCCGGGGCGGTCTCGGACGCGTCGTCCTCCCTGGCCGGCGCCGTCGGATCCTCACCGCGCTGGCCGCCCTGGCCGCCCTGACCGCTCTCGCCGGTCCCGGCGGAGCCGACCTGGCCGAGATCGCCCGCGCCTCCGACGCACGCGAGGATCAGAGTGGGAGCCGCGACGACGACGAGAGCGCGAAGCCAAGCGTTCATGGCACCGGGATACGCGGGGCGCCGTCCGGACCTTCCCTCGCGGCGCTAGCCCGTGACCCGGCGAACGACCGCGTCGCGCTCGGCGACGATCTTCTCGAGGACGAGCCGGAGCTTCGCGACCGCTCGACCACGGTGCGAGATCCGGTTCTTCTCGGCCTCCGGGAGCTCGGCCATCGTGAGGTCGGTGCCGTCGACGAGGAAGAGCGGGTCGTAGCCGAAGCCGCCCGAGCCGCGCGGCGTCAGGGTGATCCGTCCTTCGCAGGCGCCGTCGACGAGGTAGGGCTCCCCGTCGCGCGTGAACGGGTCGACGAGCGCGAGCACGCAGCGGAAGCGCCCCGGGAAGTCCCGCCCGAGGCCCGCGCCCGTGGCGTCGGCGTCGAGCGCTCCGAGCGCGGCGAGGAGGGCCGCGTTGTTCTCCGCGTCGGTCGCGCGCTCGCCCGCGTAGCGCGCCGAGCGGACGCCGGGCGCACCGCCGAGGGCGTCGACCTCCAGCCCGGAGTCGTCCGCGAGGGTCATCATCCCCGTCGCGCGGACGACCGCCTGCGCCTTCTTGATCGCGTTCGCCTCGAACGTCTCGCCGTCCTCGACGATGTGCAGATCGCGCTTCACGACGTCGGCGAGCGCGACGATCTCGAGATCGAGACCGGCGAGGAGCTGGCGGAGCTCCTCGAGCTTCCCGCGGTTCGACGTGGCGACGACGAGCGAGCTCTTCATCGGACTTCTCCTCAGCGGACGACGAGCGAGGCGAGGTCGACCCCTGCCGCGGCGAGCACCTTCTCCTGGATCGCGTTGAGCTCCGCGATCCCCGCGAGCCCGAGGTCGATCATCTTGTCGATGTCCTTCCGCGGAACGGGCGCGCCCTCGGCCGTGCCCTGGACCTCGACGATCGCGCCCGAGCGCGTGGCGACGAGGTTCAGGTCGACCTCTGCCTTCGAGTCCTCGAGGTAGACGAGGTCGAGCGCGAGCCCGTCTCCGACGTGACCGACGCTGACGGCGGCGACGGGCTCGCGGATGCACGGGCCGGCGAGGTTTCCGTCCTTCTTCATCTTCGCGAGGGCGAGCGTGAGCGCGACGAAGCCGGCGGTGATGGAGGCCGTGCGGGTGCCTCCGTCGGCCTCGAGGATGTCGCAGTCGATCGAGATCTGCCGCTCCCCGAGCTTCCCCAGGTCGATCGCGGCGCGGAGCGCGCGTCCGACGAGACGCTGGATCTCCTGCGTGCGGCCGCTCGGCGCCTTGCCGCGGCCGTCGCGCGACTCCCGGCGCTGCGGGTTCGCGCGCGGGTGCATCTGGTACTCGGCGGTGACCCAGCCCTTGCCCTTGCCTTCCATCCACGGCGGGACCTTCATGTCGACCGAAGCGGTGGCGAGCACGACGGTGTGCCCCGCGCGGTAGAGCACGGAGCCCTCGGCGTAGCGGTGGAAGCCCACGGTCATCTCGACCGGGCGGAGCGCGTCGGGGGTGCGGCCATCAGGGCGGGGCATGGCGAACCTCCTACCAGGTCCCGCGCGGGGCCGCATCCCTCGCCGGCCTTTCCCGAGGGCGCTTCCTCGGCTAACGAGAGCGCCCATGGAACGGCGTGACGCGGCGAAAGGCGCGCGTGGATCCCACCATCACGAGCGGACGCAGGCGGCGGTCCTCCTCGAGCTCCGCACCGTCGTCCGTGACGACGTGACGGACCCGGAGCTCGAAGGCGTCCGCATCACCCACGTCGTGCTCTCTCCCGACCTGAGGAGCGCGAAGGTGCACTTCGCGGTTCCCCGCGGGAGACCGCGTTCGGCCGTCGAGCGTGCGTTCGAGCGCGCGTCCGCGTTCCTCCGCGCGCGCCTCGCCGAAGGCGTCGACCTGAAGCGCACCCCCGAGCTCCGCTTCATCTACGAGTCGGAGGAAGGCCCCGCGTGATCGACGACGAGGTGTGAATCAGCGGTACGGCGGCTCGCGCGCGAGCGAGACGCTCGCAGGTCCGCTCGTGCGCTGGGGCGAGATCGGGAGGAGCATCCGGAAGGACGTCCCGCCGCCCTCGCGCGGCTCGCAGGCGAGCGTCCCGCCATGCGCCTCGATGATCTGCCGCGTGATCGCGAGGCCGAGGCCGGTGCCTTCGCCTTTCGTCGAGAAGAACGGGTCGAAGACGCGGGCGCGGATGTCATCCGGGATGCCGCCGCCGCGATCGTCGACGGCGACGACGACGCTCATCCCCTCCGCCTTCACGGCGACGTCGATGCGCCCGCCGTCCGGCATCGCCTCGCGCGCGTTGCGGAGGACGTTGAGGAGCGCCTGGCGGATCTGCCCGCCGTCGAAGAGGACGGGCGGCGTGTCGTCCTCGATCGACACGGCGAGCTCGCATCCCGCTCGCTCGACCTCGGGCCGCGCGAACGAGGTGATCTCCCGCACCGCCGCGGCGAGATCGTCCGCTTCCATGCGCGGCTGCGGGAGGCGCGCGACGCGGAGGTACTCCTCGGAGAGGTGCTCGAGGCGCTGCACCTCGCGCGTGATCGCGCCGAGGAGGCTCTTCGACTCCGCGTTCACGTTCGACTCGGCGAGCTCCTCCTCGAGGAGCTCGATGTTGAGGCCGATCGACGAGAGCGGGTTCCGGATCTCGTGGGTGACGTGAGCGGCCATCTTCCCGATCGCGGCGAGGCGTTCGTTCGCGACCGCGCGGCTCTGCGCCTTGCCCACGGCGGAGACCATCCGCTCGAACGCGGCGGCAAGCTGGCCGATCTCGTCGTCCGAGTCGGGGATCGACTGCGGGGTGAGATCGCCGCGCGCGACCGCCCGCGCGCGCTCCGTCACCCGCTCGAGCGGGCGGAGGAGCCGCCGCGTGTGGAGGGCGACCCCTGCCGCGACGGCCATCGTCAGGAGCGCAAGGACGGCGAGCTGGACGAGGATGCGTCGCTCGCGGTCGCGGGCGGCGTTGGAGAGTCGACCCATCTCGCGGTCGAGATGCTCGGCGAGCGCCTTCAGCCGCTTGTCGGCGTCGTGCTCCTTCGCGCCGAGGGCGATGAGCTCTCGGTTCACCTCGTCACGGTCGCCTCCGTCGATCGCGGCGAGGAGCCGATCGAGATCCGCGCGATCGCCCGACAGCGCCGCCTGCGCCGCATCGAGCTCGCCGGAGAGGACGAGGGCGACCTGCCGGGTCTCTTCGCTCCCGAGGGCCCGGAGGTCGTCGTGCATCGCCGTCCGAGTCGACTCGAACATCATCCGGCGTTCGCTCGAGAGCGTCTCGAGCAGGATCCGCGTGGAGAGCGGGTTCTTCTCGTCCGGGATGCCGTCGACGAGCGACGCGAGCGTCGACTGCACGGCGCGGAGCCTGCCGAGCTCGAGCGCGGCGGGGACGAATCCCTTCGTGAGCTCCTCGCTCTCCTCGGCCGCGCGCTTCTGGGCGAGGGCGGAGAACGCGAACGTGACTGCGAACGCGACGATCGTGAACGCGAAGGACGCGAGGATCCGCGTCGCCACCGTGCGGCTGGGCCTCGGCGGCGGAGGCGGAAGGCTCGCGCGGCTCACTCGGCGTCCTCCGCGTGACCGAGCGCGCGGGCGACGAGGCTCGCGATGTCGACGACCTTCGCTCCGCTCTTCGCGAACGTGCGGAGGCTCGAGGCGCAGCCCGTCACGATCGTGCCGCCGCCTTCGGCCTCGTGCTCGGCGACGCGGGTGTCGGCGATCGCGCGCGAGGTCTCCGGCATCGTGACGGGGAGGAGGCCGCCGGCGCCGGAGCAGCGGGCGCCCTCGCGGGCGCGGGGGAACTCGTCGGGCGCGCGGCCGAGCAGACGTCCGAGCACCGCGCGGGGCGCGTCGTAGACGCCGAGGCCACGCCCCATCTGACAGGGGTCGTGAAAGCGCATGCGAGAGCTCGCGGCGTCCCGCAGCGCGGCGGCCGGGATCGTGCCGAGCGCGCGCGCGGCCGTCTCGACGAAGAGCTCGACGGGCAGAGGGAGGGACACGCCAGAGGCCGGGGCGTGGACGCGGAGCGCGGAGGCGCACCCGGCGTCGACGACGACGAGGCGGTCCTTGCCGCGGAGGAGCTCCGCGAGCGCGGACGCGCGCGCCTGGAACCCGCGCGTGT